>JAZANL010000083.1:0-17607 GCA_036251765.1 Thermoplasmatota archaeon | reverse complement strand
GTGGTCAACGGATGGTCCAAGTCATGGGCCATGACCGGAATGAGGGTCGGGTTCCTCACCGGTCCCAGCGATGCGATGCGAGCAGCTGTGAAGAGTCAAGCAAACTCCGCCTCACACATCCCTACATTCATGATGGAAGCGGCAAGAGTTGCTCTGGAATGCGAAGACTCGGTTTTGGAATTCAATCAGCAGTACCTGAAGAGAAGGAAGATGATGATGGATGGGCTGGACGCCCTCCCTGGGATCAGGGTGCCTGAGCCAGAAGGGGCGTTCTACGTCTTCGCAGACGTAACAGGAACAGGAATGAGTGACGTGGAGTTCGCGGATGGAGCGTTGGAGGCTGGCGTCCAGTTGATTCCAGCATCACTAATCACGGGTGGAGAGGGTTTCGTAAGGGTATCTTACGCGGCTGACGAAGAGGCAATAGAGGAAGGGTTACGCAGACTCAGGGAATGGCTAGTCGAAGAGTGAGTTTGAAATCTCGGTGACTTGGCTGAGGCTGTGTGACTGGTGCTGATTCTGCGGGTTCCCATGTGCTTCTCGACTATGTGGACTATCAGAGGGGGGAAAAGGGCGACGGGGATTGGGTCCTAGGAATTCTCAGAGACTGCGTCCGCGAATCTGGGATAAGGGAGGTTCACTCCCATGTCGAGGTCTTCGACGGCACGGAAAGCCCCCCTGGTTTTGCAGCGGCGGTACTGATCGACGAGAGTCACGTTACAGCGCATTGCTATTCCGAAAGAGGGATGCTGGCGATTGATGTTTTCACGTGTGGAGGAAGCGATTCTGACGCAGTGGCGGATTTGATTCACAGTAGGCTCGTATCAGAGAACCCGGGATTGAAGCTCGTGTTCAGGAAGAGCCTGGGGCGGTTTAGGAGTGGTTAGATGGCAGTTAGAGACTTCATCGAGACCCACTACAGCCACTTCAATGCGGGTGAGCTGGCAAGATGCATAGAGTCACTGAGAAATTTCCTGGAAAAAAATGGTCGATTGATGATTACGATGGCAGGGGCGATGTCAACGGCAGAGATAGGGAAGAGCCTGGCCCCTGCAATCAGGGATCAGAATGTGCATGCGATTTGTTGCACTGGGGCCAATCTGGAGGAGGAGTTATTCGGGCTCATATCCAGATCAGAATACGAGAGAGTGCCGGATTGGAGGGGGCAGAGTAAGCAGGAAGACGCTGCCCTACGAGACAGAGGGATGAATCGGGTCACCGACGTGGCTATTCCAGAGAGCGTCTTCACACTAGTTGGGGACAAGATGCTGTCCCTTTGGGAGGAGTCAGAGGCCGTTGGGGACAGTCGCTTTCCTCACGAATACGTGTATGACCTGATTCTCCATGGTGATGTCGAGTTCTCATCCCCTCCCGAAGAGTCGTGGTTGGTAGCTGCAGCTGATGCTAACCTCCCGATATTCACGCCCGGTTGGGAGGACTCAACGCTCGGCAATCTTCTTGCTGCGAGAGTGATAGACTGCACTCTCAAGACCAATTCAGTGGTTAAAGGAGGTCTGGATACGATGCACTCTCTCGCTGATTGGTACCGTGAGGATGACTCCCCTACAGGAATGCTCCAGGTCGGTGGAGGGATTTCGGGGGATTTTGCAATCTCAGTGGTCCCTATGCTTAGGCAGGATGCTGGATTGGATGTCCCTCTCTGGGCCTGGTTTGCTCAAATCTCTGAGTCCCGACCCTCCTTCGGGGGCTACTCTGGTGCCCCTCCAACAGAGAAGATCAGTTGGGGCAAGCTTGGAGTGGACACGCCACAGTTCGTAATCGAGTCCGATGCCAGCATAGTTCTGCCACTTATTCTATCCTCATTGGAATAGCTTGGGATAGTTTGTCACATTCTCAGAGATTCTCAGTAGTTGGTTGTACTTCGATGTCCTGTCCGACCTCGCTGGTGCCCCTGTCTTGATCTGCATCGAATTGGTTCCAACCGCTAGATCGGCGATAATGTCATCCGAAGTCTCGCCGGAACGATGGCTGATTATAGTCCCGAATCCGGCTTCACGAGACTTGCTAATCACCTCCATGGTCTCGGTGAAAGTCCCTATCTGGTTCAATTTGATGAGGATGGCATTTGACGCACCGAGCGAAATGCCCTTCTCGAGTCGCTTTGGATTGGTCACATACAGATCGTCACCTACTATCTGCACCCTGTGTCCTTCCTGAGAGGTGAAGCCGATCCAGGAGTCCCAGTCGTCCTCCCCGAACGGGTCCTCGATGGAGACTATCGGGTAGGAATCCAGCCACTTCGAGTATATCTCCCCAAGTTCTGCACCCGAAATTCCATGCCCATCGAAGTGGTAGTTGGTTCCGTCAAAAAACTCCTGTGCTGCAACGTCCAATGCGATTGAGACCTGATTGCCGGGAGAGTAGCCGGCCCTCTCTATCGCCTCTTTGACCAGTCTAAGTCCCTCCTCGTTTCTAGAGAGATTCGGAGCAAAGCCTCCCTCGTCTCCAACGCCTCCGAGGAGTCCTTCCTCCTTCAGAGTGGACTTGAGTGCGTGATAAATCTCGACTCCGGCCCTGAGGGCCTCAGAGAATTCCTTGAATCCATGTGGGACGACCATGAACTCCTGTACGTCGACGTTGGATTCGGCATGGGCCCCCCCGTTCAGTATGTTCATCATTGGCACGGGTAGACTCGACTCCCCGCTCTGACAGACATGATTCCACAGTTCACCATGGGATGCTGCTCTGAGGCATGAAAGAGAGGCTCCCAGTGTGGCATTAGCGCCTAGGTTCCCTTTGTTCTCGGATCCGTCTAATTCGATAAGGAGGGCGTCTATCTCCTCCTGATTTGATGGGTCCATTCCGATGAGGGCCTCGCGGATTGGTCCGTTCACGTTGTTTACCGCTTCTTGGACGCCCTTGCCCATCCATCTTTCTCCACCATCCCTCAGTTCTACGGCTTCGTGTGTCCCCGTGCTGGCTCCTGATGGGACTGCTGCTCTGCCGCTCAACGAGCCATCTACGTAGCAGTCGACTTCTACGGTAGGGTTGCCGCGTGAGTCGATTATTGCCCGAGCGAAGATGTCGCTGATAGCGGCACCCATTGGGACTCCCACAGGTACTTGGCTTCTCAAGGTAGCGCTGGTTCCCTCTAGGAGTTCAACCAGCTGAGCCATCGGGAAACCTTGCTCTGAATCTCAGGAACTTCGAGTTCGGATCTGCAGCAGCACTCCCAGCAGAGTTGCTCCTCATTGGGTGATATGGAGAATAGTTCGGCCCTCATCAGCACGCCGTCCGCCTCGTTGGACTTGGCGCGATTGTCGTCGACGAAGCAATGTAGCAGGTGCTTCGGATAGTGGTGAATTCTTCCAGATTCTGGGCAGCAGAGCATGACACTCCGCGAGAGGAAAATCAGAGATGA
Organism: Thermoplasmatota archaeon; assembly: GCA_036251765.1. Taxonomy (GTDB): domain Archaea; phylum Thermoplasmatota; class Poseidoniia; order Poseidoniales; family Thalassarchaeaceae; genus UBA36. The sequence goes on along the minus strand of JAZANL010000083.1, from coordinate 14,225 downwards.
GCCAGTGGATGGATCAAGTTCGTGCCCTTCGATGCTAGAGCCATTCAATAGTGACGCTACATCTATGTTGTACCACTGAGAATGTGAGTGGGGGATGTCAAGTCCCGAGACGTCGTCCAAGTACTCCTGAATCCTGAGTTGGGAGACTGTCTCCTCCTGACTCATGATGGTGCAGTGAAGCCATCCCATTTGAACGCAACCAAGAATCTTGGATTGTCTCATGGTCGAAAAAGGGCAAGATTCATCGCTAAAATATTGACAAACCATCAAGAAATAACCATAAGTTGCATGTTTTCCGGAGGATTCAATGAGTAATGTAGATTCCCTTGACAGGGCCATTCTCTCCTTCCTCAGGGAGTCTGCGAGAGCCCCTTACGTAGAGATAGCAAAGGGCGTAGGAGTCACCGAGAGAACTGTGAGGACTCGTATCAAGAGACTAGAGGACGAGGGAGTAATCAGAGGTTATACGGTTAGGGAATCGGGGATTGGGCTGACTGCCCTGATTCGACTCAAAGTGGGCCCGGGGACCGAAATCGGTTCACTTGCCGGGGAGTTCTCCGGATGGGTGGGAGTAGAATGCGTGTACGAGATTAGCGGGGATGCGGACTTGGTTGCAGTGGTTCACGTTGATGACACGGTGGCTCTCAGAGATATGCTGGACAGGATGTGGTTGGCGGCCCCGGGTGACATCAGCTCAACCCAGACCGAACTCGTCCTAGAGCAATACTAACCTAGACTACTTTGGTTTGGAGAGAAGATACCTGTAATACTGGATCTTTCCGGATTTGAGTGCACCATAGATAGGCGTTCCAGGGACTCCGCCGAATGTCTCGAAGCTTTTCCTCAGGGATGCTGGGGCACTCTGCCGTATCATCTCCCTTCTGCCATGGTCAATGAGATCCAGCGCATCGACCACGTTTCCAGTCACGTCTGCTCTCAACTCAATGCTGAAGCCAGTCGACAAGAACTGATCATGCATCCTCTCCATCGTCTTTGAGTCGCGCATATCCGTCCAGCAGAACTTACCTCCGGGCCTCAGAACTCTGAAGACCTCGCTAAGGAAGTCTGGGATATTCGAGTAGCAGTGGGATGACTCTACGTTGTATACGACATCGAATGACTCTTCGGAAAGGGGGAGGTCCTGAGCGTTACCCTCCTTGAATTCCAGATTTTCCTGTTCGGAAAACCACTCCTTGGATAGTCCCACGGCCTCTGCCGAGTAGTCTACCGCCAGAAGCAGCTTAGGTTGGTACGTCCTGGCTATCCAACTCGCACCTCCACCTCTGCCAGAGCCAATCTCGAGGATTTCCCTTCCCTCTATCTCCACGTCTCTGATGTTCATGTTGTATAGCTGGATGAACAGCCTGTCTGGCTCGTCCCCCTCCAGGAGTTCCAGTTCTGATTCATCGGTGAATCCGTAGTTCATGAATCGGAAGCTGGGGTCGGTCTGTGATCTTGCCATTCTCTGATAGAGGCCTCTCCACATCCGCATCCTAATTCCAGATGGAGCTAGTCGCATTACGGTGTAGAATGCCCTTGCGGGTAGTCCCATTGCCAAGTTAGCACCTATTCCTTCCACTTGACTGAGCACCCTATGCTCTCTGTCCTTGGAACCGAGACATTAGTCCCCGATGCGAGTTCTTCCATTGCATCCTCCAATTCCGAGGTCGTGGCATGGGATGGGTCTCTCGGGGAGTCATCCAGACGTCCCCTGTAGACCACGAGTGAGTCTGAATTCAATAGGTAGAACTCCGGTGTTCTCTCGGCCCCGTAAGACAGGGCCACCTCCTGGGAAGAGTCGTGGAGATATGGATAGGTCATCCCCTTGTTGGCCCTCTTGACCATGTTGTCCCATGAGTCGGATTCGTACTTCACGGGATCATTTGAGTTTATTCCTGCGAATCCTAGGCCATGTTTCCTTGCCACTTCCGCAGCGTTCTCTATTCTGGGCTCGGAGCCAACCACATATGGGCAATGATTGCAAGTGAAGAATATCACGGCACCATTCTCGCCCATTACATCCCGCAGGGAAAGGGTGTCTCCGCCTGAGTTTCCGTTCGCGTTCGGGAGTTCGAAGTCAGGTGCAATTGAGCCAGGTTCAACCATCTGCTGAGAGTGCATGTCGGGTCGTCAGAGTGCGTGTTGTTCAATCCTTTGGAAGGAGTTCTTCTCTGCGAGAGGTGATTTGAGACCGGCATTCCTCCAGCCTCCTCCTAGCGAGCCTATTCTGTGGGTCGACGTCGAGAACCTTCCTCCATGCACCAGCTGCCTTCTCGGTATCTTTTCCTTCGTGGAGTATAGCGGCTATTCTAAGCCTTGCATCGAGATGCTGGGAATCGGCCCTTACCGCTCCCTCAAAGTCTGACATCGCCTCATCGGACCTCCCGAAGTCTAGGTACAGAAGCCCCCGCTGGTACCATGCCTCGGATAGGCCGGGGTTCGTCTCTATCGCTTTGTTTAGCGGCTTTTCTGCTTGTTCTGACTTCTCCATAGCAATCATGCATGTCCCAAGGTGGACTAGTCCCATCGAATGGTTGCCATTCAGTCTTAGAAGCTCGCGCAACTCGGACTCGGCATTAGCCCAGTCCCCTTGGTTCATGAGGATCTCAGATTTCCTCAGGCGGGCTAGTTCGTGATTTGGACGGTCTTCGACCAACTGATTGGCGTCGTCAAGAGCCAAGGCCAGATCGTCACCAAGCAGGGCTGCGGACGACCTGTTGAGTCTGGCTCGGGTGTGTTTCGGATCGAGTTGAAGGGTCTGTGAGAATAGTTTGGTAGCCTCCTCCAGACGACCGTTTCTAGCCGCTATGATTCCACGGATGAACGACACTGTCGGGTTTTCCTTCAGAGTGGTAGTAGCCTCCAAGGTGAGAGCGTTTGCCTGTTCCAAATCTCCTGTTTCGAGTGAGAGTTGTGCTTCCTCGAGAGATATCGAAGGGTGATCTGGAATCAGCCTTCGTGCTCGAACTAGTGCCACTTCTGCCTCATCGAATGCTTTCTGGTATCTCAGAGCCCGAGCCCTCCCAAGCCAAGCTAAACCTGATTCCCTGTCGATTTCCACGGCCCTGTCGAATGAGGCGAGAGCATCGATAACAGGGATTGGGTCGATTTTCCCAGTTTCATCTCTGTGTTCGTCAGATTCTACGAGACTTAACCTCCCCTTCATCACATGGAGTGTGGCTGACCCCCATGACTCCTCTGGCGCATCATCGAGAGTCTTCAGTGCTGACTCGGCAGAGCCACTGGACAACCAGAGTTGGCTGAGTTTTCCTCTTGCCTCTGCATCACCTGGGGTTCTGGACAGGTGCTCCTCTAGTACCTCTATCGCAGCATCGGTCCTGCCATCGTTATCGAGGATCTCAGATTCGAGTATTACTGTGTACTCTCCAAGCGCATTTGCCCTCCTGATACACTTCAGTGCGTCCTTGGTTGACCCATCAGACGCCGCGACCAGCCTTGCCTTCAGTGACCATGCCTGTCCGAAACCGTGGTCTCTCTCTATTGCGGCATCAACCGATTCAAGTGCCGCTCTGAATTCGCCCAGAAGTAGTTGCTTGGCTGCCTTCTCGATTAATCTGGGGGCAGTGTCAGATTGTGTGGCTCCACCAACTCCCGATTCTCGTGCTCTCTGCGCGATGAGGGATAGTTCCCCCTCCTCTTCAGTGGGCAATGAGGCAGCACCTAGTCCCTCTAGCCTCTTTCTATTTCTGATGAGTCTCTCGTCATCGGTGGCGTCTAGGAGCACCGACTGCTCGTTGAGGACGGCGATATCGTCTGGCACGATCGCTAGCAACCTCTCTAGCGTTCTGTCTAAGGACTCGAAGTCACCACTCTCTCTCTGGATCGCCGATAGGGACCGTAGTGCAGACTCGTCCTCTGGGTCTAGGTCGTTGGCTCTCTGGAAGCAATCTGCTGCCCAATCAAACCTTTCCACTGAGTGGAAAAGCTCTCCTGCCCGTCTGTGCTCTGATGCAGAAATCTCTACGTCCTCGGCTTTCATCTCTGCCTCTGTGAGAATGGCGGCTAGTCTCTTGGAAAGTGGCTTTAGCCCTTGGACAATGCTTCTCCCATCCTCTGGGACGTCTTCTGGATAGTGACTCAAGAGGGCTTTGACAGCATGGCTTACAATAGCGCAAGACTCGCTGTTACTGACAGGTATTCCTTGGTTGAACAGTAGAGACTCTGCAGCCTCTAAGGACTTGTGAACACCTAGAAGATCGTGAACTTCCGGAGCATCGGACAGGATTGTGTCCACGCCTCTGGACAGTAGGTCCAACCTCTCGGAGGTCTCGGTCAGGTTGCCCTTAATTGATCCCAGTTTCAAGGCTAGTCTCTTCCTCTGCCTCAATACCGACTTATGCCTGAACCATAGTGCCAGTAGGGTGATGGATAGAGCACCATAGAGAGTAAGTATCGCCATGGTAGTCTGTTGCATCGGTCCGAGCGGGCATGAGAGACTTTTGATGGCTTCTGCTATGCTCACCCTCCAGAGGGCCATTATTGGCAGAGAATTAGCCTGCCAGAAACGGGTCTCTGAAACTCACTCTAGGTCCTTTACAGAGTATGCTTGCACTCCGAGCTTGAGGGATTGTGCCCCCACAGTCTTGCCCACTACGACATTGATTCCTGCACCAGAGGCGAGTTCGTGAATCCTGTCGGTGACCTTGCCGGAGAAGACTAGGCCCTGTGCTCCCTCTGACTCCCCGAGGGCTGCTTCCAGAGCCTTTGCTCCAACTGGTTCCGATCCTGTACCATCGGCCAGAACGATTACCGCTTGATTTGCCTTAAGGCCGTCCATCATAGGTGCCCAACCCTTGATCTCTTCTGGGGCCTCCAATGACGGTTTGCCCTTTCCGACGGCTTTGTCGTCATCCTTCTGAATTTCAGTCTGAATTCGTGCGACTGCCTTCGAAGCGGCTTCCTTCTGACCGAGGCACTTCGTCACTACCTTGCCCTCGAGGTGCTCAACTTCTCTGCTCTGGGGAGCAAAGGCGACGTGCGTCAGGGACTTGCCCAGCGTTCCGCTAATCTCCATCAGTAGCAGCTTTCCGCCGCGATCCCCATCCAGGAATGCGGTAACCGTCTTCTTCTTGGAAGCGAGTTCGGCGAGTTCTGGTTTGATGCCAGAGCCCATCGTTGCAATCGCGTTTTTGATTCCGAACTTCAGTAGGTTGCGGACGTCATTCCTTCCCTCGACGATAATTATCGAATCCGAGTTTTTCACATTAGGTCCTGCGGTCATCTCCTCGAAGTCAACCTCGGTGTCCAGAGTTAGAACGGCTCTTACTTCGTCGAGGATGTTCTTCGACTCGCCTGAGGCAGAGTTGACTATCCCCAGCAGAAGCTGCTTGGCCCTGTCTATCACGTGGTCCCTCTTTGCAGATCTAATGTTCTCAATCTCCTTGACCTTGATCACTGCTTTGCATGGGCCGATTCTGTCTATCGTCTCTAGCGCTGCTCCGATAACTGCGGTGCTGACTTGGTCTATCGAAGAAGAGACTTCGATAGTTCCCTGTACACGGCCCTTGTGGTTGTTCAAACTGACATCCACGTGGCCAATTCTTCCTGTTCTCTGGAGCTTCCTAAGTTGGAGCCCTTCTCCCAGGAGTCCTTCGGTCTGGCCGAATATGGCTCCGACGACGTCTTTGCGTGCTACGGTCCCATCGACTCTAATTGTTGCATGTATTACGTATTTTCCTTCACTTGACATATTGTTCAATTCCTTGGCTCATCGGCCCCAAACGGGGGCCCTGCCCCCGTTTTCGCCATTTTGGCAGGGGGGGTTCGGATGGGCGCAAGACGCCCGGGAGTGGCTGATTAGCAGATTATCCGGGGCACGGGGCATTCATGAATGCTCCTGTTTGCATGGGGGGTCCGTTTTGGACCAAGACCTAGCCATTAAGGGTGGATGCCTCGCCTGATGGGCATGGCAGTGGGGATGTGGTCTGAGGACGATCGTTCCAGAGTTTTCATGAATGCATCTAAGCTTGCCCTTAGGGATGGTCAATTGTCCAATGGGGAGAAGAGGATCCTGGTGAAGCTTGCCCATGCGCTGAACCTTGAAGAGGGTGAGCCGAAGAAGATCTACGATTCGATTCTTGCTGGAAAGGAGGACGAGGTTTGTGGGTCATCGATAGATAGGAACGAGATGAGGTTGGTTTACGGGCAGGTTCTGGAAGCGATGCTGATTCACACGGATAGATCCGAAGACGTGTTATCCCAGATTGCGTACCTCAGGAAGATGTTCCAGATCGAAGATGCTGAGCACCGTGCGATTGCCAGGAGCCTGGACCGACAGCTGGAAGAAATTGTGCACAGATCATTTATCGATGAATACAGGATGAGGTTGAATGACTCCGTGGAAAGTCTACGCGAAGTCTTCGATAGCGTCAAAATACTCTCCAGGAAGCAGTAGTTCGATGAGTGGCGAGCGAATTCTGGACGATTTCCTGGAAGATCAGCATACGAGAGTGCACAAATCGCATCGCAATCTTGCGAAAATCGTTCGGGAGGCATACCCCATAGGTGTCCCAGCACTAATCATGAAATCAAGCACAGACCGACTAGGCAGCTCTGCTGGTTACTCTTTCCATCTAGGGACTCCGGATGAGCTCCTGAGGAGGATCGCTTCGTGGCTAATTACGGGGGCAGGAGAAGACCAGAGGGTCCTTTGGAAGTTGATACCGTTTCTCTGGAAGAGACATGGGAGGGAGGACGTCGCACTTTCTGCACTTCTTCTAGCCAATTTGGATTGTGAAAGAGCCATGGTCGACCCTTGGGTTGTTCTAGCCTCCTCGATCAACTCCACAGAACCGGCTGAGGCTCTGCTTCTTAGCATCGAGGAGGTTTTTCGTGCAGGGCATGATGGCCCAAGTGACGAGTTGCTGAAAACATGGTGCGAGGGGAGGGTTGTGGAGTCTCATCTTGCTCTCATATCGGCGTTCGCCGGCATGAATGCTGATATGGAGATAGGAAGCGAAGTAATCAACAGGCTTGCCCTGGTGAATGTGCCCGATGGAGATTCCCTGCTAGGCAGGATTAGAGACAGAGTTGCATCGGGAACACCATAGCACTAATTCATCGGTAGCCCCTCTGGTGCTCATGGTCGAGCGGTTGCTACCATCAGATGACCCGGTAGCAGAGGAAGTTCTGGAATGGACAATAAAGAGAGATGCTGAGGACATTACCCAACTAATGCAGTGGCTTGCAGAGACCTCTGCGAGAAAGGACAGGGAGATGCTAATCAACAGAGCTTTGGACTTAATGGAAGAGATTAACCACGCTTTGAGGCGCTTGGACGAACTGAGGTAGCAGGATGCGTTCACTGTTGCTAGCCGGGGGGAGGTCCTCCCGGATGGGTCGCGACAAGGCACTTCTGGAGATAGAAGGCAAGTCAATGATAGAGAGGGTTGCAACATCGCTGGCAACCGCCAATCTAGAGCCAATTAGAATCGCGGTCGCGTTACCCGAGGACGTTGAGGAATACGGCTCGGCCATTGGGTTGGATCTAGACATCGAGTGGGTCCTCGATTCGAACACTTACGCTGGACCAATCGATGCGATAGAGGAGGCCCTCCTTGACCCAGAGTGCGAAGATGGTTTGCTCCAATTGGCTACCGTGGACTACCCTTGGGCCTCTTCGGAGATGTTTCTATCCCTACAAGAGAGCATATGCGAAGGCGATTCACTGATCATGCCCCATGATGGGGAGAGGGCGCATCCTCTTCTTTCTTTGATCCGAACCAAAGAAGTTCTCGAGATAATTGGAGGTGACAGGCGGCCGCTTAGGGTGCAGTTCGCAGAGGCCAAGCATTCGATACTCATAGAGGACCCAGCAGTACTTCTGAATGTGAATACACCAGAGGACTTAGAGTGATATTTGGCCCGTGCATAGTGAGTCGATCACCTCTGGATAGAGGACGTGCTCCACTAGTTTGACCCTCTCTTGGAGGGAGGACTCGTCGTCGTCCGGCATCACTGGGACTTCCCTCTGAGCTAGGATGGGGCCGGAGTCGACTCCCTCGTCAACCAGATGCACTGTACAACCAGTCATTGTAACCCCTGAAGAGAGTACGTCGCGATGGGCGTGGGCCCCTGGGAAGTCAGGCAGCAACGACGGGTGTACGTTGATGATCCTGCCCTTCCATTTGCCTACAAATGATGGAGTCAGGATCCTCATGTATCCACTGAGAACCACCAATTCCGCGTCGACTGACTGGAGCGTTCTCTCCACCATTTCTTCGTGCGCCAGACGACGTTCTGAGATGGGTAGTTCGGATGGTACTGGGATGCCCTTCGACTCTATTCCGAGTTTCCTCCCATGCTCGAGGCCTCCTGCATCTTGGCTATCTGCCAGAACCAGAACCGTCCGATGGCTCCGCGGCTCCTTCTCTTGGAATTTGAGGAGAGAGGCCAGGCCAGAGCCTCCTCCTGAAATTAGTACTGCTAACCTCAGGGGGTCTTCAATCGAGCCGATCCGAGGGAGTACGAAGGGGGCTCCCATGACTGTGTGGCAGGGAGTTCTGGCTTGAGTCTTCGGAATGAAAACTATAGGCAGCGTTAGTTGCGATTAGCCACATTACATGGAGAGAATGGAAAGTCTTGACGCGATAGTCGAGAAGTACTGCTCGTCTAGCAACCCCTTTCTCAATCGATTGTATTTCGGTCTCGGAGTCCTTTTTGTGGGATTCGCTATAATTGGGATTTGGATTCCAGGCTGGCCTACGGTCTCATGGGCTGTGCCCGCTGCCTTCCTATTCTCGTATTCTAGTGAGAGGATGTTCAGGTGGTCATTGACGAATCGGTTCTTTGGCCCTGCAATGTTCGAGTACTATGCAACTGGCAAGACCGTCCCGCGGCACGCAAAGGCAGGGATCATTGCCCTCATATCACTAATGTCTACTATTTCATCGGCATTCGTATGGTACGTTTCTACGCTCGGGAGTGGCGTGATTTCTGACCCTAGTTCCTGGGACGGTGCAGATCCCGGTTTCGGCTCTGTTAGTATCATCCTAGTGGGTTTCTTTGGCGTGTGGTATGTCGCTGTAAAGGTTCGAACAAGGGATGTTGGATAACTGAAACTATTTTGCATGTGGCCAGTACCCAGAGGTCAGAGTTGCATGGATTTCGACACAATCTCAGTAAGAGGAAAGAGCAAGCCAGACCCAACAACGGGAGCGATAGTCCCCCCAATCTACCAGACTGCGACTTACGTGCTGGAAGAAATAGGAGTGGACAAGGGGTTTGACTACACTAGGTCATCAAACCCTACGAGGCAGGAGCTTGAGGCCCACTTGGCTGCCTTGGAGGGCGGGAAGCACGGGATCGCTTTCTCCAGTGGGATGGCCAGTGCTGACAGTTGCATGAAGCTACTCAGCCAAGGAGATCACGTCGTTTGCTGTGATGACGTGTATGGTGGTACGGCAAGGCTGTTCAACAACCTGATGACGAACTATGGTGTTGAGTTCTCTTACGTTGACTCGCAGGTGGCTTCGAATGTCGAGGAAGCCATTAGGCCGGAGACGAAGATGGTCTGGGTTGAGACTCCTACTAACCCGCTGCTTAAGGTCACAGATCTAGAAGCGGTGGGGAAGATCGCGAAGAGCCATGGTCTTCTGTATGTGGTCGACACGACCTTCGCGACCCCCGTCTTCCTGAGGCCGTTGGAGTACGGAGCTGATTTGGTACTTCACAGCACGACCAAGTATCTTAGCGGTCACAACCAGATCATAGGTGGGGTAATCGTAACCGATCGAGCCGACCTCTTTGAGCGTCTGAAGTACATCCAGAAGAGCGTCGGCGCGGTCCCCAGCCCATTCGACTGCTGGCTTGTGATAATGGGCCTGAAGACACTGCACCTGAGGATGCAGAGGCACTGGGAAAATGCCGAGAAGATCGCAGCGTATCTGGAAGGACACCCGAAGGTTTCGAAGGTGGTCTACCCCGGATTGGAGTCTCACCCGATGCATGAGGTTGCTAAAGCCCAGATGAGTGGTTTCAGCGGGATGATTTCCTTCGAGTTGGAGGGTGGACTCGAGGCAGGTAAGAAGTTGATGAATTCCGTTGAGTTGTGCCTCCTGGCTGAGAGTCTCGGGGCAGTTGAGACGATGATTACCCATCCTGCTACGATGACCCACGCAGAGGTCCCTCGAGAGGAGAGGCTGGCCAGGGGTTTCGAGGATGGTCTGGTGAGGTTATCGGTGGGAATAGAGAACCCAGATGACTTGATCGCGGACTTGGATATGGCATTCGAGAAGGTATGATCAGTCCCAATCGTCGGGTTCCCAACCATTCTCCCTGAGCCAATCGTCGTTGTAGAACTTAGACAGGTACGGGTTACCGGCGTCGGGCAGTACTGCGACCACCATCGCTTCCTCTCCGCTTTCCTCGGCCTTCTTGGCGATGTCTATTGCCACCTTGATCGAACCCCCGCATGAGCCCCCGCAGAACATTCCTTCCTTCCTTGCTAGTGCCCTCGCCCATTGGAAGCACTCGCCGTCGTCCACTTGGCGAATCTCGTCGATGACCGAGAAGTCCGTTGCTGATGGGATGAAGTCCTCTCCGAAGCCCTCTACCTTGTAGGTATGGGGCTCCCCCATGGTACCCTCTTCGAACCACTCTTTGAGTATCGAACCTACTGCGTCTACGCCAACTATCGAAGGTGGGGTCGAGCCGTTTGACTCGGCCATCTCCTTTAGCGCCTTGGAGGTCCCGGAAATCGTACCCCCAGTCCCCATCGTGGCTACGAAGTGAGTGATCTGGCCCGCTGTCTGCTCCCATATCTCTGGTCCGGTCGTTAGGTAATGGGTCAGCGGGTTGGCCTCGTGAGAGTATTGATCTGGATACCATGCACCGGGAATCTCTCGTGCCAATCTGGCCGCTACCTCGTAGTATGAGCGGGGGTCCTCCTTATCCACCGCGGTGGGACACACGTGGACCTCGGCCCCCATGGCCCTGAGCAGATCTATCTTCTCCTTGCTCATCTTGTCTGCCATGGTGAAGATGCATCGGTATCCTCTCTGGGCTGCAACCATCGCGAGGCCGATTCCGGTGTTTCCGGACGTGCCCTCAACAATCGTACCGCCCGGCTTTAGGAGGCCCTTCTCCTCCGCATCCAGAACCATCTGCAGTCCGATTCTGTCCTTTATCGAGCCCCCCGGGTTGCACCTCTCTAGCTTGACCCAGACGGAGGACCTGTCCAAGCCCTCTGTGATTCTGTTTAGCCTAATCAGGGGGGTGTTTCCAATAGCCGACACCAAGTCCTCATAGGTATTCGATCCGGGTCTCGCCGGGTTGGTCACAGTGGGGCATCGAAGGCCGCTGTATGATGGTTTTCACTATGGGCCTCGTGTGGAGTTGTAATGGTTCCACCCCGCAAAGGGGAGGCTCCAGAAGACCCCCCCAAAGGCCGCAAAAACGGGTAGCATGAGCCAATAGGAAAGTACGCCAAGAGACGGGCCGCCGAATGAAGCGCCGAGAACTGGCATGAAGAATGTCAGAAAGGACACCGGAATTAGATGTAGTAAACTCGGTCGAGCGTTGAGTTTTTCCTGCCAAATTTTTCTGGTCAGGAACGGAGCGATTAGGATTATCGATAGAAAGCTGAGCACTGCGGTTTCGAAGAGTTCGAAGAAGACGTCCCCAGTAGCCAGGAGAAGAAGCATCAGGATTGCAATGATTGCTCCGGACATGCCTCCGGCCGCTAGAATCTGTTTCCAATCCATGTATTCACTAGTGCCTGAAGAGCCTGGTGCCTGTAAATAGCATTGCCATGCCATGCTCGTTCGCGGCCTCGATTACCTCGTCGTCGCGGATCGAGCCCCCTGGTTGCACTATGCTGGAGATTCCGATATCGTTTGATGTGTCGATTCCATCACGGAACGGGAAGAAGGCGTCGGAGACCATCATCGCTCCGAGCGCCCTGTCACCGGCCCTCCTAGCAGCGATTCGAACTGCTTCCACACGGCTGGTCTGCCCCGGTCCGATGCCGACTGTTGAGAAACCCGTGTCTGTCTTTCTCACCAGGATAATGGCATTGGACTGGACTTCTGCTATTACAGAGGTCCCGAACCTCGCTAGTTTGATTTCCTCCTCATCGAGGGGCCTTGTGGTTACTGAGCGTGCGTTCTCCCAGTCTATTCTTGGCGGGCCCTGTTCCTGGGATAGCCAGCCCCCTTGCACTTGACGTATCGTCGGCCCCTCCGGGTATTCTCCCAGTGGTTCCAACGTTAGCATCCTCCTGTTCTTGCTCTCAGCGAGGAGCTCGAGCGCCTCGGGCTCGTATCCGGGCGCGATCATGCACTCGAAGAAGTGCTTTCCAATCGCCTCTGCAGTTTCCTTCCCCACCACTTGGTCGAAGGCTATCACGCAACCGAACGCGCTCTCTGGATCGCTTGCCAGAGCGTTTTCCCACGCCGAGACCTGTTTCTCCGAGGCAGAAGCGCCGCAGGGGTTTGTGTGCTTGATTATCACACAGGAGTGCTTTGCGAAATTACAGGTCTGTTTGAGGGACCGAGCCAGTCTGAGCGCGGCATCGAGGTCGAGGTAGTTGTTGTAGGAGAGGGGCTTGCCCCCGTGTTGGATAGCTGCTGAGAGTCCTGATGTGCCTCCGGAGGACGGGAAGAATGAGGCTGATTGATGCGGATTCTCTCCGTATCTCAATTCCCGGCCCTCCTCTGACGATGCCTGTATCCTATTGGGTATCGCTTTCTCTGAGAATCTGCTCCATAACTCGCTGGAAACCGAGCTGTCATAGGCTGCTGTGGATTGGAATGCAGATAGGGCTAGTTCCTTCCTCATTTCCAGCCCTACACCAGATGGCTTCCCATTTGATTCCGAAAGGGCATGCAAGATCGAGTCGTACTGCTCTGGTGACGTGACTATGATGACGTCTGCGTGGTTCTTAGCTGCGGATCTGACCATGGTGGGTCCCCCGATGTCGATCATCTCGATGAGTTCCTGATCGCTAGCAGGTGGTTCCCTTGCAGCTGTCTCCTCGAAAGGGTAGAGGTTGACGCAAACCAGATCGATCCCCGCATAGCCAAGCTCGGACAGGGTCTGCATGTCATCCTCAGAGTCTCTTCTTACGAGAATACCCCCGTGGACAGCTGGGTGGAGCGTTTTGACCCGGCCATCGAAAACCTCCGGGTGGCCAGTGACCTCCGATACGTCTGTGACTTCGATTCCAGCCCCCCTGAGCTTCGAGGCCGTCCCCCCCGTGGAGATTATCTCCCAATCCATCGAATTCAAGGATGTGGCCAGTCCCTCGATTCCGGTTTTGTCCCAGACGCTGATAAGCGCCCTTGGTCGCTCCATGTGGAATGCGTGTGTGCGAGGGGCTTGAAGTTTCGCGGTTGGCTATTCGCCTCTCGCTGAAATGACCTGGTCGATCCTCAACATTCCCGTTGCCGTCTCCGTGGCTGCCTCGAGTGAGTTCTCTATTACCGACCTTGGGTGCCAGACGCCTTCCACCTCCCAGATCTTTCCATCTTGGGAAATGCCGATTGGGCTTTCACCAAGAGATGTCGATCTGAGTTCAAGGACCCTGTCCAGCGGTTCGCCGCCCGCATTCTCGACTAGTGTGGCTGGAATCGTCTCCATCGCTCTGGCGAATGCCTCCATTGCAAGACGCTCCCGTCCTCCTTGGCTCTCGGCGGCGGCTCTGACTGCATGGGCAATCCTGCTGTGGGTAGACCCTGCTCCTGGAAGCACGTCCTCGGACAAGGCCAGTGATGTTGCCCTCAGGGAGTCGTGAAGCCCCCTGATGATCTCCTCGGTTCCGGTCTCGCCTGCGCCCCCAACCTCGATCGTGACAATAGATGGATTTCGGCAATCCTCGATTCTGATTACGTCTTCCACCTCATCGGTAGATTCCTTCCTGATCCATGATGCGCTGCCACAGAACCCCAAGTCGTCCTCTTCAATGTCGAGTGGGTTCTCGACTATTCGCGAGCCAGTGGCCTGGGAGGCGTTTCTCAACTCCGATGAGTCAAGTTTCTCCACGGCTAGGATGCCTTTGTCACAGAGGGCGTGGAGGATATCCTTGTCGATCTCTCCAGAGCATAGGACCACTCCAGCACCAGACTCGCTTATTCCCTTCGAGATCTCCATCTTTCTGTCCTGCTCCGCCCCAATGAAAGAGTCCAGGTCGTCTGCATTGGTAATCTTCAGTTCCGCATCCCTGACCATTTCCCTGATCTTGATGTCCCCGTCAATGCAGACGACCT
>JAZANL010000082.1:0-2678 GCA_036251765.1 Thermoplasmatota archaeon | reverse complement strand
GAGTAGTCTGACAGGCCGGTGTCTGCTCCAAGTACTGCTAGCCCGTTCACCCTTCCTACCCTCGTGCCCTCGTTCACTAGCATTGCGTACTCGGACTGCCTCTCGAGGTACCTGTCTGCTACTTGCTGCTCCAGTGGCTTAGCGATAGCCCTGGCCCTGACCACGTGCTTGGACTGGGTGAATTCGGAGGATTCCTCGGCGGCCAAGTCGCCTGCGATACGGACAAGTCCCCCTAGTTCACGGAGCCTGAGGGAAAGTTTCCCCCTCCTGCCGCTCCTCCTCTGAGCCTCTTTGAGCACCAGTGAGATTGCCTGCTTGTCGAAGTGTGGGATTGACTTGCCGGTGTCCTTGGTCATCTCGTTCCTTACTTCCTGTGCGATGAATCGGATCAGCCTGCGCCTGTTCCTCTCCGTGTCCTTCATGTCGGTATTGACGTATACCTCGTATCCGTATCCCCTTATTCTGCTCCTCAATGCTGGGTGCATGTTCTGGATACTGTCCAGGTTGCCGGCTGCGACCAAGATGAAGTCTGTCGGGACCGGTTCTGACTTCGTCAGGGCCCCTGATGATCTCTCCGAGCGGCCGCTGATGGAAAGCTCCCTCTCCTGCATTGCCACTAGTAGGGCCTGCTGCTCCTCCATTCTTAGCATCCTGATCTCGTCGATGTAGAGTACTCCCTTGTTTGCTCTGTGTACAGCACCGGGTTCAACCCTCTCGTGAGCCGGTGTTGCTAGATCCGCGCCCGATTGGAATGGGTCATGTCGGACATCGCCCAGAAGCGCGCCCGCCAGAGTCCCTGTTGCATCGATGAACGGGGGCTCGTCACTCCTCTCATGCTTGATGAGGAGTTTTGGGATGTTTGACTCGTCGCCTGCGGTTAGCCTTGTCCTGAGGAAGAAGTAGCCGAACACCAAGATGAACGAGCCGAAGATGAACGTGAGAATCTCTCCTGAAGAGATGGTGGCTAGCAGTAAGGCGGCCCCCACCACCAAGGCGATGAACAGGAGTGTCCTGTTGGTGCGCTCCCTCTGCTGGCGGACGTGAGCCCTGCGCTCGGCAATGAGCCTGGAACCCCTGCCTGCTGGAACCGTTCGAACCTTCGGCTCGTTCTCGTCCTCGTGGTTTCGGTAGACCAATATGTCCTCAAGCTGTTCAGGAGGGAGGAACTCAGTCATGGATCGGGCCAGCATTGACTTCCCGGTGCCTGGCTCCCCGACCATGATCATGTGGCGTCGCTGCTCAGATGCCTTCCTGACGACTATCGATGCTGCTTCCTGCCCAATCACCTGGTCGACCAGTTTTGGAGGGATTGGTACCTGCTCAGTTGACTCGATGTCAAGCCCCTCGATCCACTCTTCGACCGGGGTCTCGCATACTGGGTCCGAGTCGTCGGAGACGCCGAACGCCGACCCCTCTTCCCATGAGTCTAGAGGATCCTTCTGGGCCTTCTGGCCCTCTGAGTCCGGCTGCTCCTGTTCCGACATGGCTATCCCTCGGGGACTTTCCTGCTAGTGGCACCTTCTTGAAGGTGCGTCTGCACGGTCTGAGGCCATTATTGCCTAATTCTGCCTCTCCAGATACTGCTCGCCGTAGTACTTCCACTGATCCATGGTCCAGCCGGATGGGAGTCCGCCTTCGGGGAGAGGGGGGTAGATCTCCTCTTGTTTCTCAAAGTCAATTGACTCTTCCAGTTGTGGCCGGCTGGGTTCTTGGGGAGGGGAGTATGGGGGTTTGGATTGCTCCTCCCTCGTCCCCCCCATTGCACCGGAGAAGTATAGGCCGGCCATGGTGCCACCGCCGATGAAGACCAGGAGGATCAGTATTCCAACGACGATTTCAATTGACGAGAGTCCGGAGTCCCCCTCGCCCGACTGTTGGTCGGCTTCCTTTTCGTCCCCCACCTCTACTGAAGGAGGTGTAGTCTCAGGCTCATTAGTGGTTGGGACCAGGATGTCCATCTGCTCAGGCGTCACCCAGTCCCACCCCTCCGAATCTACTGCCTTCACGGATAGAGTCAGGTAATCACCTATGGATAGCCCAGAGCCATCAGAGGAAATGGCTTGGAAGGGGCCGAGGCCATCAGAGGAACCTGCTGAATGGCAGATTCCGACAATGCCGTTGCAAATAGACCACCGAACCTCGGAGTCGACCAGTTCTACTTCCCCGTTGTACTGGATTGTCACGGTGGGATTGGACCCGATTGAGAAATCCTCTAGCTCTACGTCAAGAACGCCCTCATCGAAGTCTGTTTGCCATGTGAGTGGCTTCGAGTCTAGGATTGTTACGACGAACTGCGAGGAGCTCCAGTCCCCATGGCTGTCAATGAGGGTTAGTTTGACGCTGTGCTCACCTGGATCTTCCCACATCATGTTGAGGACTCCGTTGATATGATCGAATTGGACCGATCCCGGTATCGCAGTATCTACATCGACCCAAATCTCCTCGTCCGGGTCGTCGACGTCCGACATTAGTGGGAGTATCCCTACTGATGCCGAATCACCGGCCTTCATTGTTAGTCCTTCGAGGCTGGAGACGTCGATCTCGGGGGCGTCGTTTACGTTAATCACGAAGAAGACGACCGAGGTCTGGGACGTCTTTGCGCCGTCGTCTGCCATTACGACAACCTCTGCCACCCCGTTGTAATCCTCATGGGCCGTTATTGCAGTGATTGTTTGGCC
>JAZANL010000081.1:0-44795 GCA_036251765.1 Thermoplasmatota archaeon | reverse complement strand
CTCTCCACCCTGCAAGAAATAGGAAACCAGAGCTATGTCACAGGCACCTCCAATGGAGCAGCCCCTGGAACAGGCCTTGTCGAGGTCAAGGTCGGAGGGGGAGTTTGGTCAGGAGCCGCCGATTTATCCAAGGATGGGGACTGGTCATCTTGGAGCATAAAACTAGACCCGCACGAAAAGTCCGGCAATTCGACAATATATGCAAGGCTGGTAGTTTCGGATGACAGCATTTCCCCGGTAGACGCTAGGAGGGTAATTTTGGTAGATGCCCAATCTTCGGGCCCATCATCTGCTTCAGGATTGACAAACTTGGGCCCAATCGCCTTCTTCGTCCCCTTTGTCATTGCAATTGCCCTGGTCTTGTTCATTGGCAGGAGGGAAGATTGGCTCCTTAGCCCAACCTCATCTGCAAGTGCCGAGGATCACGAAGATGCGGTTTTATCTGCAGAACCAGAGGAAACCCTGTCCTGGCTCGAGAGGATGTCGAATAACGTAAGTGAGCTAGGAAAGGGCGGCGCGATTACTGAGAACCCAGTGAAGCGTGTACTCACACTTTGCCTCCTCTACTTCGCCCAAGGGCTTCCATCGGGTTTCGCAGGAGTTACCTTCGCAGCATACCTAGTGGCAAATGGGGTTTCAGTGCCCGAGATAGCAATCCTGTTCGCCACTGTTTCCCTCCCATGGACCTTCAAGTGGATCTGGGGGCCTCTTGTAGACGCTGTTTACATCGAGAAATATGGGCCCAGAAGACAATGGATCGTGTTCGCCCAAACAGGAATGGCACTGACTCTTGGATCTCTGCTCCTGGTTCCTGACTTGAATGGGCAGATCGATCTAGTAGCGCGTATCCTATTCATCCACAACATATTCTCTTCCCTTCAGGACGTGGCAACCGACGCTCTAGCAGTTGAGGTTCTAGAGCCAGACGAGGTAGCCAGGGTGAATGGCCTGATGTTCGCCGCAAAGAGGGTAGGCATAATCTTCGGAGGGGCAGTTCTGGGGGTATTAATCACCAAGATAGGAATCTCTGGAGTCATAGCCGCACAACTAGGGATGCTTGCATTGATCATTATGGTTCCACTATTCATGGTCGAGAAGCCAGGTGTCCAACTGTTCCCATGGTCAAGAACTACGGATATCGAAGACACGCCCGATTCAACGACCGACTCTGGGGCATTGGTTGCAGAGATGGTGGAGGACTCAGAAGAGACTCCATGGGAAGAAGAGGAAGATTTCCGAGTAGCAAGAATCGTCGGCTATAGTATTTCCAACAACCGGGTATCATTCGCTTCCTTCTTCGCAATTTCAGGAATCTGCATCTGGCTGTTTGGCTTTGTGATAGATGTTTTCACGGTTGACTGGAGCTTCGGCAAGTATGTCCGGGAAGGATTCCCGGCGCTTTCAGGAAAACAAGTCCTTGGATTTGACCTCAGGCCATGGTCGGGAACGAATAGGGTCAGCTCCGCACTAATACTGCTCTCTGTAATTTCGACGGCGGTTCCCAGGATTAGTGGTTCGAAACCGAATGAAGAATTGCCAAACCCCTTCTTGCTCATCCCAGAGTCTACTAGGAATACAGTTGCAAGAACCTCCTTCTACCTGACCAAGGCATTCTCAATCAGATCCGCATTCCTCCTGGTAATAGCAGGACTTCTAGGGGAACTGTATTACTTCACTTCCCCTATTTACGTTGATATCTTCATCAACGAGGCAGGATGGTCGCAAGAGAGGTACAACGGGATAGTCGGCGGTATTGCCTTGCTCGGATCAGTCTTGGGCCAGATTATCGGAGGAGTTCTCGGGGACAAGTTCGGGATTCGCAGGGTTGCTATGGTCTCATTCTTGATGCTAGCTCTGGCAAACGCTACTTTCGCTTTCCTAGAGCCTATGTGGGGTAATACTTTGATCATGACGATATATCTGATCGGTCAGTACTTCGTAGCCGGAATCGCTCTCATTTGCCTCATCTCGATGTGCATGAGGCTAACATGGAGCAAGGTCGGAGGAACTCAGTTCACTGCATACATGTCTATTCTGAACACATCGGCCGTTTTCGCTTACACCCTTACTGAGAGGATGATATCGATTTTCAACTACACATCTGCAATCTACATCGGTGCTGCCTTGACTCTCGTCACCACCTTCTTCCTGGTCTTCATCGATGAGAATGAGACTGACCGCGTACTCGAAGGTAGATGGGACGGGGACGATGAATTCGATGACCTGGGGGAATCTCTCAGGTGGGATGCTGACGAGGGGGGCGAGAAGCCTGTCGCAAATGCGTGAAATCCTAGATGGGGCGGATGAAGACTTCGTTGTCTTCACACAGACAATTTGTCCATACTGCACTAGGGCTTTCAGAACCCTCGACTCCAAGGGCCTAACCTACTACGAAGTGAACCTGGATAACTTCGAAGGACTCCGCAAGGAAGTTGTCATGGAGACGGGGCATCGGACAGTTCCCGTGGTATTCGATATGCGAGGCGACCCCCCTGTCTTCGTCGGTGGGTCAGACCACCTCATGGAATACCTCTAGAGGGACCACGACTGTGTGATTCCACCGGCAATTCTAACTCTCAAGAATGTCGATCCGCCCGTGAAGGTTGCAGTGAGGGTGTATTCGCCAGAAGGATATGGAATAGTCCCCAGAGTCCCCATCTCACTAGCTCCCGGCCCCCAAATCCTCTCGAGTACCGAAATTGACATATGGTCTCTAAGAGTAAAGGAAATGGATGAGCCAGAGCCGCATTCTGCGTCGATGAAGTAGATCATCTCATCCCACTCCCCATCATTGGGGTGGTCGTTAACCAGGAAAGTGTCCCTAAACTCAATGTCATTCCCCGGGTCTTCCCATGTTTCGCTGAAGAGATCCCCTCCCCTGACGAAGTAGACGTCACCAGTGTGGCCTGAACCTGAGTCCGACAACATCATCCTCAGGTTCGAGGCTCCAGAGGCATCCTTCCACGTGAATGACTGGAAGAATCCAATTTCCCTGTCGAAAACGTAATCCAGCCTAGAACCGTCTTCCGAGTTCGCAATGACCACGGCAATACTCCCTGAGACATCGGATACGAAAGCACTCCATTCCATAGAGAACAATGTGAACGACCAAGAGTTCCCCTCCTCCAATGGGAAACTGAGAACTTGCTGTGAGGCCCCGTTTTCGAAAGCACCTAGATCAGAGTGGTTAATCCTTCCAAGGAAGGGGTTGTGGTTTAGTACGGCATGCCTCCTTGCTTCAGTAAGGCTAGAGATTGCAAGCATGTACGCCGTCCCATCCTCCTCGCTAGTGCTTGCCACCACCAATCTAGCAGTGTCATCGCTGTAATCCGGAGTCGAGAATGTGTATAGCCACCACTGACCAGTCTCCCATATTGGCACCTCAAAACCATCCGATGAGGAACTCCCTCCGCCGGACTGGCCCCCGGTGCACCCTGCAAGAGAAGATGCAAGAAGAACGACCAGAATAGAATATGCGCGGGACTTTCCCATGCTAATCGCTAGGGTGGTTCGGTCAAGAGTCTGACGCTCACTCGTTTTCTTTCAGTTAACGCCTAGCTCGCCACCCTTCGTCAGCATCCCTGCTATCACAACGCTGACTATGCTCATCAGTTTGATCAGGATGTTCAGAGATGGCCCGCTAGTGTCCTTGAACGGGTCGCCAATTGTATCTCCCACTACAGCGGCACTGTGGGCATCGTCACCCTTTGCAGCGCCTTCTATGTGACCTTGCTCTATTGCCTTCTTGGCGTTGTCCCACGCCCCTCCGGCGTTTGCCATGAATAGAGCCATGAGGACTCCGCTAGCGGTAGCTCCCGCTAGAGTTCCACCCAGTGCCGCGCTACCTAGTAGCAAACCAATGACTACTGGACTCGCTACGGCAACGACACCAGGCATTACCATCTCCCTTAGGGCCGCCTTGGTGGAGATATCCACGCAAGTGGCGCTGTCTGGCTCCACTCCCTCGCGACCCTCTAGAAGGCCATCGATCTCCTTGAATTGCCTCCTTATCTCGGTGATCATATCCTCAGCTGCTCGTCCAACTGACTTCATCGTCATAGCCGCAACCACGAATGGCAGTGCGGCTCCGATGAGGAGCCCGATAACTACCATTGGCTCGGTCAAGCTCAGGTCTGCTGCCTCAAGCTCAGCACTGGTCTTGAAGGCGGCGAAAAGAGCCAAGGCGGTCAAAGCCGCACTTCCAATGGCGAACCCCTTGCCGATTGCTGCCGTTGTGTTCCCAATCGAGTCAAGCCCATCTGTGATCTCCCTGACATCATCGCCTAGGCCAGACATCTCTGCAATTCCGCCAGCATTGTCTGCTACAGGCCCATAGGCATCCACTGTCATGGTTACGCCGACTGTGCCCAGCATCCCCATCGCCGCCATTGCTATCCCATACAGGCCTAGCTGTCCACCATCCATCACATGGTTGGCTCCGAATATTCCTGCAGCCATCAATAGGACTGGAATGAACACCGACTGCATCCCTACTGCTAATCCAGCGATTGCGTTGGTTGCGCTACCGGTCTTGCTGGCTTCCCCGATGTAGGGTATCGCCTTCACCTTGAAGAAGAACACATCTTCTATTCCGGTGTAGTACTCAGTAACCAGCCCGATTAGAATCCCAACCATGGCCCCTATTGCGACAGCTTGGATTACCGTGGTGTCCCACCCAAGGTAGTATAGGGCTAAGTATCCACCACCGATGAAGAGTGCTGCAGCTATGAATGTGGTATTCCTCAGTGCTGCCCCAGGATCCATGTTCTGCATTACAGTAATTGAGAATACGCCAATAATTGAAGCAATGTAACCAACTACTGCCAGTACTATTGGAATCTTCAGGTACTCTGCTGAAAGAGCAGGATCATCCATTGCCGCTGCAATCACCATTGCTGCGATAATGCTGCCCACGAAAGACTCGAAGATATCCGCGCCCATTCCTGCAACGTCTCCGACGTTGTCTCCGACGTTGTCGGCAATCACACCAGGGTTCCTTGGGTCGTCCTCGGGAATTCCTGCCTCAACCTTGCCAACCAGGTCCGCGCCAACATCCGCTGCCTTGGTGTAAATCCCGCCTCCAACTCGTGCAAATAGCGCTATTGAAGAGGCTCCCATGCCGAATCCAGCAATGTTCTCTACGGTTAGGAACTCGGTTTCAGTTAGGTAGAACATAAGGGAGATTCCAGCTAGGCCCAACCCCCCTACGGCCAGACCCATCACTGCACCGCCATTGTACGACGTGGTTAGTGCGGCCGATTGTCCGCCATCTGCTGCAGCCTGTGCAGTCCGCCCGTTCGCACTTGTTGCTGATCGCATACCAGAGAATCCTGCAGCTACACTGCATATCGCCCCAATGATGAATGCGATCATGGTCTCCAGGCCGAGACCTCTCTCCTCCCCCCCTACAAGAAGGAGGATTGCTACGGCTACAATGAATGCGAAGAGCAACCTGTACTCCGCCCAAAGGAATGCCATCGCACCGTCTTGGATTCGCGCTGTTATCTTCGCGACCGTCTCGTTTTCGATCTTAATTGAATTCACCTTGTTGTATAGGAAGAATGCGACAGCAAGTCCGAAAAGACCCGCTCCAATCCCTATCATCCCTAGTTGTTCTCCATCCATATTTACACCATCAGTTCGGCTCGCCGAATCGAGTGCTCTATTTAATCCAAATCCAATTGCAAAACTGCCTCTGCGGTTTAGTCAATATATGCATGAACAACCGAGGCAAAAGAACTCAGAACCCCCGCGCCGTCGTGTTCACGTTGGAATGCAACCATTTCTTCCTCAGAAATATGGCCCCAATCGAATGCTCTTTCGACCCTCGCTTTGGCTGCTTCCGGGTGAAATTGGACCCCCCAGGCCGGAAGCCCTCTGCCATCATCTCCCATGACTCGAACCGCGGTAACTCTGTTGTGTTCAGCCGAACCGAGTAGCAAGCAACTCTCGGGAACGGTCTTGACATGGTCCTGGTGCGAGTATAGTGCTACAGGGGCCCCTCCCTCGCCACTTCCTCTGGTTGCAAACAACTCGTCTGAGGAGCCATGCGAATTTAGTGCAAGTTCCCAGACCCCGCTGGACATGGACTCTGCCCTTTCTACGCTGGCCCCGAGAGAATGACAGAGAAGTTGGTGGCCAAAGCAGATTCCGAGGGTTGGAATCCCCATTCTCGATGAGCACCTCATTAGAGACCCGCCTCCACTCATCCACTCTTCCCACATAGTAACGTTCCTCCTGGAACCACTGCAGACAACTGCATCCGGTTCGATTGATCGAATCCATCCTTCTGTTAACGAATCATCCCCATGCAGGGGCATCGCCACCCTCCTGAAAATAACGTCATTTCCGAACATCTCCATGCTGCACTCCTCCCAGAACGGGTATTCGTAGTCCCAATTAGGAACATCACCCTCAGAAATTTTCACTAAGCCTTCTTCCTGCGCCCGTAAACCCACTTCTTCAGACTGCATTTGTGGGGTAACAAGCAGAACCTCAACCGACCCTCCCTCCGCAATCGGCTGGATAACCTCTTGATTTCCACCATGGCCAAACTCAGATCTCTCGACCAAGAGGTCAATCAGGATGACTCGGATATCTCGGCCCATGCAACTCCGAAGAGGCAATTCTTTGAAAGACCCCCGCCTCTCAAGGAGGGTGAGCAACATGGTCGACAAACAACTCATCCTGGATTCCGTTGGCCCTGTGCAGGCCGTTTTAGACGCCCACGACGGAGTGGTAAACGTCGTAGATACCACTGATGGCGTAATTATGATCTCACTGGAGGGAGGTTGCACTGGTTGCAGCGCCACTCCGATGACTGCAATGCAGATTTACTACTCTCTGATGAAACTAGATCAAGTTGAGGACGTAGTTTTCGTAAACGGGGAACTGCCTGCATACATGCGCTCTTTCATAGACGACAAACTAAACTCAGAGTAACTAATCTTTCTTCATCCTCTTCATAATATTGTGAGGATTGGCCTCTCCTTGGACATCCTTGCCTTTGATGTTCATGACCGACGCCAATGCCATCATTACGGCAATGACCCCAAATGGCCTAGCTATTTTCTCGGACCCCCATATCTCCCCTCCTGAGTAGTGTAAGGAGAAGAGCAGCACCGCCGAGGCAAGACAAATTGTCGCTATCACCCTCTGCGCCAATATCTCGCTCTCGGTGGTCCTAGATAGTGCGCCGATTGCCATCCACATGAAAGTCGCTAAACTGCAAAGCACCAATGAGGCCGCCTCTATTATCTCGAGGTACCCCACAACTGACCCTGAGGGGGACAGTTTGAGTATCTTCTGTAATATCAATAACGCAATATATGCCAATAAGTATGCGTTGTTGTGGGAACTTCTCCTAGGTCCAGATGGTCCAACCGAGACGATACCTCCTACCAGGAGAAGAAATCCGAGGCCAAAACCAGAACGAAGCGCCAACCATACAATTGGGTCAAACCAAAGGCTGACTCCTCTTCTCCAATGCTTTTTGTCGGTCAGTTGACCAGTTTGATTTCACTATTGATGTTCAATGCTGGAACAGGTTCCTCAGGATCCGAGAGCATCGGTGGTTCCACGGGTTGGGGATTGGGCGGTACCGCACTCGCTGTCACGATTCTTTTTGGATTGTTTTCCTTCCTCTTCCTATTCCGAGTCTCGTTCTCTCGAAATGCTCCAAAACGTAGGCGTAGAATCGCTAGAATTTGGCTGTTAGCATTCATTCTTGCTACGCAACTGACTTGAGTGGCTTTACCCTGCGACCACTGTAGATTGCCATGCACCCTCTTTCGAATGCCCTATTCGCCATCTCGGGAACGATGCTGTTTGTAGGGGCTCTTTTCATGGCTACGGGCACTACAATCCCACTCTTCGACTCCCAAGAAGAGGCCGAGGTTGAATTCACATTTTCTGGACAGAATGCCATTCTACACTTCGAACAGAACGAATCAACTACCAACAACGGTTGGGCTGCATACTCTTTCGGACAATACCTGGACGAAGATGATGATGGATACTGGGATGATTGCGCAATAGTCCAGATATCTCTGTTAAACGAAACAGAAGACAGCCACTACTACCCCCAATGCGAGAACTCCACTAAGAGGGAAGATGTGCCAGATATGATCTACGTTGGACAACTATGCTACGACCCATCCAATGAATCTACACCACGATGCGTCGAGGGGAATTACACCTTCGAATCAAATATCTATGTCAAACTCTCACATGAGTTCGAGGAAAATCGCGAGAAGTCAATCCTTTCTCGAATGATACAATGGGTAATTGATGGAGTATCTACTGGCAGGACACTACTCTGCAGCTCCTTCCCTTTGCTGTTTCTCGGACTACTCTCCGCAATCCTCCTTTCTAACGAGGAAGATGCAGCCCCGAAGAAGACGAAGGGCGGACCAACTGCCGAATGGCGAGCCTACTCCCTTTCCGGGCAAGAGAGGGGTGACGACGGCCTCCCGAAGGCATTCAGCAGGCACTCCGAGAAGAAGGACCTGTTCAGGAAGCCTAGGAAGGGAAATGTCCGAGGTGGAGTTCACAAGACCGGCGGACTCTTCCTGGAGGGATGGACAGATGCAGACTCTGATGCCGCATACAAGAAGAAGGTCGAGGACCGTCGCAGAGGGAGATGAATCACCGCAAGAGTGGAATCATCATCACAATTATCCCCACTATTACCATCGCAACTATCGCTCGTCTAAGATAGGTGAAAATGGAGTCTAAGACCATCCCGCTATATGGGGCCCTTCTCTTGCCCACATATATCCTCGGAGGCTCTTCCTCTTCCACCTAATTCCCCCTGTCTGAAGAATTCACCTTGAATACTGGAATCGGGACCATCTTGTGCGAGTTTGCCTCGTGCAATTCTGTATACAGGTCCATTACTTCCTGCTCACGATCAGTCATTTCAGAATCAGAGGGATTCTCCAATTCCCTCATTGCCCACTCCAACTCTTCGTATGAAGCGCCAATTTGCTCTTCATCAGTTCTACCATCATCCCATAATCCATCAGTCGGGGTCGCCTCTAGAATTTCCTCGATAATGCCCAACTCCTTTCCGATTGCAAAAACCTCAGACTTGTACAGATCCGCTATTGGGGAAATGTCCACGCCCCCATCCCCATATTTCGTAAAGAAGCCGACTCCGAAGTCCTCAACCTTGTTCCCTGTTCCTACAACCATCCCATCGTAGGAACCAGCGATTGCATATAGCGCCGTCATACGCAACCTTGCTCTTGAGTTGGCTAGTGACAATTCGGACAATTCGGGCCCCATTTCAGAACAAAACTGATCATACGTCGAAGAAAGGTCGAAAACCTCTCCTCCAACGTTCTCCCAGTTCGTTTTCAACCACTCTATGTGGCGTTCGGATAGATCATATTGTCCCCCGTCTTGGTGGATGGGCATATTCAGTACAATCGTATCAATGCCAGTCATCGCGGATAGAGTCGAAGTTACCGCAGAATCAATGCCCCCAGAAACTCCTACAACTAAAGTCCCAATCCCATTCTCCTTAGCATACTCTCCAATCCAGTTGGAGATGTCGTTCGCTACATCACCCCAATTCATTCCGAAACCTCAATGACACGAAACTCCGTACTTTTTCAACCTCCAGTAGTTGTAAGGCCAAGGAGTCAGGAAACCAGCGATTAGCATGGGTGCAATTACCCACCAAGTAAGCTTAGCACCTCCAGTTAATACCAGATCAACCGCATTCATCGCCGCCTCCATAGAAATCATCGAGATTAGCGACATCCCAATTGCTACGCGAAAAGCCTCGTAGAGGGGAAGCTGCTTAAGCAGAATGAAGGTCTCTAGAGCGATAGAAGTCATAATCCCATTAAACATGGCCAGAGCCATAATCATCATGGTGCTAAAACCACTTTCAGTGAAAACAAATTGGAAAGCAGCTATGGTGCCAAAGTCACCAATGCTACATCCGATTAGGCACCATTTTGTGTTGTTTGCCGACTGCCGCCAGACGGCTCCATCCCTCCAATGGAACTCCTCCCCAAGCCCATCGACAGTGTAACCCGCTGACCGAACTGCATTACTGATATCCTCCCTACTCGCATCATCATGACTGATCTCGGCACTACCGTCGTTATGGCTAACCACTGCTGAGATTACTCCAGGTAGATCCTCTATCGCCTCCTTGACTCTGTTAGAACATCCATCACAAGTCATTCCACCGACATCTAGTCGAATCGTCCCTGCCACGTTCCCAACTGGTGCATAGGGCATTTGAAGTCTTGCAATTTACAGTCTAACTGTTCTCTTCAGCCCCCCTCAAGTTCAAGACGAACTCCTAGGTGGCTTGGCCGATGAGCGCCCCTGTTTCCCCCGGCGAACTTGATCCGGTTGCCCTAGAGAATTCCTTGATGGAAATCTGGCAAGACGAGGGCACATTCTCCAAGTCAATCGAATCCAGGAGGGAACTTGAGTCCCCATTCACATTCTTGGAAGGGCCGCCAACCGCAAACGGCAGACCGGGAATTCATCACGTCCTGTCCCGTCTGTTCAAGGACATGGTATGCAGGTGGAAGTCGATGGAGGGGCACGTAGTAGAGAGAAAGGGAGGTTGGGACACCCACGGACTGCCTGTCGAAATAGAGGTCCAGAAGCAGCTAGACTTGATGTCGAACGAAGCCATTGAGGAATTCGGCATGGAGGCTTTCAATCAGAAGTGCAAGGAGAGTGTTTGGACTTACGAGGAGGCATGGAGGGAGATGACTGAGAGGATGGGCTTCTGGGTGGATATGGAGGACCCTTACGTCACGCTACAAGACGACTACATTGAATCGGCATGGTGGTCACTGAAGCAGATGTTCGAAAAAGGCCTTTTGTTCAGGGGCCACAAGGTCCTTCCATACTGCCCCCAAACTGGGACTAGTTACTCCACCCACGAGGTCTCTCAGGGATACAAGGAAGTCTCCGAGCCAGCAGTCTTTGTGAAATTCAAGCTGATGGACGAGGAAGCTTCAGTCTTGGCATGGACGACAACTCCATGGACTCTGCCGGGAAACGTAGGCTTGGCTGTCGGACCTGAGGTAACTTACTGCAGAGTCAGGATTACCGAACCCCCGTCCGATTCATGGGAGGGAAGAGGGGGCGCAGAGGTCGGGGAGGAACTAATCCTTGCAAAGGATCTGATTGGCAGCGTTCTCCGCAATCATGCAGATATCGTCGACGAGTTCCCCGGGTCAGAATTAGTAGGAAAGTCATACGCCCCCCTATTCCCAGGAGCAATTGACAGAGGGGAATCCAAGACGGCATGGACAATAGTCCCTGCCGATTTCGTCACAACCACTGACGGAACAGGGGTAGTGCATACCGCAGTGATGTATGGTGAGGACGATTACCGCCTAGGGATGGAGGTCGGATTCCCGGCACAGCACACAGTCGGAATGGACGGCGCATTCGTTGAGGGTGTGCACGAACTTCTGGATGGTCGCTACGTCAAGGAGTGCGATGACGAGATTATCAACCTCTTACAATCACAGGGACTACTCTACAGGGAGCACGATTACACCCACGACTATCCACACTGCTGGAGGACCGACCACCCCCTGCTGTACTACGCTATGGACAGTTGGTTCGTCAGGATGACTGCTGTCAGGGACCAGATAATTTCTCACAACGCAAGTGTGGAGTGGGCCCCGGAATGGACAGGCACCAAGAGAATGGGGGAATGGCTCTCCAACATCAAAGACTGGGCAATAAGCCGAGAGCGATACTGGGGGACTCCCCTTCCTGTCTGGATATGCCCGGATTGCGGAACCGAGCACTGCGTCGGAAGCATTGAGGAGATGTCTTCTATGAAGACAGCGTCTTCCCAGAACCCTCCCGAGTTGCACAGGCCCTATGTTGACGAAGTCAGACTGCACTGTCCATCGGACGGTTGCTCAGGCGAGATGGTGAGAGAGCCCTATGTCATGGATTGCTGGTTCGACTCGGGTTGCGCTTCATTCGCGCAGTGGCACTATCCTTTCGAGAACGAGGAGATTTTCTCCGGCGCATTCCCAGTAGACTACATCTGTGAGGCAGTCGATCAGACTAGGGGGTGGTTCTACTCTCTTCTAGCAGTCGCTACAACGGTATTCGACGAGCCTTGCTTCAGACGCTGCCTTTCACTCGGGCACATTCTCGACAAGGACGGAAAGAAAATGAGCAAGTCCCGAGGCAATGTAGTCGACCCCTGGGATCACTTTGGCAAGGAGGGAGCTGACTCGATCAGGTGGTACATGACCACTCAGAGCGCCCCCTGGTCTCCTACCAATTTCGACCCCAATGGAGTGCGCGAGTCATATGCCAAGATGTTCCTGACCCTGTGGAACGTCTATCGCTTCCATGCCGATTACGCAGCGCTCGATGGCTTCGATCCGGAAGACGAATCCGGGATGGTTAGAACCACAGACAGAAGCCCTTTGGATAGGTGGATCCTTTCGAAGGCAACAGAAATGGCAGACGATTTCCATCAGAACTTCGTATCTTGGGATTTCCACAAGGCGGGAAGGGGTTTGGAGGAATTCGTGGTCAACGATCTCTCAAACTGGTATGTCAGGAGGTCTCGAAGGAGACTATGGGAAGAGTCCGACAGTAATGACAAGAGGGCCTGCCAGCATACTTTGCACGAAGTTCTCCTGATAGTTTGCAGGCTAATGGCACCGATATCCCCATTCATTCCCGATGAGATTCACCGGGGCCTTACTGGTTCATCAGTCCATTTGGCAGATTGGCCTGTTGGCTCGGATCTCGTAGAAAGGAACCTTCCTGACCGTGATTTCGGAATAGAGCAAGAGATGTCACTGGTCAGATCACTGGCTGAGGCTGGTAGAAGGATCCGTGTAGAGTCCAACAGGAGGCAGCGGCTCCCATGCCAAACAGGATGGATCGTGGGAGGCCCCGACATCTCCAGATTCAACGACATACTAGCCGAGGAACTCAATGTCGAGGTGCTGAAAACCGAAGCCGACCTAGACTCCTTCCAGAAGATAGTTCTGGAGCCGAATAGGAAGGTTTTGGGGGCAAAGTGTCGCTCCGACCTACCCTCTGTTCTAGCCCAGCTAGATTTGGCCAATCCGGAGGAACTCCTGCTAGAGATAGAGGCAGGCATAGCAGCACTAGGGGGTTATGAGATTACGATGGATGATATCGAGATTAGAAGAGCCGAGAAAGAAGGGTTTGCCGCTAAGACCCTTTCATTCGAAGAAGGGGATGTTTCCATCGTCCTTGATATGCATACAGACTCGATTCTTCTGTCCAAGGGCCTGGCAAGAGATATTACTCGCAGAATCCAAGCCAAGCGCAAGGAAATGGACCTCCAAGTGGAGTCTTCAATCAACCTGTCAGTATGGGTCGAGGGAATGAATCTGGAAGAAGGCGACTGGGAGCACGTAGTGACAGAGACTAGGGCAGGAGAGAAATCCCTGAACGAGGGAGAGCCATCCAGTGAAGCCGACGTGTTTGAGATCGATGGAACCACCGTGTATTTCGAGATTCAATAACCTGCTTTCATCCCATTAGGTATGATTGCGGCAACAGCATCTCGACCCCGAAAAGAGGGTCTGGATCAGTAGAATCGTGGTATGCTATGAATGAACCTCCGTCAGGGAGGATTCCCATGCTGGCAAAGTCGAATCTGATGTCATTTCCCGCCCCAGATGTGGAGTCTAGATCGCCCTGTCCTAGGTAGGTTAGCATGTCTGGCTCCAGGCTTTGCGAGAAATCTCGCACATGATAGGCTATGTCGACGTCTGGACCATCAGCGCTCTGAAATCTCACATTTAGTACGAAAAGGTCGTGCACACCGCTGGAGTGGAACTCCCACTCCTCGATTTCCGTAGCCTTTTCTGAAAGGTTGTAAGTTCTGTTCTGCCAAGTCTCCCCTCCATCCCAGGACATCATGTGTAACAGGGATGTCTGTCCTGCAGTGACACAATGGAGAGCAGTCGAGGAGTCGAACGCGCAGTATTGCGATGGTAGCGAGGATCCGTTCAGAGTTACTCCAGTCCACCAGTTTAGCGAGGTGTCCAGATATGCATCTCTGCCGTCCACGAAATAACTTGGGAAATAGAGTCCCCCAGATGGGACGGGAAACGCTCGCATCTCTTTATGCGGCTTCGTGAAGTCCCACTCCTCGCCTAGATTCTCGGGATTGAGATTGACCTCCATTACATCCAGGTTTTCATCCCTGTCTGGGAACCCGAAGTAGTCGTAGTTTAGGCCATCAGTAGAGATCTGCCCACCAATATTCTGAACCTGGTGCCAGAAATTCGAAATCACCAAGCTCGCCCATGGTCCATTGCCGTACAAACCCCCATTTATGGGGCCGACAACCTCAACCTGCCAAGATCGATCGTAGAATGGCTCCGGAGTCCTATTGAAGCACCAGCTCCACTCCTGATCCTCAGCATCATAGAAGAATGCATAGAACTGATCCACTCCACTGGTACTGGGATAAGGGAACCATCCCATGGAAATCAGATCGCCATTGGTCGCTTGCACTATGCTACCCTCTCCCAGACCCTCTTGCCCAGGGACCGTCGGCTTTGGCTCCAAGCATCCTAACTGGGAGAATATTGAGGGCCGATACTCTTGCCAGGTGATCCCCCTGTCCTCCGACCAAGTGGGGTACTCTCCTCCGAAATTCAGAATCCAACCCTCTTTAGTGGCCGCTAGGTAGTGCTCGCAGCAATTTCCTCCATGCTCGTTTCCAAAGACCGTCCAAGTCGCGTTACCCCATGTTTGGTTCTTGACTGGGTTTGCCACAACGAATTCACGCGGATCTTCATGGCCACTTGGGTCGATCAGGTAGTAGTCACGATCCCAGTCTATGCCTTCTTCCTCTGAGTAAACTTCCTCTAGACACCCGGGTATGGCGAACATCAACGCGACGGTAAGGGAGGAGATTAAACGACCCGACCTCGTTGATGGCACGAACTCCCGTGATGATGGTATTATATCGCACTTTCACAGAATTGATGCTCACTCAATCCTCCAAGAAGCCCCTTCTGGACCATCTTCCACGACAACCCCCATCCCTGCTAATTCGTCCCTTATTTCGTCAGCTCGGCCCCAATCCTTGCTATTCCTAGCATCCTCCCTTTCGGCAAGAAGACTCTCGACCCTTGGAGCAATTTCTTCTTTCACTTCCTGATTGCTTTCCATCATTGCCAGGACTTCGACATCAGTTGGCAACAATCCGAGGACATCTCCAGCGAACTCAGAAATCCAACCCACAGCCCCAGATATTCCTTCTTCGGGACCTCCTGACTGGAGCTGAACTCGTAGCCATTTAGCCACGGCTTGAACTTCCACCAGTGCAACTCTGGTGTTGAAGTCATCATTCATCCCATCTTCGAGCCTCTTGGCCGCGTCCACCAGTTCGGGGAAGCCGCCCCAATCTCCCCTACCATGTCTGGACAATCCCTCTCCATAGCAACTGAGTAGCCTGCCTTGGTGGTTCTCTGAGTCGTCAATCATGACTTGGTTGAAGTCCACAGGTTGCCGGTAGGGAGCGTTAATCAGAGTATACCTCAAGACTAGAGGGTCTACACGTTCCAATGCATCAGAGATAGTCCAGAAGTTCCCGAGAGACTTGCTCATCTTCTCGCCATCAATATTTATCATCCCATTGTGGATCCAATACTGAACTACTGGATCGTGACCTAGGCAGCATTCAGACTGGAATATCTCAGCCTCGTGATGAGGGAAAATTAAGTCAGAGCCACCTCCATGGATGTCGAACCTCTCACCCAGGTGCTTGAGTGACATTGCAGAGCACTCAATGTGCCAACCAGGCCTACCATCGCCCCACGGGCTTTCCCAGAACGGCTCATCAGGCTTAGCCATCTTCCATAGGGCGAAATCTCGGTGGTCTCTCTTACCAGAACCGGTCTTATCGACCCTCCCACCGGCTCCTGACCTCACCATCTCCAACGTTTGACCTGTCAGCTGCCCGTACTTGTCTGGCGAGGTGTCAATCTCGAAGTAGACCCCGTCATCGGCGAGATATGCATGCCCCTTCTCTATCAGCTTCTCTATCATCTCAATTATTTCCGGAATCGTCTCTGTTACTCGGGGGTACGCATCGGCTCTAATTACGTTAAGTGAATCCATTGACTCGAAATAATCGTCAATATTCCTGTTTGCTACTTCAAGGAAATCAACACCTTCGTCATTTGCTACAGCAATAATCTTGTCATCCACATCCGTGAAGTTGGTGATGTAACTAACTTCGAACCCACTCTTTCTGAGCCACCTCACTATTATGTCGAAGGAAATGGCCTGTCTGGCATGTCCAATATGACTTGGAGAGTAGGGAGTAATTCCACATGCGTAGAGTCCGACCTTGCCTTCTTCGATAGTCACCAATTCTCTCTTTTTTCGAGAACGAGTGTCGAAAACCCTCACTGCCACTACCTATTGACGTAGCACTTCGAACATCAACCCCTCGCTGCTTCGATAAGGCCAGAGAACAGTAAGTCATGTCCCTTCCGTTCGGGGTGCCACTGGACTCCGATGCAGAATCTCTTGTCGCGCCTCTCCACTCCTTCTATCAGGCCATCATGCTCTGCCCGTGCAGAAACCTCCAAACTTCCCGCATCTGAAACCCCTTGGTGGTGTAGTGAGTTTACGGTAAACGAATTCCCCATCAGGTTTGACAGGTGGGTTCCTTCCTCGACAACCACACCATGCTCAGTAGACTCCCCTCCGAATCCACCGTGCCCTTCATGACCGGGCGTTGTGTCAAGATGCTGATGCATCTTGCCACCATGGGCTACGCTTAGGATCTGCATCCCTCTGCAAATCCCCAGTAGTGGAAGGTCCCTGTCTATTGACTCCTTGATTAGCCCCATTTCTGAGAAATCCTGCTCAGGGTAGAACTCTGTTGTCATGGGTCCGGGCTCTTCTCCATAACTACCCGGGGAGATGTCCGGCCCTCCAGCAACGATCAGGCCGTCAACAGAATCCAGGAGAACAGTCATGTCTCCAGCTGGAGGAATGATTAGGGGCACTCCTCCTGCCTTCCTGACCATTGAGATGTACGCAGAAGGGAGAATTGCAGCGTCCCTTGTCCAATTTCCATATGAGGCCTCCTTGACGAAGCAAGTAATGCCAATCACGGGTTTCATTCGACCACCGAGGATTCTCGTTGTATACGAGCATGCCTGAATGACCTGATTCCAACAATTGTGAACGATACTCCCACTTGTAGGAGGAGAAGGTGTGAAACAATTGCCAACCACGACATCTCATCGAATCCATTTGCCACCCTTGCTCCTCCCAATGCCATGAGAAGAGCCAGAACCATGCAAGCGTGCATGTAGTGATGCCGATTGGATGGGTTAGTCTGGGAAAGAACACCAAGGAGAAGCATGGGCATGCCCATGAATGCAGGAATAAGGGCAGTAATCGATGGGGGGTCAGAACTTTGGAGGAAGTAAGCAATCAACCCCCATGCACAGAGAACTACGCCATTTAGAATTGCAATACGGGGGACAGTCATTCCGAGCATTCTGAACTCTTCAGTCATGGGCGACCCTAGAAGAAGAGACTAATCATTGTCACGCTCTGAATATCTGCTCAATTTGTGTTCGCAATCTTATCCTGAATTTCAACGTCCTTGGCGACAATTTGCTCCCAGAGGATTTCTGCCACGTCCTTGACATCCATTTCCGCTCCTACCGCGTCTAAACCATCCTTCACCATTATGGAGCAGAATGGGCAACCGACGGCCACGGTGTCGCAACCCGTTTCGGACAATTCTTTTGCTCGGATCTCGTTTACTCGCTTGTCCGCCTCCTCTTCCATCCACATCTGAGCACCCCCTGCACCACAACAGAACGAATCTTGGCCACTCTTCTCGGTTTCAACATCTACGCCACCTATTACATTCCTAGGCTCGTCTATGATTCCTCCAATACGGCCAAGGTAGCAAGGGTCATGGAATGTGATGCTCTGCCCGTTCTTCTCTACTTGTGGCAACCTCCCTTCCTCCTGCAATTTGGCTAGTATTTCCGAATGGTGGAAGACTTCCAGATCTTCCCCGCCGTAATCTGCATACTCTTTCCCTAATGTGTGGAAGCAATGTGGGCATGATGCGATTATTCGCTTTACTCCCAACTCTTGGAAAGTCATCATGTTTGTCTCGGCGAGCATCTGAAACAGATATTCGTTCCCGGCTCTACGTGCAGGATCGCCGGAGCATCCTTCTTGCATTCCCAGTATTCCGACATCAAGACCCGCCTCCTTCAAGAGGGAAATTGTCGACCTCGCAACCTTCTGATTTCGCTCATCGAAGCTTGCTGCACACCCGACGAAGTAGATGTATTCCGCTGGCTCGCCTATTTTCACATCTAGATCAGAGGCCCAATCGGCTCTTTCGTGCTCGCCATACCCATAGGGGTTCGAGGCTGACTCTATGTTGCCCATGGCAGTATTGAGGACGTCAGGATACTCCATCGTCTCCATCATGGCATTTCTACGCAGATCCGTTAGCTTAGGCACGTGCTCGATGTATAGGGGGCAGACATCAACACAAGCGTTGCATGTCGTGCACGCCCATACTGCTTCTTCCGTAATCCTCTGCATCATCGTCTCCTCTGGATTTTCACCAGATAGTAGAAGTGGTGCGTGCTCATTCGCATAGTCCCTAACATCATGTATCACCTGCATTGGATTGAGACCCTTGCCAGATGCATACGCCGGACAAACATCTTGGCATCTCGCGCAAGAAGTGCATGACCAACCGTCAATCAGTTGCCTCCAAGTGTACTGTGTGTAACTACTAACCCCGAAGGAATCGATGTCCAATTCCTCAAGCGGAACTGCCTTCCCATCTTCTCCAACCGCGAGAGGACGCATCTTTGCAGCAGGTCCGGTGTCGTGGAAGAATACGTTTGGAACGGCCATGACCAAGTGCATGTGCTTCGAAAGAGGAATTAGAAACAGAAAGACCGAAATTGCCAGCATGTGGAGCCAGTAAGAAACCACAACTGTCCTATCCGAGAGGCCTATCTCGCTGAACTGGTGGCCAATGGGCTCCCAAAAAGGACTAGGATCTTCTTTTGACTCAATCATGAATGAAGTAGTTGTAATGGTGAAAATCAGCAATAAGATCACATTTCCTTCTAGTTGCGATTTCCCCTTGAGCTTCTCAGGAGTGAAAGCAACACGCCTAACTAATGCGGCGACGCACCCAATTAGTGCCATTGTGTAACCCAGCTCAACCATCCCATTCCAAGGTCCGACGATAAATTCTGGAAGCAACTCTCGAGAGAAGTAATTCGCAGTTGCCAGATCAAACATATCGGATGCCAGCATCAAGAAACCCCAGAACATCAGTACATGCATTGTGCCGGCTACCCTGTCCCTGAGGACCTTCTTCTGTCCAAGCCATCCTACTACGAACTCTCTGACCCTGGGCCCCCAAGAGTCGAATCTTGAGTCAGGTGAACCTATCAGAACCAGGCGCGTAGCCTTCTGAACTTGGTAAGCGAAGAATCCTCCGGAAACCGAGGCCATAATCAGAAGAATCATCCAGCCATCCAAGGGCCCGTAAGTCTGCAAAAGAGGATGAATCATTGGTACTCACCAGGGTGTACCCGAACCTCTCGCCCACAAACAAGACCTTGAAACAACCGCTAATCAGGCCAACACTCATGTCCTAATGTGCCAGCCACCAGTCATGCCGAGTGCCTTTGCTCCGGGGAAATGCATCCTATTTGGAGAGCATGCAGTAGTATTTGGCCATCCGGCCGTAGCCGTAGCAATAGAACAGGGAGTAAGGGTATCTATCGAAGAATCCGATAGTTGGAAACTGGAGGGTGCATCATTCGAGCCCTCGAGACACCCTCACATCTCCCACATAATTCAGAATATCTTCCAGTATTCGGGCCCGCCTCTAGACATCGACGTGGATAGCTCGCTATTTTCAGCAGCGGGAATGGGGTCATCAGCAGCACTATCGAATGCTTTCGGAGCCGCAATGCATGCCTATGTTAATCCGAAAGAGGAATTAGATCCAGTAAAGCTGGCTAAAATCGCTCATTCTGCAGAGGCAACCGCCCAGAAGGGAAGAGCTAGCCCAACAGATACAGCAACCAGTGCTCTCGGGGGGTGCGTAGTCGTATCCGGCTCAGAAGTTCCCGGGACCAGTCATGTTTTCGACACAAGTCTTGAAACGCCAGAGGGATCTAGGAAATGGTCGATAAATGCCGTCGAAATACCCCGAGGAATAGTAGACGCATGGCTGGTGATAGGGTACTCGGGCACCGGCTCTCCTACCGGAAGAATGGTAGCCAAGGTTGCAAAACTCATTTCCGAAACTCCTGAGAAGATGGGGGAGATGGAAGCAATTGCAAACATAACTAGGGCTGGTCTAGCGGCTCTTTCAGCTGGAAACCTAGACGGACTCGGGATGGCCATGGATGCATGCCACGAAAGTCTAAGGAAACTCAAAGTGAGTAGCAGTAAGCTAGACCAGATGGTAAATGCAGCAAGGCCCCACTCGCTAGGGGCAAAACTGACTGGTGCTGGAGGAGGAGGATGCATGGTGGCACTCACACACGATCCAACCAGGGTTTCAGAGGCGATAGAAGTAGCTGGTGGAAGGCCTTTGATGACCAGATTGGGCGCACAAGGAGTCAGATTCGTATAGCCATAGGAACTACAAAAGCAACCCAGAATAAAACCTCCCAGACATATTACCATTTATAAGGGGACAGACGGTCGACAACCTATGCTCAGCGATGAAGAAAGACTCACCGTAGTGAATGTAGTAGCCTCTACCAGGGTAGCGGAGGAACTGGACCTCCCAGACATAGCAATCCAGTTGAATTGCGAATATGAACCAGAACAGTTCCCAGGTGTTGTCTACAGGGTAGTTGACCCAAAACTAGCCATCCTGATGTTCAGGTCAGGTAGGGCTGTCTGCACCGGGGGTAAGAACGAGGACAATATCCAGACCGGTATCGAGAGGATGATCGGGGACCTCAGAAATGCCGGCATTGAAACGTGGGAACTCAAGGACGTTGAGATAGAAGTCCAGAACATGGTCGCAACCTACTCTCTTTTCTATCCAGAGGACTATGGGGAGGTAGCCAGAATGGACGACATCAACACCAAGGTCATTGACGAGGAAGGAGGCGGAATTAGAGCCGCTACTGATGAAGAGGTTGAGAACGAGGATCCACGAATCAGAGGCATTCTGAAGGGAGAGCCCCTAGCCGCACTTCCCAGGAAACTGAATCTGAACAATCTGACATTCCACCTTCCCTTCGATAAGGTTGAATACGAGCCAGAGCAATTCCCAGGACTGATCTACAGGCTCGATTACCCGCGCGTGGTGTGCCTGATTTTCGGTAGTGGGAAGATGGTCATTACCGGCGCCAGGCACAAGGATGAGATCCTCGAAGCAGTCGAGCAGATCAAAGACGAGCTTGCAGACCTGCTCTAGTGGATGAACCAACGTTATTGAGCAGACGGGGCATGCGAAAGCCATGCGCAAAGCCTCCCGCGCCATGCTGATGGTAGCAGCCTTGGCCCTAGCCCCGTTGGCCTGCTCTCTGACTATGGCAGACATTTCCCCTCTAGAAACACAGTCGGATGCAGCCTCAGTTCAGGTAAGAAGCACTGGTTCAGCCGACATTCCAGACTGGAGGGTCAACGACAACTGGATGTACGACGGGTACCTAGATGTGGCAGATTTCGTGGCTGACTCAGGGGTCTCTACGAATGTTGAGACCCTCGAGGGCACTCTAGATCGGACAGTATCAGACATCTATCTTTTAGACATCGAGGGGAATGAGACCCTAGTCTATGAGGTCGAGTCAATAGGCGCTTACGAGTCAGCAGGCTCAATCGAGATAGATGGAAACAGTGGCTGCCTATACGTGGATATGGAGACAACCGAGATTATTCGGGCATCGGACTTGGCCACTTACTCTCAGGATGTTACAGTTGACGTATACTTCGATCCAGACTTCCTATGGTGGTCCTGTTCGGATGACCTAAGGCAAGAAATAGGGGTACTGAGTGTAGATAATACATATAATCCACCACTGGAGAACTATGACTTCCCAATTTCAGTAGGGGAGACTTGGGGCATGGAATACAACCAGAACACGGAATACAGCGGTTCTAGCAACTACGTAGACATCCCTGACGACAGTAGCGATACAAACTCGACCAGTTGGTCCGTTGTTAGCCAAGGAAACTCAGGAGTCGCATACCCAGGTTGCTACCAGTCATTCAACGTGACCTCATATGACTCGGATGGGGAAGAGGTCGGATACAACTGGTACTGCCCTTCCATTAGGGGGGAGGTGAAGAGTTCAATCGAACAGGCCTTCGGATTCATAGCAGTTCACGAGCTGGTTAGCTACCAACCAGTAATTAGGGGCAAGGAAATTACAATCGATATAGAGTATCCACTTTCACCAACTGACATTGAGATATCTGCATGGATTAATGTCACGGAGCAGGGACAAGGAGTAGCAAACGAGAACATCCAGTTCCGCTACGAGTCCGAGCATGAGGTACAGAATGTAACAACCGATGAAAACGGGTCATACCACTTGTCTTTCAATACCGGTGACAGACCCGATGACACCCATGGCTCCGGAGAACTAGGAAGCCACGGCTTGCTTGCGTGGACACACGTTGAGGGCAAGGTTGTGGGGTCAAAGACACTGGTGATAGATTCAGAAGTCCATGAGATCGACTTAGTCGCTAGATCATCAGCAGTAACCGTTCAGAGGCTCAGACCATCCACTGGGAGCCAGGTTAATCTGGTCTCTTCGATCGGATTCACCGCCATATCGGGAGACATTCTTACCTTCTCTGTGCCCGTTCTCAATCGGGGGCTCATACAATCCCCATATTCCACAATAGTCGTAGGAGCTCCAGACGGTTCAGAGGTTTCCAGCACCGTACCCCCCCTCGACAGCCTCCAGGAGGCCAGGGTATTAGTCAACTGGACTGTTCCTGAATCGCAAACATTTGGAAATGTCTACTTGTTCTTCGAGGTCGACCCAATGGAAGAGATCACCCAGGACGGTAACAGATCAAACAACCTCGGCTCATTCGTTCTCTATGTCGGAAGCCTTCCCACAGCCGATATCTCAATTCCGAATGAGGTATTGACTAATGCTGGAGCGTCCTTAGATGCCAGCACGTCTTATGACTCAGACGGAGGAAGCATAGAGTGCGAATTCAACATCGAAAGGGTGGATGGGTCCTTCGTACAGATTAACGATGATGATTGTATTGTGGAGTGGTCTTGGTCAGATGATGGAGTCTTTGCGGTTTCAGTCCTCGTCACCGACGAGGAGAACGATGAATCAACTGTGAACTCCACCATCACCGTACTGAATCGACCTCCTGTGATTATTGTCGGCTCGAATGAAGACGAGGTCTTGGTGACCACACCCGTCACCTTCACCATCACTGAGAGCAGCGACAATGACACGCAGAATCCTTCCGCCCCAGTGGAAATCCTCTGGGACGCCGAGTGCTTAGAGGGGCAGGTGGGGCAATCATGCACCGTAACCCCAATGGTGGAGGGTGACCTTACTGTCGGGGTCTTGGCAACCGATGATGACGGTGCAACCGCTTTCGCAGAACATTCTGTACAAGTCTCAAACATCGCACCCTCCAACCCCGTGGCCGAACTCTACCGAGGAGAGGAGAGACTCTTCCCCGATAGCCGCGGAGTATTCACAGTCTACGAGGGCGACAACATCACATTCTGGG
The DNA here is from genome assembly GCA_036251765.1 of Thermoplasmatota archaeon. GTDB lineage: Archaea > Thermoplasmatota > Poseidoniia > Poseidoniales > Thalassarchaeaceae > UBA36. Next base: position 21,023 of record JAZANL010000081.1, on the reverse strand, counting down.
GTCAAGCAGATGACTCGTCAAACGACTTAGAAAGCCTGGTTCATGTATGGAAGCCGGATGCCGAGCACTATCCCGAAATAAACTCAACAAGTACCGGCGAAAGGAGCACACTTTCTGGGGTGACATACAACACGTCGGGAATGCATCTAGCGACTCTACAGGTCTTCGACGACGACGGAGAGGCGACAGAACTGCTAATCGTTCCAATTCAGGTCGTCAATGTGATCCCGGAGATATCTCCGATGACGACCATTCTTGGCGATCTCGAGGAAGACGAGGAGTTCACAATAAAACCGGTTGTTTCCGACACCGGCAATGACTCCGAGTCCCTAGTCTACTGCTTCGACCTCGACCCAGCAACCGATCATGACTCGGATGGCGACTCGGGGAATGACTGCGACGTTCAGTCAGACATCCTGGTTCACTCATGGCCGGACTCTAATTCGGCCTCGGAATCGATAATTTTCCATGTAACTGACGATGACGGGGCATCAGAATCTATTGAGTTCACATTCGTTGTCATCAACTCTCCACCAGCGGCCTTCGCTTCGGCTAGCGTAACAAATCCCACGGAAGGAGACTCTGTAACCCTCTCTGCCAACGGGACCATCGACTCGCAAGCAGACATGGAATCTCTGAAATTCCACTGGGACATCGACATCACCGTCGACTCGGACGGTGATGGAAACCCTGCAAATGACGTGGACTATACTGGCAGATGGATTGAGTTCTCCTATGACTCCGGGGGGCCGAAGAAGGCGCAATTAACGGTGCTGGACGATAGCTCCAGCCACTCTGTCATCATGGATCTGGAAGTGGCCGAGAAACCCATCACGATATCCGGGACAATCCAGTCAAATATCGGACTCATCATCGCCATTCTTGCCATAGTCTCTGTGGCATCATGGGCCTTGCTGAGGCCCTCTTCAGAAGATCAGAAAGAGGTGGCAAAAGGTTCCGAGGAGATTGACATGGACGCAGCTTTCGACGAGCCTGCAGAACCCCCCGTTACCACCAGCCCGTTCGAAGCGACCCCCGAGACAGCACAACGTCACGAGGACCCAACCTTGCTGGAGGGTCTGGACGAGGTTCTAGACGAACTAACTGGGCGAAAAACAGAGGAGGAAGATGATTTCGAGTTGCCTCCGGCACCAGATTTTGGCCAGCAAAAAGCCGATCTAGATCTCGAAGATATAGAAGCACTCTTTGAGGAGTAGTCCTCGGACCGCCCGTGGTAAACCTCTTCAGACTTCTCGGACTTCCCAATCCGAACACTACCCCGAAGGCAAAAACAGGATCTGGGTCAGGTGCAACCGAGCCCGGCCCGAAGGCTGGAAACAGGTTTCACGATCTGGGGGAATCAAGGTGGGCGGAAAGGACAGAGCGTGTTACTGAGAGGCCTTCTAGGAGGGTGATATACATGGAACCAGATGGCCTTCACCGACTTGAGCTGGATGGGATAGAGGGAAACCTGTCCGTGGGAGACATGGTAATCATCGATCTGAACTCACTTAATCACATGCCCAGCCAGCAATCGGTATGCTCCAGAAGGGCCCAGGAACTGGGCGATAGGACAAACCTCCCCGTCTTCGCCCTCAACGAGGACGACTCCCTTCTGATGATAGCCGGGGCAAGGATGAGGGTCGACACCCACAAGCACAGACTCGGATCGCCATCATTGGATAGGGCGATAGACAATTAGTAGTCGAGTTGCTCACTCCTCTTCCAGCCAAGAATCGAGATCTCCTCTGGAGACTTCCATTATCGCATGATCAGTGAAGTCACGATATGCGGACCACTTGGATATCTCCTCCTCATCCTCGCCTCTCTCTTTCTTCCTGTCGATGGAGTCATTCGCGTACCTGACGCATCTTCTGAGGAATGAAACCACCAGATTCCTCCGCTCTTCTATGCTCATGTCATCCCACCTTCAGATCATCAATCAGCGATTCAACGTGGCCCTTTGCCCTAACTCCGTATCCCGCCCATGCGATAGTCCCGTCTGACTCGATTGCAAACGTGGACCTTAGAGTCCCCATGTACGTCTTGCCATACATGTTCTTCTCCCTCCATGTTCCATACTTCTCGTGGAGATTTGCCTCCTCATCCACTATCAGTTCAAATGGCAACTCGTGCTTGTCGATGAACTTTTGATGGGACTTTGCGCTGTCAGTCGATACTCCGATGACTCTCCAACCACTCCCCTCGAATCGACCGAAACTATCCCTGAAGTCGCAGGCCTGTGTAGTGCAACCAGGTGTATTGTCCCTGGGGTAGAAGTACAGAATCACCTTCTCTCCGTTGGATAGAATCCCAGAGAGGGAAACCTTCGAACCATCGGTAACCTCCTCTTCAAAGTCCGGGGCGGTGTCTCCAACTGCTAACTCTACTGTTGCCATGTTTTCGCGTGTCGAGCCAGACTCATGAAGACTACCATCACTCGATATAGGACTTCAGAGTGACCGAAGCAGGCATCGATGGAGGCTCACTGAAACCGAAGCATGCATCTATTTCGAACTCTTTCTTTTCTCCCAGATCAGCCCCTTCGTAACTCGCCTCTGCCTCCAAGATGCGGGAAAGTGACCTCACTGAGTACCATTCCCTCCTTCCATTCTTCGTCACCCCATGGGTCTTCGTTCCGAAGAGAATCCTCCCGAAAAGTGCCTCGAAACTCGCGATGAACCAGAGTGGCCTCCAGAATGGAATTGGTAATTGGGCCCCCCAGACAATTCTGACGAAGAGACCTCCACCTTCGATAGAGACCTCTCTCTTCCCCCTCTCCACCGATATCTCAGTAACTTCGACATCTTCAAAGTTGTATAGTTCAGAAACGTACTCTGCATGCCTCTCAGATGGCGATAAAAGAACTCTGCTTCCATCTGGCTTTGCCCACATCACATTTGTGAAACTACCAAGTGGGGACTCGCTCCAGTCACCGATGACGATCCTATCGCCGGTCGAGAAACCAGTAGATGTGATTCTCCCGGTAAAGACGTCCATTCAACCACCCATCTCTTCCCTGATTCTCTTCTTGGTGGCCGCCCACGAGCAAATAGGGCACTCACCCAGGTCGTGCCTTAGTGCTGGACAGTGATCCCTTCCGAAGTAGATTATCTGCAGGTGTCTCCTATTCCAAGTATCCTCTGGGAAGACTGCTTTCAGATCCCTCTCAGTCTTGACCACATTCCTCCCGTCAGAGAGCCCCCATCTTGCTGCCAGTCTGTGAATGTGGGTGTCCACGGGGAATGCAGGGACGCCGAATGCCTGACTCATGACAACGCTAGCAGTCTTATGCCCGACTCCAGCCAAAGACTCAAGAAATTCCCAATCGGGGCGAACCCCCCCTCCGTCTTCCAGAATCTGCTCCGCCATCCTTCGAAGGTTCTTCGCCTTGGTAGGCGCCAACCCAATTTCACGAATGATCCCGTGAATGTCCTCCACTTCAAGCAAGGCCATTTCCTCGGGACTCCCGGCCGCCTCGAACAACCTGGGCGTGACCTCGTTCACCTTCTTGTCGGTAGTCTGTGCAGACAGCATTACCGCGACAAGAAGGGTATACGGGTCGACATGGTCCAGTGGGATCGGAGTCTCTGGGTACATCTCATCTAGTATGCCGCCGATAATGCCGGCCTTCTCTGCTCGGCGCAACCTCAGACCTCCAGATCCGGGCTCCTTTCATCCCTCCAGCCAATCACCACCCCAGCGGCAATGCACCCGAAAAACGGCACATAGCAGGACAACAATAGCTTCGTGCTCCACTCTTCTGGACTGCCACTCAGGATCCATCCGAACAGGGATAGAAGGGCACCTGGGAACATGGCGAGAGTGCCGAACAACACGGCCCTGCCAAGTCCCATGGCATTAACGAGGCACTACCAGACTTGACTCTAACGGGCCTTCTCCTTCACTACCCATTTCGCCATAATGCCCGTCTGGACCATGGAAAGCAACGCAGCCCACCAGATCCACTTGGGGAGGCCCCATGCCCATGTCTCGCTATCTTCCCACCACCAGAAGTCCTGAGCAAGGACGAAAACCGCTACTAGTCCCAACATAGGTGCAATTTCCCCAGAAAAAATTTGGCCAAACCAATCTAGCCCGAACTTCCTATTGCATGCATACTGAACGGAGACCAAACCTACTATGGCAGCCACAAGTGATGGGATTACCGCCGTGGGAACTGCTCCCTTGACTGGCTCCACCCACCATCCATCGAATGACTCGGGTGAGAAAACCGCCAGCAACACTACGGACTCACCCGCAGCGATAGACGCAATCACGGCCCTACCGTCGATATCGTCGAAATGGGATGCCGCGAAAACGGAGGGGAACATCACGGCGTACATCGAGAATGCAAGAAGTCCCAAGTCCAGAATTGACAAATCAGACCATAGTGAAAGAAGAAGTCCCAGAACTGCCAGTGAGACGATTACCGACTCCCTAGACCAAATCCCACTACCTCCCTTGGGGGCTAGATCCCTGGTTACCAGTGACCCAGTGGCGAGAAGCTGCGAGTCCATTGTTGACATCAGTGCTGCTAGTCCGGCCACCAGAACCAGGCCCCCGAGCCACTCTCCTCCAACATCCATGATCATCGTGGGTAGGATATTGTCAGACCCTGACCTATCGAGGCCGGGATTATCCAGGTGTCCCAATGTGCCAATCAATATCGGGGGGAGGAAAGCCAGCCATGCCACGGCGGGGTAAAGGGTCGCCATCCTTCCAATTGCGTAATCACTTTCCGCGGCACAAAGCCTCTGGTATAGCTGAGGAAACATCGGATCGGCGAAAAGCCAGAGAATCATCGTGCTCGACCAGATTAGCAGTGTGTAGTTGCCATCCCTTCCTAGCAATCCAGAGGTCTCCTCGGAAGAGGAAATAGATTCCAGTGCGACGCCGAGACCGCCTGCATCGTTGATCACCATAGCTAGTCCGAGCCAGAGGAGAGCCAGCGCGATTGCACCCTGCACGGCATCTGTCCTAACTACCGCCTTCAAGCCGCCCGTGAGGGTGTAGCCAACCACCAGGACAGTGACCAGCACGGCTCCGACCCACTCTGGGCCACCGAATAGTGCTGAGACGACAATCCCTGCGGCCCGGGGCTGTAGGGCAAGATACGGGATCGTGGCTATCACCAGAACCGAGGCCATGGTCAGCTGTGCATTTCGGCATCCAGTCTGCCCAAGAACCATCTCGGGAGCCGTCATCGCCCCGTGTTCCACCGATCGGGCCCTGACCTTCCGACCCAGTATGTACATCGAAACAGCCATGAATCCGGTTCCGAATGCCATTATTGGAAGGAAAGATAACCCGATCCTGTAAGAAGCCCCACTCGAGCCATATACCGTGAAGGCACTGAAGTTTGTCGCTGCCATGGTAATCAGTAGGATGGGCCCAGAAAGGCTCCTTCCAGCTAGGTAGTATGACTCGTCCTCCTTGCCTAGGTCCCTTCGTGCCCAAATGGCGAATGCTACCATGGCTATTGCATAGCCGCCTACTATCAGCCAAGCAGTAGCCACGTCAACGCCATGGGGGCTCCCAGCATTATCTTGACTGTCTCTGGCGGTTCATCACCAGGGGAATTTGTATACCCAAATCACGAAGTCATTCAGGATGCATTGTATCGCCAGCATGATTGCACCGGCTATCATCAGTGAGGAGCCCTCGATACCGTCCTGGTATGCCCCATAGGCAAGCAGACCCAGCATGACGTTGCCGATGGAGGTGAACAACAGCGTCCCAATTACGAGGTATTGAGTCCATGCGTATTCATTCTCGATATGCAGAATCGTGCTCTCTATCCATAGCGCAGATGGGATTAGGAATACCGCGTAAGCAAGCAGTAGGCGCACCTCACCATTGCCATCGGACTCCCCCCATGGCCATCTAAGGGAACTAACAACAGACTCATCAAGCTGGAAGAAAACGATGTACCAGTAGATCAGGAAACCCAATGCAGCTACGAACATGAATGGGACGATGTAAGTCCTCCATCCCTCCGGGACCCCTCCCCAGAGATCCATCGGCTTCTCAGCATGGGACAAGCCGTAAACGTACGAGGCCAGAACAAGTGGCCCGAAAACGAAGGTGAAAGCTAGGACTAGCTGGCGCGTAATCTCCACGAACGTCGCAAGCAGCACCCCGTCATAAAATCAAAGCCACATACCCGTTCGTGGAAGCGTGTCCGAGGAATTAGAGGAGCCAGATTACGAGGTCACAGCGACTCATTCCGGATTCGAGGTTCGCAGGTACTCCGACACCATCCAGGCTAGAGTTAGGACAGAAGGGACGAACTGGAGAGGATCAAGTGGCGGGTTCCGAAGGATTGCAGGCTACATCTTCGGTAGGAACGAGAGGGAGCAGATGATTGCGATGACCGCCCCAGTGCATATCTGGGAAGAGGGAAACGGGACTATGATGGCATTCACGATGCCTTCGGAGTACACCATGGAAGAACTGCCCAGTCCAAACGATGACGGAGTGCATCTAGTGAATGCAGAGGGGAGGTCATTCGCAGCCCTCTCCTTCACCGGGCTATCGGGGACCAGGAAGACAGAACGTCTGAAGAAACGCCTAATGAGGCTAGTATCCGAAACCGGACTCGAAGCATCTGGCCCAGCAATGCTGGCGGTATACGACAATCCAAACACAACCCTGCCCTTCTTGAGGAGGAACGAAATCCTTGTACCAATCTCAGATTAGCCTCAAATCAAGCGATAATTCGATTACCTCGTTTCCTACCCATTGACCAATGAGGGACGAGCAGCCAGTCGAATGGTGGAAGCAAGGGGCAGTGGAAGGAGCCCCTGAGTCGATACCGATCAGACCCCCCGGGTCTCTAGTCGATCCCATGGCGCCTAATCCATTCCACGAATTCCAATTCTCCCCGAGGCCAGAACACGTCATGCCATTCATGGACTCCATAGAGAACGTATTGCGAAACTTCGCAAATTTCAGCGATCGGGCCTCGAGGTCGGAGTATTGGTGGTTCCAACTATTCTTCTTCGTTGCCCTAGCGACCGCCGATTTCATCGATGCCATGATTCTCACCACTACTGGCGGCCCAGGAGGTATCTTCGGCACAATCGTCTTCTTGGGGCTAATCATCCCAAACCTATCGGTAACAGTGAGGCGACTCCACGATCTCGGATACTCCGGTTGGTTCATCGTGCTGGTTTTTGTTCCCTGCTTGGGGTCGATAATAGGCATAGTCATCCTTGTATTTATGGTGGTTGAGGGTCAATCTCAGATAAACAACTACGGGCCCGTTCCGACCAACACAATCGTACGGGAGTGAAACCGAAAGCAGATTAATCCGGAGCCGAACCAGAGTACGTGCAGCGTTGTGGAGTGTCAGAGGTCTCCGAAGCCCTGGAAGAGGAGGAAGTCACACTCATCCTCTTCCACAGGGAATCAAGTGACCCCGAAGCCAAGAGGCTCAGGGATTTGGCCCTCGAACGAGGAATCCCAGTCCGCGAGTCCTCAAAGTCGGACATGTGGAGGATGTCCCGTGTCAACGATGGACTGGACCCCCCTCCCATACTTGCACTAGTCGGGAGGAGGCCAGAAGCCACCATAGGCGAGATCCTGTCCTCGGGGGGTCTGTGCTGGCTTCTGGATGGGGCAAGATATCCCGTCAACATCGGATTCACCATCAGAACTGCAGAGGTCAGTGGGGCTCAGGCCGTTTTCGTCGACGGTTCACTGAATCACACCGAGAAGAAGGCTGCGAGAAGGGCATCAATGAAGGCTCACAGATTCATGCCAGTGCATTGGGTTGCTGGAGGAGAACTGGTCTCTATGGCTAAGGAAGCAGGCTTTCGAGTCATCTCTCTCGAGGACACAGGGGACATTGGGCCATGGGAAGAGGATCTGACTGGAAACGTACTCCTAGTCATAGGGGGGGAGCATGATGGGATATCGGATCACATCCTGGAGGAATCGGACTCAGTAATACGAGTACCAATGTCCGGCTTCGTTCCTTCCTACAATCTACAGGCCCCTATGGCAGTGGTGGCAGCAGAGGCCCTAAGACAGAGGAATACAAGGTCCTAGAAGGTACCTTCGAGCTCTCTGCTGATGATCATCCTCTGGATCTGGCTGGTCCCTTCGAATATCTGGTAAATCTTCGCCCCCCTCATCCTCCTTGCCACGGGGTACTCCTCCGAGTATCCGTACCCGCCGAGGACTTGGACTGCATCGGTGGTCACCTCCATGCAGATGTCAGCAGCGAACCTCTTCGCGTGTGCCGACTTCAGAGTCGCCCTTTCTCCTGAGTCTAGGGCATTTGCAGCACTCAGGGTGAGGAGCCTAGCCGCCTCTATCTTGGTAGCCATGTCAGCTAGGATGAAGGAGATGGACTGGTGCTTGGAAATGGGCTTTCCGAAAGTCTCCCTCTCCTTGGCATATGCCCATGCCTCTTCCATCGCGCCCCTGGCATTACCTACTGCGGCCGCTGCCACGGCAGGCCTAGAGTGGTCGAAAGCCTTCATCGCATTCATCCACCCCCCGTTCTCCACTCCTCCCACCAGATTGGAGGCAGGGACCCTTACGTTGGTGAAATTCACTCCCCTGGTGTCGGAGCATCTCTGTCCCATGTTCTCCTCCTTTTTGCCCAGCTCGATCCCAGGGGAATCCGCATCGACGATGAATCCACTGAGGCCTCCATATCCAGCCTCTTTGTCGGTGTAAGCCAGTACGAAGAACCAGTCCGCGTAGCCTGCCCCAGATATCCATGCCTTGTTGCCGTTGATTACGTATTCATCACCGTCTCTGATCGCCTCGGTCTTCAATGACTGGACATCCGAGCCAGCATCCGGCTCAGTCACGCAATATGCAGCCAGCTTACCGGAAGCTACCCTCCCCAGATATTCGGACTTCTGCTCCTCCGTACCGCCGGTGAGTATTGGGAACGATGCTAGCATGGTGTGGTAGGAAGCAGTTCCAAAACCGGGATCTCCACGAGATAGCTCCTCGCAAATTATCATCTCGTCAACCGTGGACATGCCGGCACCACCGTACTTCTCCGGGATTGTAACATTCAGCAGGCCCAACTCGTGAGCCTTCGAAATGGCATCCAAGGGGTATGTCCCGCTCCTGTCCCATTCCTCTGCATTCGGACTCACTTCTTCGTCGCAGAACTCTCTCGCCATATCGCGTATCATCACCTGTTCTTCGCTGAGACGGAAGTCAACCATGCACCATCCAGCGAATAGCACTATTTGAGTAGTTTCGGCGAGCGTTCGTTCACATCAACTGTTATTTCTCAGCCTTTCTTCCGGAATTTGATTCGCATGGTGGAAAACAGGCTAATCGAGCACACTGGGGTCGAGTTCCCGATAATCTGCGGGGCAATGTACCCGTGCTCCAACCCGGAACTGGTCGCAGCAGCAGCTAATGGCGGGGGGATGGCAATCATTCAGCCCGTATCCCTTACTGTGGTCCACGGCTTTGACAAGCCGGACCTAAATCAGGGCTTGATCGATGGAATTAGACACATCAGATCGCATACTGATCGGCCCATTGGGTTCAATGCCCTGATCGAGAAGGGCAACGACAAGTACCTACGGAGGATGTCACAGTGGATCGACATCGCGTTGGACGAGGGCATCAGGTTTTTCGTGACCTCACTAGGCAAACCAGACTGGGTTTGCGACAAGGTGCACTCAAGGGGTGGCTTCGTCTACCACGACGTCACTACGAGGATACACGCAGAGAAGGGGGTCGAGTGCGGAGTCGATGGCCTGATTTGCGTGAATGACAGAGCAGGTGGCCATCTTGGCACCGACAGCATGGAGGAGATGTACGAATCTCTCTCCGATCTGGGCCTGCCCCTGGTTTGCGCTGGGGGCATAGGAAGCGAGAAGGAGTTGAATGAGGCCCTCCGAATCGGATATGACGGGGTCCAGATGGGCACCAGATTCATCGCCACAGAGGAGTGCTCGATGCCAGAAGGATACAAGCAGGCTATAGTGGGGGCCAGAGAGGAGGACATAGACTGGACCGTCAAACTCACCGGCATCCCAGTCTCAGTGATCAAGACGCCACGCTACCGCAGGGAGAACCCTTGGATAGTCAGGACCCTCCTCTCAGGGAGATTGAAGCACAGGACTCGGTGGTTGATGAACACGATATCGTTCAGACGGTGGAGGAAGATGTCCAGCGGCTCCAAGTCATCCGACATCTGGTCAGCAGGGAAGAGCGTCGAAACGATTCACGGCATTGAGTCGGCAACGAAGATAATGAGGAGACTCGGGGAGTCCCTATGAGAACAAACCCGGCCACTTCCTCTTTATTGATCGGAAGATTACCCTAGAGACAATCATTGAGGTTATTAGGAAGGCTACTGATGCCCACAGGGGCGCCTCTTCACTTGTCGCGAGGAGGTAAGTGACGACTAGTATCCCGGCCCCGTAGACCGCCCTAAATGCAGAGAAGACCAAGAAAGCCCTGAATGCTTTGCTACCCAGCAATCTTTGCTTCAGTGTTTTGTCCGTTGGATCTTTCATACTCTCTTATCCAAGCAGCCACTCACTACACTTAGTCGTGACCGTGGCCCGGAGATGATGTAGATGGCACAAGGGTTTGCCGGGATTCACCATTCTTGAGATATTAATTTGGATATCTCTAAATAATAATTTACTCTGGCAAGATCATGCCTTGTGAATGCTGCGCTTGCGATCCTTGCGGTCCCAGTTGTTCGTGCGATGGCTGCTGCTAATTGATACAGCAAATCATCGACTCAACAGCAACCGTCGTCCCTCATCGGAGCGACTACGAACGACACTTTGTCTACATGAGGGGTGTTTTGCAAATCCTCAATCACAAATCGTATATTGCCCGCAGAACCCTTGACCTGCAGCAAGTCAACACATGCGTGACTATGCTTGAGGCTGCTATGGCTGTAAGATGCCACTTCGATTAAATCGGAATGGCGTAGATCGAGTAGCTTCTGTCCTTTGCCGTGATCATGCTGGTAGTATACCACCAGGTGACCTTCGATAGTCAAGCCTTCGTCCATATCCGAAAGTTCGCCCCTCTGCTGAATATCAGCAAAGAACATCGAAGCATCGCGAATGAACCTACTGCGGTTCCTATAGCCAGATCTTTCTATCAGGCTGTCGAAATCTCTAGCGAAATCACGGTCCGCGCTGAATGAGATAATCTGACTCATAAAAACGCTGTATACAGCCTTACTAATAATAATTTTCATTAACCTAATTAATAGGGTAGATTAAATAGATATTATTGGCCGGCGCGGCCATGAATAATGGCAGAATGGCAATTTTGGCGAGCTTGATACTGGTGTTCTCGAGCATAGCAGGATGTCTTGAGGACGAATCAGTTGAGGAGGTCCAAGATTTGATTGACGATGAGTTTGACGACTCGATGGACGAAAACGGCACGACTTCCGACAACGTCACCACGATAGACAACGAAACGGTGGAAGTGCAGACTCTGGGGAATGTCCTCGTCTCAACTTACCACGTCGAGCAACTAGTATCCGCCGTAGGAGGCGAACACCTCAACGTGCAGATCATAAGCCCATCGAACGTTCCTGTCCATGATTACGAGCCCTCAGCAGAAGACCTGGTCACATTGATGGAGACGGACCTGTTCTTCTATCACGGCTTGAATCTGGAACCATGGGTGGACCAGACTCTGGAATCTCTGGGAAGCGATGCACCAACGGCTATCCAGACCCATGCAATGCCTTCAGGAGAGATTACATTGGACTTCGGTTCCATATTGATCGCAGACCTCTGCGAGCATATGTCAGAGGGCCCATATGAAACCGTCATGCTTGCGGACGAGGAAGGACACGCGGAAGACGTGGAGATACATGCAGAGCATGTGGCGCATTCGATGACAATCCCCGAGGATGACGAGGACGACCACGATGATCACGACGACCACGATGATAACGACGACCACGATGATCACGACGACCACGATGATAACGACGACCACGATGATCACGACGACCACGATCATGCTGCAGCCGAACAGACGATTGAGAATCCTGAAGGATGCCCAACCGGGACAGTGATCATGATCTTCCACCTGGAACAGGGAGAGCATGTGCTGGAATTCGTGTCAGAGGACATGCACGAATTCAACATGGTAGCTCTGAAGATGCCCGGTGGGCACGCTCACCACCACCACGACCACGATGATCACGACGACCACGATGATCACGACGACCACGATGATCACGACGACCACGATGATCACGACGACCACGACGACCACGACGAAGATCATGACCACATGACTGCAGAAGAGGCCATGGAGAGCTTTGACACGAACAACGACAGCAACCTCTCTTGGGATGAAATCTGGACTGCTTGGACCTCAGAAGACGATGATCACGACGACCACGATGACCACGACGACCACGATGACCACGACGACCACGATGACCACGACGACCACGACGATCACCACGATGAGGAGGAAATCCTCATGCAGATGTTCAACATGTCAGACGCAGACGGTAATCAACTTCTGAATATGTCAGAACTCGGGTATTTCATGGAACTTCTTGAGGATGGTCACGACGAGCATGATGATCACAACGAGCACGATGGCATGGTCGGCTACGCCACCATTCACATCGAGGAAGAGGGCGATTACGGTTTCGCACTACCCATGGGCGTGGAATTCTTCATCCTGATGGGTGAAGGTGGTCATGATGACCACGGTCACGACGACCACGATGACCACGGTCACGACGAACACGAAGGAGGAGTCTGCCACAACACAACAACCCACGAGAACTACGATTCGAATGAGGCCGACTGCCAGGCGGCTGGCCACATGTGGATGGAAGATGATGGCCACGGAGACCACGAAGGAGTCTGCCACAACACAACAACCCACGAGAACTACGATTCGAATGAGGTCGACTGCGAGGCTTCTGGCCACGTGTGGATGGACGGAGACTCTGAACAGGAGATCGGTGCCGATGAAGATGAAGAGTTCGATTATGACCCACACAGCTGGCTGGACCCGCTTGCCTACAAGACGCAAGTCGGCGTGGTTCTAGATGCCCTAATCGCAGCATTCCCAAGTGGCGAGGCCGCATTCACAGTGAACGCTGCAGCATACATGGCTCAATTGGACTCACTCCACTCAGACTTCGACTCGGCATTCGGATCAACGAACACCTGCACAGGGAGCTCCATTGCCGCGAATCACAATGCCTATGCTTACATGGCACAAAGATACGACTTGGAATTCGTAACCATTCACGGCCTTGACCCGGAAGGAGAGCCAACAGCAGCAGACATACTGGAGGTAATCGAGCGAATCGAGGAAGAGGGAATCACAGTATTCTTCGTCGAGGAGTACACCTCGCAAGCTGCAGTTGCGGCAATCGTCGAACAGACCAATGGCATTGAGATCCAAACACTCTACACTATGGAACTCCAACCTATGGATAGCGAAGACGACTATCTTTCAATGATGAGGAAGAACCTTGAGGGCCTAAAGTCAGGCCTAGGGTGCTAGGGAGTTGCGAGAAAGGGCCCTTTTCTAGAGGGGACTTAACGAGATTTCGAGGAGGACCGTTCTGGGATGGCGTTGAGTTCCGCAAACAAAGAGGAATCCTTGACTCCAGTCCTACAAGTCAACAACCTAACAGTTGCACGTTCTGGAAAGATAGTAATCCAGGGAGTAGATCTCGATGTCAGCGAGGGTGAGTTCGTCGGTTTAGTCGGCCCAAATGGAAGCGGTAAAACAACACTGCTGCTGACAATACTGGGGCTTCTGCAACCTGTTCCGATAATGGGCGGAAACGTCCTAATCTACGGAAAAGAAGGCTTCTCGAATCATTTTGGAAGAATAGGATGGGTCCCACAAGCCGCTGCTAACCTGCCTAGACACATACGCATCACAGTTAGGGAACTGGTTAGATTGGGGACACTTAACCCGAATAACATGTTCAACATCAGAGACGCTGGCCGGAACGCAAGAGTCGACAATGCATTGGAGATGGTCGGCCTGTCCGAGGAGGCAGACTCAGACGTATCGAAACTATCAGGGGGCCAACTACAACGTTCTGTCATTGCCAGAGCCCTGGCCTCAGAAGCCGATTTCCTACTTCTAGACGAGCCTCTTGTTGGAGTCGATCTTCCCTCTCGAAACTCCCTGATGAAGTTGTTAGATGACCTCTGTCACGAAGAAAACAAGACTGTGTTGATGGTTTCACACGACCTGACTGCAATCACCCAGGCTGCTCACCGAATAATCTACCTCGAAGGAAATGTGAGATTCGATGGCCCCTCAGAGGAGATTCCTGATTTCTCCTCTCTTGCTAGCTTGAGGGGGATACAACATGTCCACGACGACAAACATTCCAGCCATGGGGGCCATAACTAGAATCAGGGGGTATGAAAATGGAACAATTGAACAATCTCACGATTTACGGCATTTTCGGCACAATTGGAGCGGCTCTGATTACTTGGTGGAAATTTCCTGGGGCCCCATCTATCGATACTCCAATCATGTGGCTCTTAGATCCAATAATGGGTCAGATTGCACCCTATGCCCCAGGGGAAACATTCCCCTCGTTCTTCACGGTAACGCTGTTCCAAAATGCATTTGTCGCTGCCTTGTTGGTTACTGTTGTAGCTGGGTATCTGGGGTCTTTCCTATTGATTCGGAATCTTGCATTGATCGGTGACGGGCTCGCGCATGTTGCCTTCGGCGGAGTTGCTATCGGGCTCGTACTTGGCTCTACTTCCCCTCTTTGGTATGCATTATCATTCAGCGTCATTTCATCGATCCTCATCCACGAGATGCAAGCTAGGGAGATACTGACGGGGGATGCATCCATTGCGATATTCCTGACCGGAGTACTTGCTTTGGGTCTGTTCGTTCTTGCAATATGGGGAGGGGGAATCACCAGTACTGTCGAAGGATATTTGTTCGGAAATATACTGCTTGTCTATGGTGAAAGCTTCGAACTCATCATCGTCATGAGCATTTTTTCCATCACCTTTCTAGGTATGTTCCATCCGATTCTTCTAGCAACAGCAATAGACCCAATTTCAGTACAGATCCAAGGCATTCCAGTGAGGCAGATAGGGTTGCTATTCAGCATCACTACGGCCGCAGTAGTGGTTAGCATGGTACAGTTTGTAGGGACTTTGTTGGTCACGGCTCTTTTGGTAACTCCTGCGGCTACTGCCCAATTGGTGGCAAGCAGCTTCCGCTCTTGCATCATATGGACGCAGTTTTTCGGGCTATCTTCCACGATTCTCGGAATTTATATTTCAGCCGAGAATGGGAGTGGGACTGGCTCGACGATAGCACTGACCTCAGCATCTATATTCCTCGTGGTTGCAGTAACTAAAACTCTCATCCTTCCTCTTTTTCGCACTGATGCAGTTTCGCAATAGAATTTCAGTCAAGGGAACAAGGTGTTTGGAAATATTCAAGCACACGGTTCCTTTGGGTTAATTATGAATCGACGCACACTAAAGGGCCAGAGGAAGATAAGCATCCCAGTCAGGAAAATGCAAGGTAAGAAGAAGGAAAAAATTGAGAAAACATCCGAGCCATCTTGCGAAGATCCCGGTTGCGGCTGCGGAAACTAAACTCGGCATTCTGCTACTACATTCGGCGTGGCATTCAAGGCACGGCGCTTCGACCATGAGGCGTGGAAATACCGCCCCAACTCATTTCCATGCTGGATGGATCAATGGGGTCGACCAAGCAGAAGGCCGCTCGCCTCGTGGTCGATTTGGCCTCCACGGCAGGAGCCACTGAGTACATTCGAGTGGACAACGCGCATGTTTCGGGAGTCAGCGTAATCACTGGTGGCCACGGGCTTCGGAGGTTCCTTTCGGACCTCTCGGGAGACCCAGAGGGAGTGGTCTCCATCCCTACCACCTTGAATTCGGCTGGTTGCGATCATGAGAAGATGGAGGAGATGGGGATTGACTACCCCGACTTCCTCGAGCAGCAGTTCGAGATTGTGCACTCTTACTCTGAGCTTGGGATAGAGGCTACTCTGTCTTGCACCCCATACGATCGGGGGATAGAGGGCTCTGAGGGAATAGGATCCTGGGCCGAGTCTAACGCAGTATGCTTCTCCAACTCCTACACTTCGTTGGTCACGAATCGCGAGTCAGGCCTCTCAGCATTGGCTACCGCACTCACGGGATGGGCTCCCAAGTGGGGTTTGCACCTGGAATCCAACAGGAAGCCGAACATCCTTGTGAATGTGGAGGCAGAGATGTCAAACCTAACCGACTGGAGTATTCTCGGGGATTGGATAGGGAAGCAGATCATGCCGACTTGGGATCTGCCATGGGGCCCAATGCCTCGGTTCCAAGGACTTCCAAGGGCGAGCTTCGAGATGCAGAAGGCATTGACTGCATCCGCAGCAAACTACGGCTGTCCGATGCTCTGGGCAGATGGGATCACCCCCGATGCTCCGGAGGTGGACTCATACCAGGGGGAGGTCACGTTCACCGAGGAAGACCTCGAGAATAGGTACAGGGACCTCTCACCAAGAGGGAGGGTCGATTTGGTGGTTATAGGGTGCCCTCAGGCAAGTGTGGGAGAGGCCAGGGAAACAGCTGCAGCAGTTAGGGCGAGGATGGAATTGGGGGAAGCAATACCCGATCACAGGCTTTGGTTGTTCATGAGTTCTCACAACTATGACTTGATTTCAGCAGATGGGACGCTAGACCTACTCGAGGAGGCCGGTGCCCTCGTCCTGAAGGATACGTGCCCAGAGGTCACTCCCTACAATCGCTCTAGGTACAATCATCTGCTGACTAATTCCCTAAAGGCAGAACACTACCTAACCAGTGGACTGAATCGTATTCCCACCAGCGTCTCGACAATTATCGAATGCGTCGCACATGCGTTTGACGATTCCCTGGCAGACGGGCCCCCGCCCGAGTTATCCGATCATTCTGCAACTCCGATTCACACTGCTAAGACCCATCAGGTCACCCCTTTCGAGACAATAGGGAAGGGGATACCGAGCCAGACCCAGTGGGAGGTATCGGGCAAGGCCTTGGTAACCGACGTGCCAATAACGTACCTTGGTTACGTGAACAGGGACACTGGGGTGATAGAGGAACCAGGGCACCCTCTGGACGGAGTCCCCATCAAGGACACAGTTCTGATCTACCCCAAGGGCTCAGGCTCCACAGTCGCACCGTTCGTTCTAATGGGGCTGATCTACACCGGTTTCGGGCCAATTGCCATTGTGAACAGGGATGTTTGCCCGCTCACACTACCGGCGGCATCTCTCTTGGGAGTCCCGTATGCTCACGGGTTCCGAGATGACCCGACGATACAAGTCAACACTGGAGACGAAGTCTCGCTGACCCTATCGGGCGGAGAAGTGTCACTCAGGGTAGAGGCGCGCTCGACCGAGGATTGATGGCTCCTACTCCCTGCAAGGGCCATGGCCGAACGCAAGGATCCCGAACCCTGCAGGGAACAGGACCTGGGTCTTTTCGAGATCACAAATAGGGACGGAGCAGCCAGAATCGGTAGGATTCACACCAAGCACGGGGCAATATCCACTCCAATGCTGCTTCCCGTCATCAATCCCAACCTTAGGACGATAGAGCCTAGGGAGATGTGGGAAAAATACGGAATCGAGGCCTTGATCACAAACTCGTACGTGATATGGAAGCACGAAGACCTACGAACCACTGCACTTTCGGATGGAATCCACTCCTTGCTCGACTTCCCAGGGGCAGTCGTTACTGACTCCGGCACATTCCAGTCCTACATTTACGGGGACGTTGAGGTCGGCCCCGAGGAGATAGTTGCCTTCCAGAGGGACATGGGAGTGGACATTGGGACGATGCTCGACGTCTTTGGAAGGCCGGATATGACCAGGCAGCAGTTGGAGAGTGCAGTAGAGGAAACTGCAGACCGTGCCACCCCATCACTCTCTGTAGCTGGCTCAGAGTTGCTACTGAATGGTCCGATTCAAGGGGGTACGCATGCTGATCTGAGGGCCGAATCTTCACTCCTGATGGGCTCAGCAGAGAGCGAAGGCAGGGGGTTCGCAGTCCACCCAATCGGGGGCATCGTGCCTCTGATGGAGCAGCAGAGGTATCGGGAACTCTTCGAGATACTGCTCGCATCAAAGTCCAACCTCCCCCCAGACAGGCCTGTACACTTCTTCGGTTGTGGCCATCCTATGCTCTTCCCGATGGCAATAGCTCTGGGTGTGGACTTGTTCGATAGCGCCGCCTATGCGATTTTTGCCAGAGACGACCGCCTTCTAACCCCTGAGGGGACTGTTAAACTGGGGGATATACAGGAATGGCCATTCAACTCGCATGCACTTTTCGGAACGACGCCTCAGACGGTTAGGGAAATGGACCGGGATGAGAGATCAGTCATTCTGGCCAAGCACAATCTGGAAGTCACACAGGCCGAATTGGCAAGATGCCGAGAGGCGATTCGAAATGGGGACATATGGGCACTGGCCGAGAAGAGGAGCCATGCCTCGCCATACTTGAGGGAAGCCTTCCTCTGGCTGCAGGATCAACTGGACGAACCGGACGACGGACCGGTAGGCGACTCAGTCCTCAGGATGATAGCATCTACGAACCCTCTCAGAGGAGGTGGGGAGGAGCTCGGCGATGAAATCGAATATCGCCCACATATCCTGCACATACAAGCACTTCTAGCGACTAGGTGGCGTGTCCCTGGCTCTTGGTGGGACTCTACTTCAGGGCCGCCTGAGAGGGTCTTGTTGATCGAGGGCGTTCCTCCTCCATGGCGGACCTCCGCAATGGGATCTGTGATAGAGGGCCTGATCGAAGAGCCCAAGACGGTCGTGATGATTTCCACTCCAATCGGACCAATCCCATTCTCCATAGAGGATGTCTCACCATGGTGCCACCTTACGGGGCCAGATGGGATATGGGGGCCGATTTTCGAAGACCGCGAAATCCTCGATGCCCTGGATGAGTTCGGACTTTCGGATGTCCCGTTGATTCGATCAATACCAAGCGATGAGACGACAGCCGAAACCAATGCAACAGAGATCAGGGATTGGCTAGACAGGTGCTCCATAGTGGACAAACTGGCCTTGTTCTGTGCGATTAACCCCTCAGAGGGATGCAAGATGACCGATGGAATGACCAGTCGCAAGTCGAGAACAGACAGGTTGGTGAATGTGATGTCCGGAGGGGAGCATATCCTTTCTCCCAGGCTAACTGATGGCGGACTCTCATTGACAACTCACGGGGCATCGATCGCGAATGCTCTGAACTCATCACCAGTTCCAGAGTTCGGCTCTGACGAGGAAGACTCAGACTTCCCGGGCATCCCGAGGGTCTGCATCGTCGATGACGCTGTACCATTCGTTGGTAACGGTAGGAACGTAATGCATGGTTACATCACCGGAGCAGACTCGCATCTGACTCCGGGGCAGCCTTGCATAGTGATAGACTCAACTGGCGCACTGGTCGCCCATGGGACGCCGATTACCACGCATATTGAGATGTCCTACCTGAGGAAGGGGGTTGCGGTTAAGGTCAGGGAAGGGTCGATGAAGCAGGGCTCGTGACCGGCTCGCTCCGGGGATTCATTCAAGTGATTGGGGTATGACCACAGCACGACTCCCGTAGGGAGTCGGTGACGAACCATGGCCGAAGAAGACCCATTCTCAGAAGCCCCTATCATCACCGCCAAGGGCCTGAGGAAGATGTACGGCCCTCATTTGGCCCTCGACGACATCAACCTGGAGATCCCGAGGGGGGCAGTAGGGATACTGGGGCCCAACGGGGCAGGAAAGTCAACTCTTTTCAAATGCCTATTGGGGCTAATCACAACCACATCTGGAGAGGGTTCCGTCCTCGGTCTGGATATCCGCACCCAGGGCGAACAGATCAGATCGAAGATAGGCTACATGCCCGAGTACAACGCACTCGATCCGAACCTATTCGCGGTGGACCAAGTGAGATACGCCGGGGAACTTCTGGGGATGAATTCGAAGAATGCCACCCAGAGGTCCCACGAAGTACTAGAGTACGTCGGACTTAAGGATCAGAGGTACAGGAAGATAGAGACATTCAGCACAGGCATGCTTCAGGCCACGAAGCTAGCCTGCGCCCTAGTTCACGACCCCGAAATTCTGATCTGCGACGAGCCTACCAATGGCTTGGACCAGAGGGCGAGGGAGTTCATGCTTCAGACCCTCAACAGGACAGTCAATGAGGGCAACAGGTCCGTTCTGATGAGCAGCCATGTGATGGATGATGTTCAGGATCTTTGTGATAGCATCGTGATGATACACAAGGGGAGAATCGTCGTGCAGAGCAGCATTGACGACCTTGTCGAGCAAGTAGACAAGGAGGTAGAGATGGTAATTTGGGGCGGAGCCAGCAAGATGGAGGAGGCATTGTCCTCCAAGGGCCTAGAAACCAGGAGGCTGGGTAGGGTAATACGAATCAAGGTGGAGAGCGACTCTACAGTGGAAAAGGCCCTCGAGGCCGCGGTATCAGCTGGTGTCCAAGTCCGTCAGATGAAGGAATACGAGCCCGACCTGGAGGACGTTTTCCTATTGGTCATGGATAAACTTGGGGCGCAGATCAAGGGGACCGAGGACCTGATGACTTCAGAGCACACGGGAGGTGATTGATTGTCGGAGGAGCAAGTAGGCCTGGAAGGGGGCGTTACTCGGATGGAAGCAGCGTTCGGATCCGGTGACGGAGACGAAGAAGCGACTGCAGTGGTAGCGAAGTCCAACGCCTCTCTGGGGCAGATCTTCGAGCAGAAGTACCGTCCATGGGACGGCGAATTAGGTCCTAGATGGATGAGGAACTATGCCATCTTCAGGCACCATGTCTACGGAGTTTTCACCGGCAAGGGGCATAGACAATACCACCCAATGGTTAGGCTCCTGATCCTGATAATCCTCCTCGCATCCTTGACCCCAATTGCAATGCTATTCCTGTCATCATTCATCGGGGACGAGGGGGGCTTCTTCGAGAAGATGTGGGGGATAAACCGATACAATCTGTGGGGGC
>JAZANL010000080.1:0-4413 GCA_036251765.1 Thermoplasmatota archaeon | reverse complement strand
GAGATGAACGACTACCAGTTCAAGCTCGTTAAGATCGAAGGTGATTTCGTCTGGCATGAGCATGATGACACTGACGAGGCGTTCATCGTAATCGAGGGGAGCATGAGGATAGAGTTCGAGGACGGATCGGTAGAACTGGAAGAAGGCGAAATGTACGTTGTTCCCAAGGGGGTTCGTCACAAGCCCTGTGCCGATTCTGAGTGCAAGGTGATGTTGGTAGAGCCAAGAGGTGTAGTTAACACTGGTGACGCAGATAGCGATATGACTGCCCCAAACGACGAGTGGGTCTAGTTGCCGAAATCAGTCCATGACTGTGCCCAATGATCGTAGATTCGGATGTCGAAGGGAGATTCTGAATTCGTACTGACGGAGAATGTGTCCAATTGCGATAGGAGGCCCGGCTCTCCTGAGTCATTCCATTCGAGTTCCCACCACGTCCCATCGTCGGCGGAAATGTTTGCCTGCAAATCGTTGAGCAGGAGGCTCGCAACGGAAGACCCGCCTGAGAAGACGTGCATCTCAATCTCGGACAGGGAAACCTCGTGGGACATCTCACCGGGGACGGTCCCAGTTACCGTGGTGGTATCGCCGATGACTGACTGCTGGCCCGGGACCGGAATGAAGGGGACGGGGGCTCTGGGGAACTCGGCCAGTCCGCTCATCTCTAGGTACAAGTTTCCTTCGAGCAGGGCCATGTAGTAGTCGATGCTCCTCAGATCATGGCCCCATTCTTCCGTTGAGATGGACATGGAGAATGACACATCGTCATGAGTGAGGCCACCCGAGTAAATAGAGAGGCCAACGATCCTTGGGGGCAAACCCTGGAGCTCGAAGTATATCTCATCCGAGCCATTGGTTGCCCTGGCTATCTGGTAAGCCTCCATGGCGTCACCTGTTATCGTCCAGCTGAGGTCCGAGAACTGGGAGACGTCGATCCTGAATGGGGGCCACCTCCCTTCTGGGTCTTCGGTTGCCAGCCTGGCAATCTCCTGGAAGGGGTCCTCGTAGTTCGGGTCCATGTCCCTGCCCTTCATCCAGTGATCTGTTGTTCTGGTGTATGTGTCAGGGCCACCGTCCCATATCTCGTATCCTACGATACCTATGCCACCTACCACTACCCGGTTTTCCACTAGTCGTAGTTGCCTCTCATCGTCCTTCTCAATCCTCCACTGCATCTCCCCGCTTACTCCGGATTCGGTGAACTTTGATATGGTTCTGACGCTTATCCTGTCGTATTCCTCGGATAGATGCAGTGCGTCAATATCTCCGGTCTCCTCGAGGATGGTGTTGAATGCGCTGCTCGTTAGTGGGAAGCATGTGCCATCCGGGCAGGGCCTCTCCACCTCCATGCAACCTGATAGAGCCGGGATGCAGAACAAGAGGGACAGGATGACGGGTCTGATCACGTTGATGGCTGGATGGGTGCCCAAATATGCATTCCTCAATGGATTTGAGCGTGAATAGAGTTGCGTGGCCCCTATATGGGAGTCACGTGGAGGGATTGCTCAGGGAGGCCAACTATGAGCGGAGACATCCTAGTCGTCTACAAGAAGAACTTCGAGGAAGTCCACGACAGATCCCTTGACGAGGTCAGGCGGGTACTTGACGAACTTGTGGGAGAGAGGGGTCTGAACGTCGGCTACACTGCTCGGGAGACGGTCAGGAGGGCGGACTTCGTGGAACCGGACCTGGTCATAGTTCTGGGTGGTGATGGGACTCTGACTTCCATCGCTCACTCGGTCGACGAAAATACCCCTGTGATGGGAGTCAACAGCCATCCGCGCGTTGAAGGCAATGGGGGGTCGTACGGTTTCTTCATGGGCAGCGACCCAAGCACTTTCTCTGAGGACGTCAGGTCGGCACTGGATGGAAATGCCATAGTCAACGTCCTGCCCCGACTACAAGCCGAGATTGAGACCACGAGCGGGAACGTCATTCGATGCGATCCAGCCCTCAATGACCTACTCGTCGCCAACACCCACCAGTACCAGCCATCGAAGTACAGGCTACAGAGGGGAGGTATAGACTCGATGCAGCACTCTTCCGGTTGCCTTTTCTCAACATTCGTCGGACAGGGGGCCTGGTTCAGGCACATCGCCAACATCGAGGGGACCGAGTTCCCAGCCAGCGAGATCGACGACCACTACCTCTACGTGGCAAGGGACCTCCCTCGCGCGGACAGGTCGGAAGACGGTTCGTACTGGCAATGGGTCAGTGAGCCTACCGTGATTATCAGTGACATGCACAGGGGATACGTGGTCAGCGACGGTTGGGACGAGACCCACTTCACCAGGGGGGCGACGCTGACCGTGGGCCTCAACGGCCCTAGCCTGAGGCTTCTAACGTTCAGGGGCGAGATACTAGACGGCGTCTCGCAGTGGCTGTCCGACGCCTAGAGTATCTGCTCCAGGAACAGCTTGGTCCTGTCGTGCTTGGGATTGGAGAAGAACTCCTCGGGGGTGTTCTCCTCTATCAGGTGGCCCTCGTCGAATAGGATGCACCGGTCCGCGACCTCCTTGGCGAAGCCCATCTCGTGAGTGACCACGATCATCGTGATGTCCCTCTTGGCAAGATCGATCATCACCTCTAGTACCTCCTTGATCATCTCAGGGTCGAGGGCCGAGGTCGGCTCGTCGAAGAGCATTATCTTCGGGTCCATGGCGAGAGCCCGCGCGATAGCGACCCTCTGCTGCTGTCCGCCCGAAAGACCACTCGGGTACTTGTAGGCCTGCTCGGGAATTCCTACCCTCTCGAGCAGTTCCATAGCCAGGTCCTCGGCCTCCCTCTTAGGCATCCCCTTGACCTTCATCGGTGCCAGGGTAACGTTCTCCATGATTGTGAGGTGGGGGAAGAGGTTGAACTGCTGGAAGACGAAACCTATCTCGGACCTGATGTACTTCAGGTCGGACACGGTGGTGTCGTCGTCGACGGTTATCCCGTCGATCTTGATCGTGCCACCACTGTGGGGCTGCAGTCTGTTCAGGGTCCTGATGTACGTCGACTTGCCGGATCCCGAGGGGCCGAGGATGACGATGATCTCGCCCTTCCTCACCTTGATGTCCACGCCCTTCAGTGCCCAGAAGTCGCCGAAGTTCACCTTCACGCCCTCTGTCTCAATTATCATCTCGTCGCTGTCTGTGCTCATGCTGCTTCTCCTCCTCCTTCTCTAACCAGTCCGAGGTTCTTCTCTATCTTCATAGAGACCCTCGAAAGGTAGAATGCGAAAACCCAGAACACCAGGGCGCTGACCCAGACGGGCTCTAGGAAAGAGCCCAGGAACCTGAGGTCGGTGTTAGGCATGTCCTTTGACAGCTTGAAGAAGTCAAGGATGTTGACGATGAACAGGAGCGTGGTGTCCTTCCACAGGCCGATGAAGACGCTCACGATAGATGGCAGGGTGGTCCTGACCGCGTTGGGAAGCTCCACCTGGAGCTTGGTCTGCATGGGTGACAGCCCGAGCGCCAAGGCGGCCTCCTTCTGTCCGCTGTCCACCGCCTGTAGCCCTCCCCTGAGGACCTCGGCGATGTAGCAGCCCCCGAATATCCCGAACATCAGGAGCATCCTGACGATGTCCTCCGCGTTGAAGAACGGGTCCATTAGGTCTGGCATCATGAACACGGCGAAGTACAGCCAGCAGATCAGGGGGCCCGATCTCACGAGCTCGATCACGGCTACCGAGGGGACGCTGAAGAACGGCTGGTCGCTCTGGCGTCCGAATGCCAGGACCACTCCGATCCCGAACCCTAGGACCCCGCCCGCGGTGGCAATGATCAGGTTGACGAAGAGGCCGCCCCACTGGGATGCCTCGATGCCGTCGCCGGCTAGTTTGTCGAGCGTAGTAGGCACGTAGGTTCCTGCGACCACGTCGTCGAGCCTCTCCTGGGCGGGCTCGCCACCGAGGAACACCGCGATGTCCTTGACGAACTCGGGCGGGTTCATGATGACCAGGGCGAAGAAGAAGGTCAGCACCCCGGCTATGGCTATTCTCGACTTGAGCCGGTTGGCCTTGTACTCCTCGTTGGTAAGGCAGTAGTAGTAGGATGCTCCGAACGCGGCGTAGCCGATCAGCGTGGCGATGACTAGCCTCGTGACGGGTCCTTCCCAGTGGTAGTTGATCGAAGACTGGTTGTAGGCGATGAAGATGAAGAAGACTGACATGGCTGTGAACGGGAGGGCGAAGCGCAGGGGCTTGTCGCCCGTGGTACCGTAGGCAGCCCCTAGGACCCCGAAGGTTACGTAGAGTATCCACCAGAGCCTGAAGTTCTGGTTGATGCCGTAGCAGGTGCTGATGCACTCGACTACTGACCCGTGGGACTGGGTCATCTGGCTCGTCATACTGGGCCCTGCAAGTGCGAGTACCCTGTTGGCCCAGATGACCTCCCAGTCAGCCTCTACGAGGACGAAGTGGCTGAC
>JAZANL010000079.1:0-6720 GCA_036251765.1 Thermoplasmatota archaeon | reverse complement strand
ATAGAGATGCGTCGGCCTTGGCTAAACCTCGTAATGCACCGATGAATTTGGGTAGGTCCTTCATCGATTTCGGCTCAATAGCAACCGTAACTACTGGTTCTGAATAGTGCCTTATTGCCTCGAATGGAGTCTCATCCTTATCTCTGGTGATTGTGACCCCTGCGGCTGCGCTCCTAACTCCAGTCAATGCAGCAATGTTGCCTGCTGAAACTCCCGGAACCTGAATCCTATCTCCTCCGACCATCATGCTAACCTGCTGAACACGCTCAGCCTTCCCGGCTCCACTGGCCCACACGGTCTCTCCCTGCTTGATTGTCCCAGAGTAGACCCTGCCAACAGCCACTTCACCTGCATGCGGATCCATCCAGATCTTCGTAATCATCAGAGATAGTGGGCCATCTGCATCGCAATTCATCATGGTCTTACCAACTTCAGACTCAAGATCCCCCTGCCAGATGTTTGGAATCCTATACTCTTGAGCAACCAATGGGGAGGGTAGCTTTTCAACCGCCATGTCTAGCAAAACTTCGTGAACTGGGGCCTTCTTTGCTAGTTCTTTCTGCTGATCGTTATTGCAGAACTCGAAAATCTGGGTAAAGTTTACTCCGGTCTTCTGCATAAACGGGACGGTGATGCCCCAATTGTGATATGCAGATCCGAAGGCAACTGTGCCCTTAGCTACGTCAACTTGCCAATCCGACTTGTGCTGCTCTGGTGCAAAGGTTCTGATCAGGTTGTTGACCTTCTTTATTTGCTCTTGGAACCTAGCCATCATGTCTTCTGGAGTGACCTGTAGCTCATTGATTAGCCGATCCACCTTGTTGATGAATAAGACTGGTCTGACCTTCTCCTTCAGAGCCTGACGGACAACGGTCTCTGTTTGAGGCATGGCCCCCTCTACTGCGCATGTGAGTATTATGCACCCATCAACTGCCCTCATCGCACGAGTGACGTCCCCGCCGAAATCTACGTGCCCAGGAGTATCGATCAGGTTAATCAGATAGTCCTCGCCATTAACTCCGTGAACCATAGAAGCGCTAGCCGCATTGATCGTGATGCCTCTAGCGCTTTCTTGATCATCGAAATCCAACACACGAGACTTTCCTGCTAACTCTTCAGACATCATGCCTGCTCCGGCAATCAAGTTGTCCGATAGTGTGGTCTTTCCATGATCGATATGGGCAGCTATAGCTAGATTCCTTATTCGCTCACGAATGTGCATTACCTCTGTAGCGCGCTTGATGTTGTCTTCCTTACGACCCATTTTCTCATCCAGTAATTTTTCCGACCTGAAAACGGTTCATAAAGACAATTGAGCAGTTACAGTGAATGGGATAAATGTGGGACAAAATGTAATCATCGGGCCGAGGCAGCAATCCTCTCTACTTCGTGCCTCTTCCCAACTGCGAAGGAGTTGACATCGCCTTCTGATGCCTTAGAAATCTCAGAAATGATTCCCTCTGTAAGTGACTTCTTGCTCTTCATTGTTGCAGAGGCAGCGCCGATGGCAAGATTCCTTAGTGCAAGGTCGAGTCTTCTGCTGGGGGAAGAGTCGACTGCCTTTGGCTGGCTAACTGCCCCAATTCTGACCCTCGTGGTCTCTTCGCAAGGAGCGGCTTCAGTGATCGCATCGATGAAAGTCTGAAGTGGGTTCTCTCCGCTCTTAGCATTGATTCTATCAAATGCCTCATCTAGAGACTTTGCACAGTACTGTTTCTTTCCACTGTACTTTCCCGATCTCATCAAGTTGTTAATGAATCGCTCAGTTACGGATAGATCCTGCTTTCCGAACCACGCGTTGGCATGTCGGCCACCCGTGTGGGGGGCTCCGATCATCCTCAGATTGACATAACGTGAAATTCCGGGATCGCTGCACACTACCTCAGTGGCGTCCCACTTGCCGAACACCATAGTGCCAATCCCGGCAATGGGGGCCTCGGAACTCTCTGTCTGAGTGTTATCCTCTGAATCATCCATCTAAATCACCTCAGCGAACTGGTTTCTCCTTCCGACCCCTTACCATTTCATCAAGTGAAACGCCATTGACTTTGATAACCTTGTATCTTACTCCAGGAAGGTCACCATAAGACCGGCCTTTGCTCCCCCCTATGCCTTCGACCATTACCTCATCGTGTTCGTCGATAAACGAAATTGCTCCGTCTCCGGGTGCGAATGCGGTTAGTCTGTTGCCAGTTCGAATCAGGCTTATCTTGACTGCCTTCCTAATTGCTGAGTTGGGTTGCTTGGCCTCGAATCCGACCTTCTCCACTACAATTCCCTTCGCCTGTGGGCTCCCGCGGAGTGGATCATGCTTCAGAACACCGCCTTGCTTTCTCTTGGCTTGTCTGTTGCGGAATTTCCTCTCCTTCCACCTATACCTCTTACGATCAGACTTCATCTTCGAACCAGAGAATAGTCCTCGCCCCAAGCATACACCTCAAAATGACGGCTCGGCGACCTGCCTTCCATTTATGAGACTGACGGGTGGCTCATGCATCAGATTGGCCCCATAGACATGATTTGGAGGCCTAACATTCAAGCGGCTTAGTTCTCCGGGAGTTAGCGTGGGATTCAGGGAACTTGTAGATGGCAGTCGAGTCAGTGACTCTCCGGTTAGTGTAGAATTTGACATGAAGAGAGAGTCAGAAATTTCAGGAAATGAGCCTATCCTGTTCAACGAGATTACTGAAACGCCGGGACATAGGGCTGCTATGAACATACTTACCCGAAAGAGGCTATGTGAAGCATTCGAAGTAAAGCCAGGAGAGCTGATAGACATACTCGCTTGGGCAATGGAGAATCCCTCAGAGCCGGTTCTAATAGACAAGGAAAATGCACCCGTATTGGACAATACCATGGTTGATACGGATCTATCGAGGATTCCAATTCCTTGGCACTATAGGGAGGACGGAGGCAGGTACCAGTCTGCCTCTATCATCATAGCACAATATGATGGGGTCAGGAACGCTTCCTTCCACAGGCAATTAGTAAAAGGCAAGGACTCCACTTGTGTTAGACTTGTTCCGAGGCATCTGAGAACGATGGCCGATACGGCATTTGAGAGAAACGAAGAGATTCCAATTGCCGTTGTAAACGGGCCCGATCCGGTGGTCCTCCTTGCTGCTGCGATGTCATTTGACGAGCCACTGGACGAATTGAGAGTTGCTGCTGCCCTCCATGAGAGGTTGTATGGCTCCCCGTTGGAGGTTGTCGAGCTTGCAAATGGTGTTGTTGTTCCTGCGGCTTCTGAATATGCCATGGAGGCTAGAATAACAAATTCAACAGGAGAAGAAGGCCCCTATGTGGACATTACAGGGACTGTTGATGACATTA
The DNA here is from genome assembly GCA_036251765.1 of Thermoplasmatota archaeon. GTDB lineage: Archaea > Thermoplasmatota > Poseidoniia > Poseidoniales > Thalassarchaeaceae > UBA36. The sequence continues at coordinate 3,387 of JAZANL010000079.1, read as the reverse complement.
GGCTAGAGCCTATTATCGAATACGATAAGATTCACCACAGGGACGACCCAATTTTCCACGCCCTTATTCCAGCAGGAGTCGAACATATGACGCTGATGGGGATGCCTAGGGCCCCAACCATCAAAACTGCTGTCTCGGAAGTTGTTACGTGCACCGACGTATACCTCACAGATGGTGGAAGTGGGTGGCTATCATCAGTTGTCCAGATTATCCCAGAGGAAAGAGAGGATGGCATGAAGGCGATAAAAGCCGCATTGGATGGACATAAATCGATGAAGCAGGTCATTGTAGTTGACGAAGACATAGATGTAACCGATTCTTCGAGGGTAGAATGGGCCTTGATGACGAGGTGGCAACCAGACAAGGACACGCTGATTCTTTCGAGTCAGAAGGGGTCAAGTTTGGATCCAAGCCGTTCTCCGGATGGAACGACGAGCAAGATAGGCATGGATGCAACCATAGAGCCCGGAATCGATCGATCACCATATGAGTCTGTTCTGTGAGGCGGGCTAATGCGGGATGGCTTTCTTTCAGAAGCACTGCAGCACCCTCGTAGGAGCCTAGGAAACAGGTACAGAAGTCAGGCTGAAAAGTTCCTTAGACTGATTGAAGCTGACGAGAAGAATCTCTCTTGGGCGGAGCAGAGTGCGAAGCAAAGTGTCCTCTACGACTTCACTAACGAGGATAATTGGAAGATTCTGATTAAGGTCAAAGTATTGATGCAGGATTCTGAAGGTGCTAGGGCAGTACTGGCTGACCTGTTTGTTGTACTGGGTCGAGATCCTTCGCTAATGGAGCAATTGGCAGACAGAGACATAATTGACTCGTGTGAGAGTTTGTTGGAAGCTGCCTTTTCCAATGACCCACTGGATCCGGACAAATGGTGGGAAAAGACCGAGAGGGAGCCAGGAGGGATGGAGGAATTTACTGAACGATTGAAGGGGCTCGACGTTTCGGATCAAAGGTCGAATATCCTATTCTCTAGGAGATTGGAGAGAGTAAGAAGGAGTGGTCTGGAGGATGTTTTTCTTGAGTTGACCAGAATACTGCTATCACAGAGGCCAACTAATCATGAGGCATGGGAAGAGCTGGGAATGATGTACGAGAGAAGGAAGCAGTACGACGAAGCATGGCTTTGCTATGACCAGTCTAAGAGCGTTTTTCCGGGCTCGAAGGCAATACAACGATTCAAGACAAGAATGGAGTCAATTGTTGAGGGTGGAGAGAGTGTCCCATGGAAGGAGCCCTCAATCTCCGACAGGACGGCGTTTCTAGATAAACTTGGGAGCCTCACAAAAAAAGAGCAACTTGGTGAGAGTGTGGAAATGTTGGAAAACCTAGGAGATGGGCCATTCTCTAAGGTTGAAAGACTGAGGGCCAACGGGAAAACTACGGAAGCTTTCTTTCTCGCGAGGAGGATGGTGGCTGAAGGTGTGGAAGGTGCTGCAGAGAAGGTCTCTGAGATACTGAATGATTTGGAGGTTTAAGCATGGTTTTTGTCGTTGTATGGGCGGTTTCTACGGAAGAAGAGCAATGCTGGATCATGGTGAAGAATAGGAAAAGAGGATGGGAGTTGCCTGGTGGCCGCGTGAAAAAGGATGAGGCCCCAGAGGAAGCTGCACTAAGGGAGTTGTACGAAGAAGCAGGTATTCTGGGTACAGCAAAGGCAGTTGATACTGATTTAGTCCACGGAGGACATGTGGTACTAGTGGAAATAGACGCCCCGGTTAGCCCGGAACCTTGGAAATCTCTTGATGAAGCGATAGATGAAGTTGGTTGGTGTCTAGAAGTCCCAGAAAATTCGGCTTGGGGAGAGGAAGAGATTGGTAGAATAATCAATCATGATTGGAGCACTTCAATTAGCCTAGGGTCTTGAATATCACTTCGCAATTCTTCAATTGCCTCTCTCCATTGGGGTTCTTCCAAGGTTTCGCTAGCATCTAAGACCAAGCCCAGATCGTCTCTTTTCTCTCCTGAGACATCCTTTAGTGCACTTTGCAGAATTAACTCAACTGCCTCCCTTATGTCTGCAGGATTTGCTGGAGTCGTTGTCATTCCAGGGGCTTCCCTGGGCTTTGCATTTACGATCCTCTCATCCATGGATGGGGAATCTCGGTCAATTTCATCCAATGCTATGTCTAGCCATTCCATCGCACAAACAACTGCTTCCGTCGCCATTTCTGAAGATGAGAGGCGCCTCATTGCCATCCAGAGATGCCGCATTGCAGGTTCAAGATCACCTATGGAGGCAAGAATCCTCCCTGATTCGAGGCGAGAAAGGCCAATCACGTCTACGGGATGACCTGCTTCGGATGTGATGTCTGCAAGCGTAACTAGGGCCATCATTCGTTCGTTGGAGTTTCGATGCCAAGATGCCAGATTTAGCAGAGCAAGACCGTGTAGAGGGGAGCCTGGACTAACGGAAGCAAGCCTATCCACGCACCATCTTAGCTCGTTACCCACGTTCTCTGGTTCGATTGCGCCCAAAAGTGCCCTTTCCATCCTAATCCAAGCCTCTGCCTCAAAATCCCTATCTCCTAGTTTTCTTGATTCTTCCAGAATGCTCTCGCTGAGAGCCAGTGCTTTCTCGGTTTTTCCTTCGGACAATAATGACTTGAAAAGAAGAGAGTCTGATAAATTATTTTCGCTCGGTTCCTCTTCACTGACCATCCAATATTCACGCCCTCTCGAAGCTCTCGGCCATCTCTTCGTACTTTTTACGGATGCTTTCTTCCCTCTCTACGAGTCTTGCGAGATGCTCGTTAAGTGCTTCTTGAGCTTCATTTAACTCTGATTCCAGTGATTCTCTGTCATCAACCTCGAGGAGAATATTTCCCAAGGAACGGTAAACCGGCCTTTCTGGGTCTTGCTTAGATAGGGCCTCTACTGTAATTGCATACTCTGAAGACTGGGATGAAATTGTTTGGATCTGATTCCTGAGAATCTGGAGTTCTCTGGCTAGGGACTGGATTTCTTCTGTTGTGACTTCCTCGCTGATCCTAGTCACCCCCGCCCGTTGCTTCGAGAGACTGTTCGGAAGCAATTAATGCTCTCATTATCGAATTCCATCTTGCCCGGATGTCACTGAAGGAGTTTTCCTCCAGTACCAAGGAAATCTCACCCTGATTGTGTGAGAATTCGGCCTCTGTAATCAGGGATGAAGAGAGTGGTCCTGAATCGTTGTGCTCCAATAGCAACTCCAGCGAAACCGAGTTATTCCTCTTCTGTTGATGCATCTGAATCTCTCTCGGAAAGCTTTCTCTCGAAGTCGAGTGCCGCCTGTTGTGCGATTACCGTCATATCCGTCGCAGTGGCCCCTTCCAAGGATCTTCTGACTATTCGCTTATTGGCATCACTGGCCCTGGTGTATGGCTCCCAGACGCCGCC
>JAZANL010000078.1:0-5698 GCA_036251765.1 Thermoplasmatota archaeon | reverse complement strand
AGCATGGCATTCGTCTCAGAGAGGAGAGTCGACTTTCCGATGGTGGACCTGGCAAAAATCGTCTACTATCCGAGGTTCTGGGACATGGCTCACCGATTCTACGAGGAGTCATGGGAATTCTCTTGCGGCCTGCACTACAACGAGATACTGTCCTCCCACAACATAGCCTTCCCCCTGGTGCATAGCGAGGCCCAGTTCATCCACCCCATCTCCTATGGCGATACGGTGCATTGCACGATCACAGTTCCCAGGATTGGAAAGACGTCAATTCATTGGCACTATGAATTCCGAAACCAGGAGGGGGTCCTCTGCTGGATCGCAGACCAGGTCACAGTTTGCACCGACATGCGAGCGGTCGAGTCAAAGTTGGAGGTCCCAGGCTGGATGAGGGAGGGACTAGCCAAGATGGAACCAACGGACTAGTCCTTGGGCCATTTCTTCGAAAGCGCCTTCGTCAGCGACTCATCCATGATGGCATCCCACCAGTTGGCTTCCCTCCAAACAGCATACTTCCCACGAATGCCTCGCATGTCCGCACCATCCAGCCTAGCTCCCTGCAGGTTGGACAACCCCAGTCGGGCTTTCACCATCCTCGCTCCCCTCAAGTCTGCACCATCGAGAGCTGCCTTCATCAGATTCGCATCTCGCATGGATGCGTTCCTCAAGTCTGCCCCGGACAGATCGGCCCCCTCCAAATCGGCCCTGTCCAGTATCGCCCTTCGCAAGTTAGCGCCTGACAGGTCCACACCACGAAGATCCTCGCCCACATGGGAGGTGAATGACCAATCCTTCCCATCTTCGGCCACTCAATCACCTCTTCAACGACAGTTTGTCAAGATGGTCCCTGCCGGCCTCGGTCAACACGACGTACGAGTTCTTCCGTGGTCTTCTGCGAGGGTATTCGAGGAACGAACCAGAACCTCCAGGACCCCCTTCCAGCATCCTTCCTATGTACAGGGAAACGTTCCACTTCTTGACCGATCTCTTCGTCCATATCCCCGTCTCTTCAATCAGCCTCCTCAGTTCCCTGGGAGGGGTATTTCCCTCCTTCTCCACTGACCTCATGTATTGTATTGCGGCCAGGACAACATCAGACTTGTTCTCTATGCTGCATGAGTTCAGAAGCCTAGCGAATGACGAACCCCTGTCGGGGAACCCACTGGCCCGAATGGACTCAAGGGTGTTCTCCAAGGCCTCCTGCCTGGCCACTCGAACCCTGGAAAGGGTGGATGACCAGGTGTCCTGGCTGGTCACCTTTAGCCAACGATCACTGGCCTCCCTGGTATAGTCCGCTAGATTGATGTCCTGGGAACCTAGCTTCAGAAAAAGACCGCCCAATTCTTCGGACTTCTTTGCTGACACGAGGCCCCCTGCGAGAGGGTACTTATCAGGTTATTTTTTCCATTCTTTCCTTTACACCTCACTCAATTGCCGCCAGCCGTGAGATTCAAAGAGCATCCACCCAACGCTATGCCGTGAGCGACGAAACCGAAGGAGGCTACCCGCTGGTCTTGCACTCTGAGGCAGACCCGTCTCGATTGGGTGGAACGGCAGTTTGCGGTTTCTCAACCGTAGGATCCGTCGGAGTAATCGCTACCTCTCACCTGATCAGCTCACTGCAATTGAGCCCCATGGGGACAGTCCTACACCCCAAGTTCCCTGCAGTGGCACTAATCCACGATTCGGTCCCAAAGCACCCGGTCAGAGTCTACCAAGGCGATGGGATGGGGGTCTTCACCTCTGAGATCCAATTCACAAGCGAGCACGATATCCACTTCGCGAATACCGTGCTGGAGTGGTTTACCAAAGGCGGATTCGACAGACTAGTCGTAATCGACGGAGTAGTAAGCAACGATCTGGGGATAAAGGAGGATAGCGAGCTCTGGGGGGTTTCATCGACCTCGACAGGGAGGGACCAACTAGACAGTTCAAGCATCCAGAGGATTCAGCAAGGCGTGGTAACCGGTATTGCAGGTTACCTGATTGCCGAGGGTGAGAGGAGGGGGCTGGATGTCACAGCCCTGCTAGCAGAGTGCAACCCTATCTACCCGGACGCAAGAGCCGCCCTGATTGCCGTGGAGGGTCTGAGCGAGCTCGTAGGAATCGAGGTTCCGGTAGAAGGCCTTCTGGAGGACGCTAGGAACATCGAAGAAAGAGTCAGAGAGGCCTTCGAGAGGGCCCAGTCACATGCCCTCCCTGCACCTGATTCGGGTGACGACGAAGACGACGTACCCATGATCTACTAATCAGTAGAAGGGATTGGTCCCCGCATCGTGGTCAGTCATGTCGACGACCGCAGTAATCCCAGGGACCCCTTCCGTGATCATCACCTCGATACCCTCCTTCAGCGTGACGTCGACCATCCCACAACCTTGGCACCCGCCTCCGAACGAAATCATTGCCTTCCCATCATCGACACCGACAAGATCGACGTGTCCTCCGTGGGATGCTACAAGTGGGTTTACCTGACTCTCAATCACCTCGGCAACCGATTTGGAGATGTCGTCTATCCACAGGGGATTGGGATTCTCGAAACTAAAACCCCCTCCCATCAGGGTCTCCTTGTAATCAAGAACCGTACCATCCAGATAGGGGGCGCTTCTTGCCCCGACGAAAACAGTCATCCCATCTACCTCGGTCTTGACGTCATCTTCCACAGCATCGTCAAAACCAATCAATTGCAAGTCATATTGGAAGCCCTTGGGGCCCCTTCCCAGGATCACGATCTTCAGAGCGACCTCGTCATCGGCCTGCTCGGCGAACTTGTCCAGCATCTCTCTTGCCTTGTCCGTAATCTCCAGCATCTATATCTGGCAGTGAACCCTCATTCTTCAACCTGTTCTCTTTCAGACAAACTAATTCACCTGAGGCCGAATCGAACGCACGTGGCAGTTGACACCATGGGCCGACCCCTCAGGGATCTGAGGGTCTCAGTCACAGACAGGTGCAACTTCAGATGCAGGTACTGCATGCCCAGGGAGAGGTTCGGGAAGGAGCATAAGTTCCTCCCCAAGAGCAATATCCTCTCCTACGAGGAGATCCAGAAGTTCGTCACGGCATGCAAGCCATTGGGATTGAGCAAGGTTAGGATTACTGGGGGGGAGCCCCTTCTCAGGAGGGACCTCCCAAGCCTGGTGAGGCAGATATCTGGATTGGGATTGGAAGTGGCGCTGACCACAAACGGCTCGTTCCTCAAGAGGGAGGCATCGAGACTTTCCGAGGCCGGGTTGGACAGAGTCACGATCAGCCTTGATGCAATCGACCAGCACCTCCATTCCAAGATCACTGACTCCAGTGTGACGGTCAGCGATATCCTAGAGGGAATCGAGGAGGCTACCAGGAGTGGGCTGGGGCCGGTCAAGGTGAATTGCGTGGTTCAGCGAGGGGTGAACGAGTCACAGATACCAAAGCTAGTCAGGCAATTCCGAGGGACCGGGGTGGTAGTTCGTTTCATCGAGTTCATGGATGTGGGCGGCACCAACGGGTGGACCCCCGGGCAGGTCGTCCCAACCTCGGAGATTCTGGATTTCCTTTCACAGGAGTTCGACCTCGTGCCTATGATGCGCGACGCGCCGAGCGACGTAGCCTCCAGATGGGCCCATTCGGACGGTTCTGGGGAGGTTGGGTTCATCTCATCGGTGTCCAAACCGTTCTGTGGCGATTGCGTGAGGGCCCGCCTGTCATCAGACGGCAAACTGTTCACCTGCCTGTTCTCCACCCTCGGCCACGACTTGTCAGAACTCATCAAGGGCGACCACGACGTCTCAGAGCTGACCCAGGCAATCACGGAAGTCTGGACAAAGAGATCAGACAGGTACAGCGAGGAAAGGTCTTCTGTTGGGTATTCCCTGCCTAGGGTCGAGATGTCCTATATCGGCGGCTGAATGGACATCGCAGCCTCCACAATGTCTTCCCAGGGCGCATCGGTCCTGAAAGAGGGTCTGCCATATCTGGAAACCCCGGCCGAATGGCCCGCTTCATTGAGCACGCCAACTATCCTACGGGGGCTCGGGGGCGCCCCCGATTCCAACCACGCAGCAAGGTCGTCGACCACAACCAGATGCCTGGAAGATATCACCTCGGCCTCTTCCGAAATGTGCCTCACGCTCCTCGAAACCCTCCTCCTCTCGGCCTCGACCCTACGCTCGTCCCACCCAAGTGGGTCGTCGTTGGAGAATTCCGGTCCACAGGAAGCCAATGCCCTCTCCTCAGTCATGTATGACATTGCATCCCTGTCACCTACCGAACCCACCCACATTGGCCCAGAGACTCGTGGATCGGTTCTGTCGATTGGGTAGCTCAGAGGAAGCATGCAGTGCATTGGCAGGTATTCGACTGCACTGTCGTGGTGCAAACCAGAACCGATAGAAGCAACCACTTCCTCCTTGGTGGGGGATCGGACCCTCCATCCGATGTTCTCTTCCAATTCGTTGGCCGTAGAAACGCTCTTCAGAACCCTGAACGAGACCCTAAGGTGGTGTGAATCCCACACAGAGAGCAGAGGCACAATCGCTCTATCATGCCTCGCGGCTACCCGTGAGAAATTGGCCAGCATCACCCTCATGCCAGAGTCATGAGCAAGGCTATCGGTACTCACTCTGGCTCCATATCGCCTCATCAGGGCCGTACTCGATGACCCCGTGAGTGCAGCCGTGTCAGTCGCACTGACTTCCATCACCCCGCTCCTGGCCATCGATTGCATTGCCGAGTCAATGAAAGGCATCGGAGAGCCGTAGGGATCGATATCCACCCAATGTCTCCCACTTCTGAGGACTACGGACCTGAGGTCGCCCTTGGCAGCCTCTAGGGTCCCTCCATTCGGAGGAAACTCATCGTGAGAAGCCTCAGCCCACCTCAAAGCATCCTCCTCCAGATCGACAATTGTGGCAGAGATCCTCTCTGATTCCTCATGAGGCAACTCGTTCAGCCACCTCCTGGCCCTCAGACCAGATGCTGTGAGCCCATCGAGAGCATAGACGGTTCCTTCACCGAGGAAACCCTCCTCCAGAGCATGCCTTAGCAGTAACACGCTCCTTGTCCGGCTACCCGACATCGCCGGGTTGTAGAACACCTTGCCCGAGGCCTTGGCTCCTGGTCCCTGGCCCTCTTCAGGCAAGTTCGGTAGGAGCATCAGGGTCCTGCCTTCTCTGTGTGGGACCCCCCCACTGTCAATTGACATGGTTCCCGGAGGAGGACCTAACAAAAGGAATTGGCCATCAGTAGTGGGAGAAGACTACGTCGGTATCAGAGTGAGTCACCAATCTTCCATTCTCGACAACTCTCCCAACCCTTCTGCTTCCAGGTAACCGATCCCCTACCCACTCCTCGACCGCGTCGGATGAGTCCTCAGAGACTGCAATCACCATACCCATGCCCATGTTGAAGGTCCTGTGCATCTCGAGTGGGGTTACAGAACCTACCTCAGATAACCACCCGAATTCTGGTTGTGGGTCTAGGGGGCTATCGATATGCCAGCCGAGGTTGTCATGCAGACGGAGAAGGTTGGACAAACCGCCTCCGGTGATATGCGCTATCGCCTTGATCGAATCTGGCCCCAATAACCCCCCCTCCCTGCGGGACTCCAGAACAAGGTCCACCACTGGTTCGACGTAAATCCTAGTCGGGTTCAACAGCACCTCGGCCAGAGTTGGATGCGCCTCAGCACCCGAGAACCTCTCAATATCCCTTGAAGGGTGAC
>JAZANL010000077.1:0-5080 GCA_036251765.1 Thermoplasmatota archaeon | reverse complement strand
CTACCAATAATAGGGCAGTGATAGGATGTCATGGGAGAGGGTCCTTGGAAGGGTCTCCTTCATCAATTGCGATCCTATTTTCCACTCAATTGGTCAAAACTGGAGAACCCTTGCCGCACCACCTTCGTGGTTAACCGGCCATCTTCTGAGGAGGGACTGCATCACTGCCCCAATTCCGGCAGCCGACTATGCAGCAAATTGCAATGACCTAATCCTATTACAGGACATAGGGATAGTCGGCCGGGAATCGGTCGGTTCCGTGATACTTTTCGGCAATAGATCACTTGAGACAATGCGCGACATAGCCCTCCCCTCTGACTCATCTACATCTAACATGCTCATGAAGTGGATACTTAGGCAGAGGGGCTTGGATCCCAAACTATTGCCGATGGGCCCAGACATAGAAACGATGCTGGAGGAATGCGATGGGGCTCTAATAATCGGTGATCGGGCAATATCGGCAGCACTCAGTAACCCCGGTTTAGTTCGAATGGACTTGGGAAGTGAGTGGACCAAAATCACAGGCCTACCTATGGTGTTCGGAGTATTCGCATCTAGAAAGGACTCTCCGACGGTTCTCATAAATGAGGCAATGCAGTCAATGCTCAGAAGCTACAACAAGTTTCTGGAGGACGAGAAAATCAAGTCAGATGTAGCCTCTATTGCATCTAAGAAGATTGGGTTGCCAATAGACAGGGTCAGAAACTACTTCGAATCAGAGGTCTCCAACACCCTGGACAAAACCTCAATCGATGGTCTGCAGGTCTTCCTAAAGGAGGTCTGTGAAATGGACTCCGAACCTTCTTGGTTAGTATCTGCTTAATCGGCGTAATCAAGCTTATCACTGGAAACCCAATTCAGAAGATCAATTGCCACTTCGCAAGATTCGGCTACCACGACCTCCTCATCATCTGCGAACTTTTCCAATGTCGACATTGCAGTCCTGTTTCCAATCGCACCTAGGGCTTCTGCAGCCTCATGCCTTACCATCACGTCCTCTTTCAAATCCTCTAGCCGGCTAATCAGGTGTGGGACTGCGTGGTCATCTTGCATCTGTCCCAAAACATATGCTATTTCATGCTTCAATAGCGCCGAAGACGAGTCAAATGCTGCAGCCAAAGATTCAACTGCATCCCTACCCCCTATATTCCTTAGAGCAAATAGGGCCCTCATTCGCTGGAACATCCTCTCTTGTTCATCACACAGTGTTTTCCTAAGGTTGGCTACTGCCTTATTGTCGCTGGCCGGAGCAGGGTCAACGGACCCGAACTCGCTTACATCTGGCCTATCGGTCATTGTCCACCATCTCCAATAAATTCCATGCCTCGCGGATCGAAGTCATCCCTTACAAGTCCGACTTCCTGGCCCATCTCTAGGAAAAGCCTCACTGCTTCACGACCTTCGATTCCATAGTCAATAGTCCGTTCGTTCACATACATCCTGACAAACTCCTCATTTGTATCCTCATCGATACCTCGTCCCCACTTAATTGCATCTTGCAGAGCCATATCGGGATCGGAAAGGGAATACTCTATGCTCCTCCTGATGTCATTGGCAATCTCTTCACATACTTCTTCTCCTAGGTCTCTTCTGACAACATTCCCCCCAAGTGGCAATGGAAGCCCAGTAGACTCGTTCCACCAAACACCTAGGTCGATAACCGAGAAAGCACCCTCTCTGGACCACGTAAGTTGACCTTCATGTATGATCACTCCCGCTTCGAATTCACCACTTAGAACACCTGGTTGTATTCTATCGAACGGAACCTCCTTCACTTTGACATCACCCAAAGCGAGAACGAGGGATAAGTAGGAACTGGTGCTTTTTCCAGGAATGGCGATAACTTTGGTCTTTGCTTCTTCAATGCTCATTTCTCTATTTGAGATTAGAATGGGCCCATAACCCTCTCCCATTGAGGCTCCACAATTCATCAGGGCGTACTGATCGGAAATTTTCGGATATGAGTGAATGCTTACTGCAGAAACCTCGAAATTTCCCAGTTGGGCCTCTTGGTTCAGCGTATCAATATCGACCAACACGTGTTCATATGACCTGCCATGGGTATCAATTAGTCCCTTAGTCAGGGCATGGAACATGAATGCATCATCAGGATCCGGTGAATGGCCAATGCGAATTTTCAACCCCTCCCCTGCCATGCTCATTGCGCGAAGTTTTGAGTTGAAATGCGTTTTCGTTCACACCCCTCCTCGTAATAATGAAATGTCCCCGCCCAAAGGGACCCTCATGCCCGACCCCTCGAAGCTCTCCACCGCTTCAGGGCAACTCGGACCGGTATGCGCAATAACCGGAAAGGCCCTCAAGTTCTCGGAGGCCATTGTTCTAGACAACGAGTATGTATGTTGGGAGGCATACGTAGAGGCAACCGGCGCTTCTCCTTCAACTGATGGCAAGGAAGTAGGCGGATTGAAGCTAGGCTGATTGAAAACTTATGGCCCTCGGCCCTTTATTTGACTCATGGCCGGCGGCTGGAGCAGGTTCGCACTGAGATTTTCAGAGTATTACGACTCGATTTCTCCGACATCGATCTGGGCCCCACCAAGATTGAGAACCAGGGAGTGGATGTTCATCCCGTGGGGCGGCGCTCCTCCTGATAGGCATAGGTCATTCCTGGACAAGAACTCGCTACATTCCTACCTCAGGAGCAGAGCCCCCCACTCCTGCTTTCATAGTACTGCGTACTACCAAGACCCATCACAACTGAAGATGACAGAAAAGGGCTGGCTTGGGGCCGACCTCATATTCGATTTGGACGGCGATCATTTGCCCGGCGTTTCAGATAACGACTTTCCATCAATGATTGAAGTGATTCAGGGTCAGGCATGGAGGCTATGGAACGAATTCCTAGAGCCAGAATTCGGTTTCAAAGAGAAGCACGCCCAATTCACATTCTCCGGCCATCGGGGGTTTCACATTCACGTCAGGGACCCCGGCATACTACACCTAGACTCCAATGCGCGAAGAGAGATTGTGAATTACATCCGAGGCGAAGGAATTGACATACAATCAACCATCTCAGATAATTCTGAGTGGGGTAGAAGAGCCTTGCAGGGCATCGATTCAACTTTGGATAAGTTGGCTAAGATTTCTAGTGGGGAAAGTGGCAAGGGGGCGTTGGTCGATGAGTTGCACGGAATTCTGACTACTCGGGCCAACTCTCCACAAGTGAATCTGAAATCTACATCTAAAGCCAGCATTATAGAACTTGCAGAGCTAGCAGATAACGCGGACAAGGTTGCCAGGCTGAAGAATGATGCTGGACTTGCCGTTTTTGGGCCAAAATGCACTCCAATATTCTGGGAACTAGTGAAGGGCGACTCTTCTGTAGTCATAGGGACGGCGGGAGAGACCGACGAGGTAGTAACTGTGGATACTAAGAGGGTAATAAGGTGGGTAGGTAGCCTTCACGGGAAATCTGGTCTCAGAGTCACTGAATTGCCCTTAGAAAGGCTAGACCCAGACTCCCGAGACAGCTTTGATCCGCTTTCTGAGGCAGTTGTCTTCAGTGGGGGGTCCGTGAAGGTTCGGATCCTGGCTGAAGATGTTACTGCAGAGATCTCCGGGGTCCGAATAGAGCCCAGGTTGGGGGATGAAATTGAGGTTCAGGAGTCCATGGCGATGTTTCTTTGTCTGAAAGGATGGGCAGAGATATGCAAATAGGCCCGACTTGCCAATTTACGTGACTAATTGAATCATCTCAATTACGAAGCCACAGAATATTGAATAGTGTTGAACTACGGAATCTACTCGTGATTGACCCGTTGGACGAAGTAGATACGGATTCCGAAGGCCCTCCAAAGCCACTTCCACCACCACCTCCAGGGATCAATATGCCAATGCCTGAACCAGAAGCACCATTGCCAGAAATTCCACCACTTCCATCGGAGCCTCCCGCCCCCCAGTTCGGTTTCGTGCCAGAACCATCTGCTGACGGAGACCTACTAGACGCTGCTAACTCCCTCTCTCAAACCCCAATGGAGCCCTCTTCGGATCAGCCATCGGACTTCAAATCCGTATGGGAAGAGAGGAAGATGTCAAACCCCTCTATTTCAAGCGACTCAAGAGATAGCATCTACAACAGAATAGACAGGATTTCCACCGGTCGAGGCGAATCTCTGATGGACAGGTATGCCGATAGATTCGGATCCGATCTCGATCGAGAGATAATTGTCCTTAGGAAGAAGGACCAAGACGACTTGACCTCCATTAAGCCAACAGTTGAACTGATCTCAGAAGCGAGAAAGACTGAGATGTCACTGGAAGAGTTCCTAGAGGCTATGGATGATTCCGATTTCGTCGGGCGAGTAGCCGAGAAGACCGGTGTTTCCGTGGAAAAAATCGACGAGCTGGATATGGAATCCATGAAAGAGTTCTTCGAAAAGGCCGACAAAGATAACTCCGGCTCCCTGGACTTCGACGAGTTCGTAAGTGGCATTATCCAGAGCTTCAGGAGCTACGACGAGGACTTCTCCCACTTCTTCACTGTAGTTAACGGGCTCCTAGGGCAATTGCCCGATGACAAAACAGTCGCTTTCATCGAATCGGACGGATTCAAGTTATTCGAGACCGTCGGCAACGATCCAAAGTCCATCGATAGCGATTCCAGAGGCGAGTTCTTCACGATGGTTAATGAACTGCTTGTGGACCTGCCCGATGCAGTCATGAAGTCATTCACTGAGTCTAATGATTTCGATTTGTACAAGCTCATCGCGAGCAGGTATGGTGGTTGAATGGGGCTCTTGGAGAAGGCAGGCCAGATAAATACGGGCGACACACCGAGCGTTGCCAAGCCTGAACCCGAGGTAAAGCCGGAACCAGTAGCAGCCGAGGCGGTCGCCGAGCCGGAGCCAGTTCGAAGCAAGAAGAAATCCAGAAGGAAGAGGGAACCTAGGAAGAAGAGAGAGCCAAGACAGAAGAAGGTCCGCGTTCCAAAGGTTCTGCCGGAAGACTATATCGAGGCCTCTAGGAGCCAGAGGATAATCAAGAGGGGGTCCGACTTCATTGTCTCATACGGGTGGACAGTCCCGCTCACGGTAGTTACAGCTTGGGGTTCTTACTTCGA
>JAZANL010000076.1:0-8111 GCA_036251765.1 Thermoplasmatota archaeon | reverse complement strand
GTATTCTGGCAACCCCCGGTCCATACATTAGGAACCGCATCTGCCGGAATCGCTCTTCTGAACAGCATCCTGGTTCTGTCACTGGTGACGATGGCATGGGTCTTCATCGCCAAGTCAGTATTCAGCCGCAGGGAGATAATGTGATCCCGATGCAGGAGAACCCCAGCAAGTTCGAGGGGGACTTCTCGTCCCTCTGGCGTCTGGACGTGATGCCTCCGATCCACGGGCTCTCATGGTGGTGGTATTGGGTTCTGATCCTCATTCCAGATCCGGACAATCCGAAGCGGTCTCGCCAGCTGATGACTCTCTGGTCGACTAAGGAGACTAAGGCCGTACGAGTTAGTGGGCATTGGTGGAAACCCGGCTCGAGGATGCACAAGGACGACGAAGGAGGGTTCGTAATACCCGGGATGGTTTGTGCATGGTGGTATGACGGGAAAAAAATGCACGAACCCCTGACCATGAGGGAGTGCCGTATGGCTGTCGTTAGCGACGAGCACTCGCTATGGCCCGGAGAGGGAGAAGGCCTCGGAGCAGGAGCAGTCGTCCCAATAGACAGGGAGGACCTCTCAATGGGGATGAATCCGGGCAATAAGTCAATGTGGCTCAGTCTTACTAGCGACAAGGAAGCTCGCTCTCGTGGTGCACCATCCAAATTCGAGGCCCACCTTACCCCATGGTGGGGCCCACCGAGTGAACTGACCTACAGGAACAATGAGATCGCCCTTGGGATGGGTTACGATATCCTACGTCTACAGGGAATGAAGTCTAGCCTGGAAATAGACGGCGAAGAGTACGAAGGTACGGCATACTTCCAGAAGGTGACTGTTCAGGCACCCTCAGTCCCGTGGTTCTGGGGGATGGTACACTTCGACGATGGCTCGTACCTCGACTGGTTCATGCCCCACATCACCCCTCTATCTACTGCAAAAGATGACAAGCCATGGCGCAAGAGGGACACATTCAGAATCCCTCTGAAGACTGCAGGAGTCTTCCATGACAGAGTCCGGGGGAGGACCGAGGAGTTCGATAACTGCGAGGTCGATCTGAGCAAGTCAGACCAAGGGCTTCTGGACTCTCAGGGGCACCTGCTTCCAAACTTCAGCATTAGAGTATGGAACGAGAATGCACACGTCTCTCTGGGAATAAGGGCAGTTAGTAGAGCAAGATGGACCTTCGACCAACCGACAAGGGGGGGCTTGGTCAGTCACCTGACATACAACGAGTATCCATTCGAGGTTTTCTCGCTCACCATAAAGGATGGAGAAGGGACTAGGACCCTGGACGATTACCAGTGGATTCACGGAAATGCAGAACACTCATGGGGGTTCTTGCATTGATTAGCAACCTCTTAGAAACTACCACCAGCCGAGGAATTTAGATGTCTCAATTCGTTGAACAATTCAAATCCGGAATAGACGCCGAATCAACAAGAAACGACTTCCCAGAGATTACCGAATCCGAGACACCAATATGGAGAGGAGGGCCAGCAACCGCTTCAATGGCAGACAAGTACATCCTAGCACTCCTAGTCCTAGCAGTTCATGTAGCGTTCTTCCTCGGCGCGCTTCTTGACACTCCCGAGGGAGAGGGCCAGGCAAATTTCCTGCTCACTGTGATAATGTGGTTAATCGACACTACCGGAGTATTGGGGTTTGTAATCATCATGCTTCTGTTGACCAAGCTCAACCACTATGCAAACTTCTCAACATCTGGGGCGTGGACAACCTTATGGCTCCTCGTAGTATCATCCATACCAGTAATCTGGAAATCGATTGATATCATTGAGTGGTTTGCAGGTTTAATCGGCTCAAGTTTCACCAATCCACTTCCCGAATGGAATTTCTCTTGGTTCGCCCCATTGGGTGCCTTTTCTTTCCTTGTGATGATTTCTTTCACCCTCCTTTACCAGCGTTCCTTCCAGTACGCGATCACCGACAAGAGGATCCACATACGTCAGAGCTTCCTATACTTCGAAACCAGTGCTCATGGAATCTCATACCAAAAAGTGGAGAATCTCAAGGCCGACCCAACCATCCTCGGGCGCTTACTCGGATATGGCAACATCCTCGTAGTCACTGGTTCGGGAGTCGGCCTGCAGGTGGAGTCACTAGGGATTAGTGCTGCATCCCCGATGGAGATAAGGGATCAGTCGAAGGGAAAAAGAAGAGTCCTTTCCGTCCTGCTGGGGTGGATAACTGTCCAGAGGAGCAGGACGGTGGAAGCAACCGATCCGGCTGATTGCTTGTATGGTATCAGACGCCCAATGGATGTTTACCGTTTGATAAACGAATTAATGGATTCGAACGTAGGTTTGCCCACCGAAAACTAATCATGTGGGGCAGAAACTTTCTGCTAATCACTCCGTACCGTTCATAACCTCAAGTCCTTCCACGTATCTTGGGGACATTATGTCGGACGAGGATACGATAACTAAGGCTGCACAGTGCATTACACAAGGGGACTTCATGGGGGCAATGGCGATTTTTGAGGCGCACATAGAATCTAATCGAGATGATCCATCAGGTTACCATGGCTGGGCGGAATCAGCACTATTCGAAATACAGGAGAATGGCAACTTCGACGAGAAGGGAAATGACAGAATCAATGAGGGACAGGTCGCTGCATATTTCAAGAAGGCAGCGGCACTAGATCCTGAGAGCACTGAGTATCAGGCAGCCTATGCAAATGCATTGATCGAGTTCGACAGAATCCCCATGGCGATAAGAGAGCTGAAGAAACTCAAGGAACTCGGCGACTCTTCTGACGATTTCGACGTAACACAGGACCTCTACCAGGCCGCTAAGATGCTTATAGACAACATAGACTTCAAGACAAACTTCGATCGAAGCGAGGGATTCGCCAAGCAATTCCTACCCGTGGCCGTCGAATTCGCCCTTCTTGGCATGGGATTTGCCTCTGCCGAGGAGGCTCTGGAGTACCTCCAGACAGAGTAGGGAGAGGGATCCGCTTGAGCGACCGTTTTCTGGTCGCCATAGGCTACCATGGCAACTCATTCCATGGTTCCCAAGTGCAACCTGAAGTGGGTACTGTCGAGGGGTCACTGCAACAGGCACTGAGGAGGCTAACTTGGTGGTCAGATGGATGCCTGGAGATGTCCAGCAGAACAGATGCGGGGGTCAGCGTCAGGATGAATCTAGCAAGGATAGACCTTCCACAATCGGTGTCTCAGAAAGCCAGCGAGGAATCCATAGTAAGGGCCCTAAATGACCATCTTCCAGTTGGGGCAGTCGCTATTTCGGCAAATCGAGCACCTTCTGACTCCAAGGTCAGATACGCGGAATCACGAAGGTACCTATATCGCCTAGAGGCAATAGAAGAATGGCCCTTCGAGAGCGAAAACGCAGACATATCAGAAGCTTGCTCCATCATAGAGGGGGAACATGACTTCACAAACCTCTCAAAATTGGTCGAGGGAGTGGAACCAGTACGTACGGTGGAAGAGTGCACTCCTTGGTTGGCAGAAGATGGAAGGGTGATTGGATTCTCCATTCAGGCCAAGTCATTCATCTGGAACCAAGTCCGTAGGATTGCCTCAGCTTTAGCTGGTATCGCTTCTGGTCGATTATCTATCTCAGAATTAGAGTCAGCACTAGGCAATCCTGAGAGGGAGGTGGATCTGGGCAGGGGGCCTGCCGATGGACTTGTTCTGTGGAGCATTTCTCATAGAGACTTCGAATCCTCTTTTTCTGATGATTTGCCCCCTGCAGCTTCATTCTCCAGGCGTCCGCGTGACCCTAGGGATTACAGAAGATGGCTGTCTATGTCCCATTTCGAGATGGGGGCTCTGTTGGAGAGGGAGTGGCTATCCAGGCTCAATTGAGCTCTATTTCCACTATGTCCCCGTCCGAACAGGGCAGACTTTCTCGTAGAAAGGCCCCAGAAATCACTTCTGCGGTGCTAGTGTGCCTGGTTAGGTCCGGAATTAGAATTGCACAATCTTCCCAATCCCCATCAGATACCCTGATCCTTCCGCAGAATGCAGTCGCGCCCCCGAATGACTCTCCATCCCGCTCGAAACCCTCAATCCTCCTCGGAACGGCAGATTCGGTGATTTTCCCTTCATCCAGACCGGAGATTACTCGAAGTTGAGAGAAATCCCCCTCGCTCTCCCTACTGACGTCAACATTGAGGGTTCCCGGCCAAGCACCCACTCCAAGAACGACTTTGAATTGGCTCTGATAGTGCTTCTGAGACATAAAAATCTGGGCTCTGCCAAGCCCACTGCTCACCGTTCCACTGATTCGCACGAACACCCGCTGGACTGGCGATTCATAATATTGGGCCTGCGCTCACAGCACAATTACCGACCCTTGTTCTACAACTGCCCATCCGGCGGCCCCCAATTCCTTCGACTCTTCTGAATCTGGAACAAGAGCCGGGTTTGTATGGTTCAGGTGAATGAAAAATATCTCCGGGTCCTCCTTTTTCTTCCTCCCCAACCTACTCATGGTGTCCATAATTGTGGGGTGTGGGATCTGTGACATGTCCCTGCCGCCCAATTCGCCCCCGCTCCAGAATGTTCCATCGAAGAGGGCGTAGTCGACTTCCAATGCACTAAGCCATTCCCTTATGTCTCTCTTCCCAACCATTTCCAGGGTCCCGTCCCAGTCATCGTGATCAGGGAGGAACAGTAGAGAATGGGCAGGCCCCACGATCTTGATTGCATGTGTGTCCGAGTACTCATCCCTATGGGGCACTCTGATGAATTCCAACTCAAAACCACACCCTTCGGAAGGGCTGAAGGGAACTCCTGCAACCACTTCGTTGGCCTGGAAGGGCCCTGAGAAACCCCTAAGGTCAATGGCCCGGATTACGCTGGGACTTGCGAAAAGGGGGACTCCCTTGAGCCCCATCACCTCCTTTCCAAACTGTCCCAGCCCGTCTATGTGTCCCAAGTGGGCATGAGTGAGACTTACTGAGTCGGGTGTTGCCGACTTCCCAATGCCCAGGGAGGCAGAAGCAATGCCGAGTTGGGAGGCAATTGCTCTCGAGGCCTCAACAAGGTGGATACTCCCGTCCGACCCCCTAATCATGCAGGAAACCGGATGCAAAATCTTCGAATGGTCATTCATCGCATCGGCGCATCTTTCGCATTCACATCCTGCCTGTGGCACTCCCCCATCCTGTGCAATTCCCAGGACAACCAGCTTCACGTCCCCGGTCGACATGTACTGCGATGGAATCCCTCCCATGAATACTCTCTAACATCTCCTCCGATTAGTCAATGAACTAGGATGCCCTCTGGGAGTCATGCCAGTCGACCTGTCGTGGATGAGGGATAGGTACTCCGAATTAAGGTCCCAGGGTTTGGACTGGGACCCGCCCACCTTGGAGGCAGCGAATGAGCCTCGGTGTACCATTGATGGTAGGGAGATGATCATGCTATCTGCTAACAATTACCTGAATCTGACCACTCACCCCAGGGTCGTTGAGGCTGCAGTGGAGGCTACGAAGAAGTATGGCACAGGATCGGGCTCCGTTAGAGCGATTGCAGGTACGATGGATCTTCACCTAGAGGCAGAGAGGGCCTGTGCAGAGTTCAAGGAGGTCGAGGCATCCCTGATTTACTCGGCGGGGTACACTGCCAACGTGGGCCTCATTCCCACACTTGTTCGTGGCTCGGAGGACGTAATCATCTCAGACGAGCTGAACCACGGCTCAATAATTGATGGGGTTAGGCTAACCAAGGCCTCCAGGGCAGTATATCCCCACAATGACATGGAGGCCCTAGAGAGGGTGCTGAAGGATAACGAGGACTCAGAGCGCAAGTTGATTATCACTGATGGGGTATTCAGCATGGACGGGGACATCGCACCGCTAGATGAGATTGCAGACCTCGCAGACGAGTACGGTGCAATGACATTCGTGGACGACTGCCATGGGGAAGGTGTCTTGGGAGAAGGCAGAGGAATAGTTTCGCACTTCGGCCTCCAGGGCAAGGTCACCTTCGAAGTGGGCTCATTCTCGAAGGCCCTGGGCGTGCAAGGCGGAATCCTAGCAGGAAGTGAAGATGTCAGAACACATGCACTGAATCACAGTAGGTCATGGCTACTCTCGGGGAGCCAGCCTCCAGGGGTGGCAGCTGCCCAGAAGGCAGCGATAGATGTGCTTATGTCCGAACCGGAGCACGTACAGAGGCTTTGGCAGAACACTACCTATTTCAAGGAACAACTGGATTCTATGGGATTTGACACTGGAGTTAGCGAGACGCCCATAGTTCCAGTTATGTGCGGAGATAGCAGGAAGGCGCAAGAACTCTCAACATCGATGAAGGAGGAGGGGGTAATGGTGGGGGCGATCGTATTCCCAATGGTCGCTCGAGACAAGGCAAGGGTGAGGACCCAGATGTCAGCAGGGCTAAGCAGGGAGGAACTCGACTCAGTCCTGGAATCGTTTGACAGGTGTGGCCGAAAGTTGGGCCTAATTTGACTTAATTTCTGAAAGTAAGCGGTCGGAGGGATTATCACGGGGTGTCAGTTACCCTCTATGCTGGGAACCATATGGGTGATGAAGAAACAATATTCTCGATTTCAGAAGGCCACTTGGATTCAGGTCTTCGAGGAATTCCGGTTGGTACCTGCAAGACATCCTATGTGGACCCGATTGAAGGGGTTCATTACGTAGGATACCCAGTTGGCGATCTGGCCAATTTGGAGGAGGAGGACGTCATCTATCTGCTGATGCACAAGCGTCTACCGGATGAAGAAGAGTCAGCGGCATTCCGCAAGGAGCTTGCACATAGGGGAGAGGAGATGCCAACCGGCGCATTGAGGGTCCTTGAGAACCTAACTCCGGGTAGCGGCCACCCCATGGACTGGCTTTCAATCGGGATAATGGCCATGGGTGCTGCAGAGACAACTGGAGATGTCAGAGTAGACTCGATGAACCTAATAGCCAGGACACCAGAGTTGATGGCCAGGATCTTCCTTCTGAGAGGTGGGAATAAGGAGAAACTACGCCCAAGGAACACAGAATTGGGCCTAGTGGAGAACTTCGTCCACATGCTAGGGGTAGACGGCGAGGAAGCGGAGATGATGAACAGGGTCCTCAGATTCTTCTTCATCCTACACATGGATCACGGTGGTGGAAATCTCTCTACCTTCTCTGGCAAGGCAGTAGCCTCTGGAAGGGCATCCGTGTATGCTTCTCTGGCAAGTGCCATGAACGCACTCTCCGGACCACTCCATGGTAGGGCGAATCAGGCTTGCCTTGAGTTCGTCCAGAGGATCGGAACCTCAGACCCCGAAGAAATTGAGAAGTTTGTACGTGCCGAACTAGCTGCCAAGAGGCCGATTTACGGGTTCGGTCACGGTGTGCTCAGGGCTGAGGACCCACGAGCCAGACTATTGATCGAACTCGGGTCAGAGGTCTGCCCAGATGACGAGTTCTACAAGATCGCTAAGGCCCTGAGAGAGGTAGTACCCCCAATTCTGAAGGAGCACCCCAAGATAAAGAACCCATATCCAAATGTGGATTTGGCCAGTGGGAGCCTATTGCACGCCATTGGATTCAGGAAGCCCCACTACTATACGACGTTCTTTGGATGGGCCCGAGTGGCAGGAATTTGCGCCCAGATTCTAGATGAGAGAAATGCCAGAGACGGCCGAGGAGTTCCGATCTACCGCCCGAAGTACATTGCCAAGGAACAACCACATAGGCGTCTGTAGTAGTCAAATCCCGTGCGTGCTTCCTGCGCCTCTGTGGCCAATAATCCTGGGACTTCCCCATGGAAGGCCGTCTTCAGCTAACTCTACCCATTTCTCAGTGCTGCCGGGCCAGAGCATCCTTGATGCCTGCTCTTCGATGATTCTACGCTTCCTATCCTTCTCTATTTCGCCCCACATCGGTAGGGAAGAAGACGCTTCTCTCATGATGTCCCCCTTCTCAAGCCCCCCAGACTCACAAATCCTATTCCTCCATTCATCATCGAGTGGCTGGCTGGCTGGCCTAGACCACCTATGGGATCCATCGGGCTTCTCTAGAACCGTCGGGTCCATGTTATCTGAAACCACAGAAATGCCGGCATTAATCATAGCATCCTCGTGCTTCAATGGTGCTGGCCAAACGAACGCACCCATGCCCCTTCG
>JAZANL010000075.1:0-4792 GCA_036251765.1 Thermoplasmatota archaeon | reverse complement strand
GTGGCCAGGGCACGCAGCGCACCTAGGTTCTGTGCTAGTCCCGATGCCGCCATTACCTTCGCTAGCTCGTCTGCGCTCTCAACGCCCAGGAGGGCGACGTTCGCCTGTGCGGCAGGGTGGACCCTTACTGCCCCTCCAACCAGTCCCACTGCCATGGGAAGCTCGATTGAACCCACAAGATTCCCGTCGTCGTCCTTTGACCACTTGGTCAGCGAACCGTAAGTCCTCTCGTGAGATGCATAGCTGTGGGCACCAGACTCTATGGCTCGCCAGTCTTGCCCACAGGCAAGGGCAACAGAGGAAATTGCGTTCATAATCCCCTTATTGTGGGTCGTAGCCCTGAATGGGTCTGCCTCAGCGAAGTGGTACGCCTGGATCACCCCGTCAATCACCTCGGAGCCTTGATCCGCATCCTGGCCCCCGTCGGACATCTCCTCAGGGGTGAAAACAGCACTCACCCTGGCCAGTCGAAGAACTGCCAAGTTGCTGATAATCCTCAGGATGACCGTCCCACCGGATATCTCTTCCACCTTTGGGGCGATGGTCTCAGCCATCGTGTTTACCGCATTGGCACCCATCGCATCCCTGCAATCAACGTGGATGTGGACAATCACCATGCGTCCCGAACCCGTCTCAATAACTCTTGCAGATAGATCCCTGCACCCGCCCCCGAACTTGACTAGAATGGGATCGACTTCGTTGCAGTTGGCAATCAACTCCTCCTTGGCAGAAAGAATCGAATCCATGGCCCCATCAGGGTCGTCACAACCTACGACTTGGATTTGCCCGATCATCACGGGGTCGTCATTGTCAGAACTGAACCCACCATTGGCAAGACACCTCTTCGCCATGTTGCTAGCAGCAGCAACCACGCTTGGCTCTTCGAGCACGAACGGGATTGCATAGTGCGACCCATCAATAACGAAGTTCGTTGCTACCCCTATTGGGAGGGAGTAGGTCCCCACGACGTTCTCTATCATCCTGTCAGCAGACTCTTCGTCCAACTCCCCCGAGCTGGCCCAGGCTTCCACCTGTTCATCGCTTAATTCTGCGATCTCCGCGAGAAGCTTTCTTCTCTCTGAAACTGATAGTTTGTAGAACCCTCCGATGCGACTGTTCTCTATTGGCATTGTACTCAGGACGAAGACATGTCACCGGGCTTCTAACCTTTTTCGAGCAAAAACCACTCCGAAAAATGCGTTAATTTGGCTGTTAACGCTTTGTTAACGCTTTCCTGAACCGTTAATTATGCGTTAATGATGAAAGATGAAAAAATTGTCACTGAACCAATTTTTGCCAATTTTTCACTACCGCAATTTGGAATTACCCGTTAATTCGCACTCTACAATGCGTGACTATGCGTGAACATTAAGAATCCCAGAGGGTGCTGATGGCCTATGGTGTTGAGCGACCTCTCCCCTTCCGATCTACCCGCTCTACGAGGAAACCCATTCGACTCCAGGCCCATAGAGAGGAACAGGGCCAGCGAGATAGTCGGGAGGGAGGGCATCCTGATTAGGTGGAAGGAGCATATGCACTCCCAGTCACCTAGGAGGATTCTTCTTTCAGGAGAAAGGGGTTCCGGCAGG
This sequence comes from Thermoplasmatota archaeon, assembly GCA_036251765.1. Lineage (GTDB taxonomy): Archaea > Thermoplasmatota > Poseidoniia > Poseidoniales > Thalassarchaeaceae > UBA36. Next base: position 3,203 of record JAZANL010000075.1, on the reverse strand, counting down.
ACATCCCTGATCAATGCAATTTCTTCTCAGACCGACGACCGTTTCGTGGGAACATATTGGCACAGCGAAGACCCGCTTAACTGCGCCCTGGACGAGCTAGCGATAACATTCTGTGGTCACGAAATCCCACATAGCATGCATCAGAAAATAGAGAGAGTCGTAGAGACTCTGGACACTCTTTCGGGACCATTGCCCCTAGTGGCACTGGACTACCCCTCGAACGTAGACTTGGCATCATTCCTGCCCTCGATATTGCCAATACTGGGGAGGCTCAGGGCACTAGTGGTAGTTTCAGTTTCCAACTCTCAAATGGCATCTCTAGGAGAGAATACCAAGGAGGTGTTCGATGAGATTGTTACAGTTGAGCCACTCTCTCGTGAGAATATCCAATCGCTCAGTGATCTCAGGATTCGCAGAATGTCTCCCGAGAGGTGGCACATCAATAGCAACCTGCTCGATGCGATCATGTCCAGGACAGGTGGCAATGCTCGATCTGTCATCGGAATCCTACGTGATCTCGTAGATGAAAGGAGGGGACTTGGATCAGAAGGCACCCTAGAATCCCTAAGGAGTTGGAGTCCACAAAAGAAGGAAGTTGCACCAGATTATGATCTAGAAGAACCCCAGTTAGAGGCTATAGGGGAACCATCCACTCAAACGCAGACCGCTATTTCCAAGGAAGAAGAGGAAAATCGTCCGGAGGAAGAGGATACAGATATCGTTGAGGAAGAGGAAGAGGATGACGACTGGGACGTGGAACCAGATGACATGTGGCCAGATGAGGAGGAAAATCAGCAAGAATCTGAAATCGACGAGATTGATGACGAAGAATACAGTGCAACCTCGCCAGATAGCGAAATCACCTCGGAGAGCCCAGAGAAAATCACTGGATGGGCAGCTGACGAAGGAACACTACTCTCCATGGAAGAGGGCACAGAACCCCCTGGAAGTGGTCCCAATAGGGGTTTCTCAGGTCTAGTAAACAGGTCTAGAATTACGAATGATGCCATGCCAACAGGGCCCGACCACTCAGTACCCATACAAGAGCCGGAAATTGTCGAAACCCAGGCTCACATCTATGAAGAACCAGTAAGAGAAATGCCACGAGCCACGCCATTAGAGGAAAATAGCAAGTCAATCAGTACGGAAACCCCATCTTTCGAGGAGAAGCAAGTATTGTTCTCCGAAGGCGAATTATGGACAGTTGACTCGGATCTGGAGGAGACCCTGCCAGAAATATCCACTGAGCCCGATTTCGAGCCAGAGGAGATTACCGAAGAACCTGAAATGGTAGAAAATATCGAGGATAGCCCCAAGATAACCAAGTTGGAAACCCCATTCGTCGTCAGAGGCCCAGCATGGGAATCGAAGGAGATAGTCGATCAGAACCACCTTGGCAGCATGAGCGACGCAGAGCGCCTAGTCGTGTCCGTGGCCTCGTCGCGTGAGATATCCCCCTCCGATGCAGAGATACAAGCAAGACTCGAGGTAGGGAGGCCCCGTCTTTCCCAGATATACAATTCACTCCATAAATCAGGCATCCTAGCAGTGAGGAAGGAAGGAAGAAGCAGGCTGTTCAAGCTGAGCGATGGTGCAGGAGCCTTGCTAAGTGAGGGATGATGATGTCGGATATAATCACCCTTGATAGAATCGAGAGATATCTAGCACTCACTGCCGAGGCTAGGTCAAAGGCAACGCCATCCACCTCGAGCAAGCTGGACGAGGATAGGCTGAGTGAGATGCTTCGGATGTGTGACGATTACACTGCGGATGCTCGCCATTTTGCTTCTGAGGGAGACTTAGTCAGCTCTTTCGGAGCAATCAACTACGCTCATGCTTGGCTAGACGCTGCGGTAAGGATCGGTCTGATGGATGGCCATGGGGACGACCGCCTGTTCACCCTTCCTTAGGCCTCTACCATTCTCAGGGAAGGCCCCGATGTCACTTCTATGTACGAACACCCTCCTTCCACCAGTCGCTTCTTCAGCAACCTGTCGACAGTTAGGACCGGCCATCCATTCTGTTTCGCTAAAGTCACTAGGGCGTCATCAGTGTGTCCCTTTTCAGACTCAATCAATTCTGACCTGCTGTACAGGAGGTCCAATAGGAGGCCACTCCGACCCATTGCTAGCGCATCCAGCTCTTCCTTTACTCCTGCTGTAATCTTCAGTTCGGCCTTCCCAACCACTTCGTTGAGAGATATGTCAAGATTCAGCCCGGCATCTATCAGGGAAACCCATCCACATGCATCCACTAGGACTGAAACCATTGGATCAGCCCGAGATGGTTCCATGTCCGATGAGGCGCCATCTGGATCCGACTCTCCGAGAGAGCGTAATCCTGCTGCCCTCCTTGGCGCAAATAGGTAGCCTGAGGCTGAGTGTAGCCTTCTTCCCCTTAATATTGGCCACGGTACCTACGCTGGTAGCAGTAGCGGAATTGACCATCAGCATCTCGTTCGGCTGCAGGGGCCTTATTCCGCCTTCCTCCTCCCCTCCAGAGATCATCTTGTCCAAGAGTTCCAGGTCCAGGCTCAACTCCTCCCATATGGGGGGCAACTCCCCCTCCCTTGCCATGACTTGCCCCGATAGGTCGTCAGCCTTGGTTGCCAGCGGGTCCAAGGGGGTAGAAATCCCGCAGAGACCACCTGCGAAGGCAGTCTTCAGGTCATTCCCCCCTCCCTTGATGCCATTGATCGTGGTCTTGAGAGGCTCCCAACGGGCCTTGCTCCCCTCCTGGACCCTCCTGCCTGGTGCGATTAGGATGTTATCTCCAACACTGAAAGAACCCTCTACTATGCTGCCTCCAATCACTCCCCCTCTGATTTCGGAAGGCCTGGAGCCCGGGCGGTTCACATCGAATGACCTAGCGACATACATCAGCCCCCCCTCATCCTCAGTTCTATCTGGGGTCGGTATGGTCTCCTCGATGGTTTCTATCAGGATGTCTAGATTAACGTCGTGATGCGCCGAAACTGGGATTATGGGCGCATCCTGCGCAATCGTGCCGCTGACGAACTCCTGTATCTCATTGTATGACTCCATGGCCCTCTCCTTGCTGACAATGTCTATCTTGTTCTGGACTACTACGATATTCTTGATTCCCGCTATCTCAAGGGCCGCCAGGTGCTCCCTTGTCTGGGGTTGGGGGCACTTCTCCGTAGCAGCAACAAGTAGCAAGGCCCCATCCATTATCGATGCCCC
>JAZANL010000074.1:0-31291 GCA_036251765.1 Thermoplasmatota archaeon | reverse complement strand
GTGAACTTGGGTCTGAGATTAGGATGTTCCCTCTGGACATAGACTTCTCCGGTTCCGTGATTATTCATGGGAATTCATAGGGTGAAACTAATGTCCTACCAGATGAGAATTCACAGGCTCACCCAAGTACTTCTCGCCTCAATCCTTGTCGCCCTTGTCCCATTCCAAGAATCGCCACATAATCTGGAGGAAAATGACTCGATTCCTCGGAACTCAGAGCCTCTCGAATACTCACTAATATCAGGCCATTCCTTCCTCAACTTCACCGACACTATTTCTCCAAACTCACAAGTTAATGCTACATGGTTTGCAGAGGTCACAATCTCGGAGAGCTATGGAACTGACTTGCTAGACAACAGGTCCTTGGGGTTACTGCAGCAAATTGACACACAGATTGGCAACTCAGACGGGTGGATCAACTCCACAGAGTCCGATGAGTTCTCAGAATTAGTTTACTCCTCGAGGAATTGGGCTGACTCTTATTCTGGCGGATGCTGCAGCTTCGATTACAATCCAATGGATGTAATTGGCCAGATGGAAATTGTCGTCACTCCTCCTTCACCAGGTCCCGTAAATAGGACCGATGGGAATTGGAGTTGGTCTGAGTCTGCCACCTTGTCAGGAACATCAGATGGGAGGACTCTGAGGCTTATTGATGTCCCAAGAGCGGGTGCATTGGTGGAGGAAGTTCCACTCGAGATCAAACTTCCCAACGACTGGGAATATAGATACAGCCCAATGTCAGAAGTTATCTCCGGAGATCCCGGTCTATTCACCGTAAATCGTTCTCAGGCTCCAGTGGCCTATGACATCAGGATTACGATTACAGAGAACATTCCGCCCATAATCGCAGCTTTCAGAGCACCCCTCTCTTCCTCCACAGTTCCCCTGGACAAGGCCACGGCCTTCTCTGCTTCTTGCACTGACAGCCCGCTAGACTCGACTGAAATTCACTGGACGGTTAGTAGGGAGGGGGAGGTAATCAGCACACACAATAACCCATGGTTCGAAGTCGTCCCAGGTGAAATCGGGTTCTCCCACGGCGAGGTAATGAGCGTAAATGCCACATGTCTCGACTTCCATGGAGTTTCGTCAAATTGGAACGATAACCCCACAGTCGACGGAATGAATCCAACATGGGCAGGAACCTTGGAAGTAGGGGAATCCTCGATTTCCCTGCTCGACCCTGCAAATCTCAGTCAAATCATGGCTCCAGCCGGAAGTACAATCCGCTTCGATGTAAATGGCTCAGATGACTCCTCACTACCAGTCCTGCTGGAACTATACACCAACATCTCAGAAGGATGGAGGCAATCGGGTATGTCCGAACAAACATTCGAGTTCACCGTGAACCAGGGATCGGGGGTCAATGGTGCTGACATGGACCTATACCAAAGGCACTTGGCTCGGAATCCAACCACTATTAGCGTGGCTCTATTGGTCTCAGATGATGCTGGAAACACTGCTATCGGAGAGTGGACCATTCACGTTCTTGACTCAAACCCCCCAACTGTGATTCCCAGGATATTTTCCAATGGAATCGAGATTGAGATGGGAGACGACTCCCACGAGGAAGACGAATTGATGCTAAACCTATCACATTCTTTTGACGATCTGGACCCAATCGAGAACCTATCATGGTCTATTTGGGTCGACGGGGTTCAGACATCATGGAATCAACAAAACTGGTCAGTTTCGGAACCAATTCCGGTACCTCCATTGACGCAGGGCTATCACGAAATCTCGGTCAAGGCTACGGATTCCAAGGGAAACACCAGAGAGGAGACAATCCCGATTACTGTTCAGCCAAGAAGTGGGGCCCACATTAGGGTGGTTGAGGCAACCCTGTCAGAAGACTCCAAGGTTGGTGGAACGGCAATTCTGACGGTTATAGTCGAGAATGAGGGGACAGACCCAGCTTTCGCCAGAGTTTGTCTTTCGGATATCTGTGGAAGATGGACGGAGCAACCCTTCGCGGCTTCTCTTGAAAGCGGACCTGGAAGGGGCTCGGTTGAATTCCAATTCGAGATGGAAAACGAAAGTATAGAAGGCTTGTATTTGAATTGGGACAGTGCATCTGCAGGAACTCATGGAATGATTCCGCTGGAGGTAGATTACAATGCCGAAGCAGATAATCTAGCCCTGATATTCCTGATTCTCGCTATCGTCGCTCTTTCCGCTTTCTTTCTGTTTAACAAAACTCGAGTAGAAGGTTGAGAATTTATCACTCCATGCGCAATCATGGAACCGCATACATATTGACCCCCTCTACCCGTTCGACATCCATGGTGATGCTTCCAGACTACCCGGACCGGATAGTTGCGAAACATCGAGGCAGGGTAGATCGGGCAGCCCTAGTGTGTCAGTTGTTGCTTATTTTATTGGGTGCTTGGTGGATTTTCCACTCATTTGGATCAGGATCCTCGTATGTGGAGAGATTCGGCCCGGCAGCAATCCTATTTTCTTCGGCTCTGATGATGCCAGACCTTGTAGAATTTGGACCAATTCAAAGAACCAGAGTCTCGACCGCATGCTGCATTGCATGGCCACCTTTGCTAGCATTTGCTGAATTAAATCGGATTGGCGAGGGGAACCTCGCAGCGATTGCTCTCCTGGTCTTAGTTTCAGCAGCACTATTCTCTTCTTCGAGGCATATTCTTCGGTCAGATGTTAACTCAATTAGATGGAGGGGGCTAATGACAACTTTCGGCTTTGGGCTGGCGATACCCATCGTACTCACAAACCCCAACACCGAGTCCTTCCTAATTGTCGGATTACCGGCCACGCTAACTACGATCCCACCCCTTCTCTCCAAGGACGGCCTCGAGGAGCAAAGGAAGATTTTCTCAGATAGGCTGAAAATTGCTGAGAGCAGAATATTGGGGTTGCAATCTGGAAACACCCTACTACAACAGCCTAACTCCCTCTTGAAGACTGCTAGGGAAGAAGGATGGAGGAATCCCGACAAGGGAATCAGCCTAATTTCCGATGCAGAGAGTGAAGCAGACAGGATACTATCATTCCTTTCAGACATTGAGGAGGTCAAGGACCAATCGCTTGCTTCCATAGAACGCGCAGAATCGATAACTGGAAATCCAGGCAGGGCCAGGTCGATTTTCGAAGCTGCTCTCACTGAGATCGATAACGGATCCCTAAGGGTCGCTGAGAACAAGCTCCGGGAAGCCAAATTTTTGGCTGAGAAAATAGAATCTCACTGGCAAGAAGCGAAAGACGCAATCGAAGAGGCAGAGAAGTCGGTATCAACCGGAGAAGGGCATTTGGTAAGCGGGCTGATTTCCACCCTAGAGGAAGCGAAGAAGGCCATGGCAGATGAGAACCCAGAGTATGCACTGGCTATTGTGTCGGAGATACCCTCGCAGATGGGGGACGTCGAAGGGCTAATGGAACGAGCCAGAAAATCAATAGATGATGCTGAGAATGAGATCTCATCATCTGACTCAGAATCTATTGCCGAATTCCAACAGAGGCTAGAAGAGGCTAAAGAAGCCCTCGAGAGAGGCAACCCATCCCTAGCAATAGGTCTGTCTGACGGAGTAACCAGGTCACTTAGGGAGGAGGCAGAGGCAAAGACAGCGGTTCAGAGAGCATTGAGGCAAAGGAAGAGCATAGAGGGAGAAATCCCTGCCGGAGAAGTGGGCTCGGAATGGAGGGAGATGTTGGAGCAGGTCTCATCCCTGGCCGAAGCTGGAAATTGGGTCGAAGCCAACAACTCGATGCAGTCACTGACCACAGAATTAGATTCCCTAGCCACAAGAAGTAGTGAGGCTAGAGAGATGCTGGAGTTCCTTGTTGACGACTGGAGAAAACTCAGGAATAGACTGGACTCATCCGGGGTTTCGGCAAATAATGATGCTAGGGTAGAAACTGAGAGGGCCCTATCTGAATCGGAAGTTTCCTTATCCGAGGGGAGGATCGACTCGTGCTTGGAATTGCTAGGAAACGCCGACACGGCAATGGAAACCCTCAGACGCCTAGTGTAGCATTGCTCTACTATCACCGACTCTCTCAATTACCACGACCGTCTCGCTGGAATCACGCGGACATGGTCTAGTGGTTATGACAGTAGGTTCCCAACCTGCTAACCCGGGTTCAACTCCCGGTGTCCGCACCAACCAACCGATCTGTAGAATTGCCAATGACTCATGCAGCCAATTTGTTTAAATTACAGATGACGATGATTCAATCTTATGGACCAAACACTGGACATGCAGGTTGCCGCGCTGATTTTCCTAGCCGGCACAAAGAGCCTCGTCACTAGTGCGGACACTGGTGACGTTGAGATGACGACCGAAAAAGAAGTGGACTCGGAGGAACCGGCACCGTCGAGCAATATTCCACTCACAGAGTCCTCTTTCCCCAATCCTATCAACTCCCCCTGTTATGATGATGAGTTTAATCTGTGATACTGCTGATTTCAAAAGGATGATTGTGGGGGAATGGGCATGAAAACAGGCAATGCTCCAACACTTCTGATGCTTTTCTTGATGATGACCGCAGGCTGTCTTCAGGCTGTGGATGACGTATTCGAAGACATTGACAGGACTATCGATGCATTGGAAGGCGACTATCCAAAGCTGGATCTCCCAGAAAGGACACGCTCATCACCCGTTCTCCAGAAGTACGATGCTTGCGACACGCTTCTAGAAGACCTGAAGCGGGCTGTGTACGATGAGATGGTAGTCAATCTGGATCAGCAGAGCTACTGGCACTGGGTCTCCGAGCCTTTCATGTTCAGGTCTGACTTCATGGATGTGGGGCTTGCTGAAGAGCCAATGATGGCCGAATCCACAGATGATGGGGCTTCGGCTGGAACCGACTCAGGCTCAGGCTCAAGAGAGGGGGAGTTCTCGGAAACCAACAATCAGGAGTCAGGAGTAGATGAGGCTGATTTCCTCAAGACAGATGGATTCCACATCTACATGCTAAACGGTCAATTGCTGCTGATAATGGGTGTTCCTGAGTTTGGAAACCTGACCATGGAATCCAACCTTTCGATAGAGGGCAATCCGACCCAGATGATGATCGAGGGAGATAGGCTGGTCATCGCCTCATCCATCAACTACTGGAGCCTGCCTGCAGACAGCGACTTGCGGAATCTGATGACAAGGGAGGTCACGGTGCAAGTAGATAGTGATGGGGATGGCAAGGACGACATCCCATACACGTACACCAAGGTACAGAGCCTAGTCAAGTACACCGTGGTGGACATCACAAACCGCTCCTCACCCACCATAGAGAAGGAGATGTACATAGAGGGAAACTATCACACTGCTAGGATGGTCGATGGGACGGTTCGATCGGTGACACACCTCTGGACATATTTCGACGGAATCAGGAACTGGGTCAACCTTCCTGATGACTACTGGTCAGAGGATGACCTGGACAAGAGAATGGGGATCTGGAACGATAGCGTGAATCAGACCATCTTGCATAATGAGCAGGTTATCTCGGAACTAACTCTCGATGACTTCGTCCCGCATATCTACGAGATGAGGGATGGAGAGATTTTCACACATCCACTAACTTACGAGAAGTGCACCGAGTTCTCAGCAAGCGCAGACAGCGCAGGAAGGGGATTCACGACAATCATGACAATACGGATGCTCGATGCTGAAGCATCACTGGAGGTGGATCACATCACTTCCTCATGGGCCCATGTATATTCATCAAAGGACACCCTAGTCCTAGCCGAGCCAGCCAATGACATGTGGTGGTTCTGGAGGAACTCCGACTGGGAGGACGCGACCAACATCCATTCGTTCGACATCAGTGACGCCAATCACACCACCTACGTCGCTTCTGGAAGGGTGGAGGGCACAGTGAACGATCAATTCTCGATCAGCGAGCACAACGGAGACATCCGAGTCGCTTCGACCTCGGATAACTGGGGGATGTGGTGGAGAATAGCAGAATTAGACGATAATGGGGACCCGATATGGACTGGCCCAACCAACCAAGTCACGATACTATCCGACGATGGGGAGGGGCATCTTGACCACATCGGGTTCATCGGAGGAATTGCCGAGGGCGAGACTATCTGGAGTGCAAGATTCGTTGGGGACAGGGGGTACCTAGTGACTTTCATGAACATCGACCCATTATGGGTTCTCGACCTCTCAGACCCATACGCACCAACCATCCTTGGAGAGCTTCACGTCCCAGGGGTATCCACGTACATACACCCGATTGACGAGGACAACCTGCTCACAATTGGGATAGGAGGGGGTCAGGACGGACTGGGCCTCGACTGGTCAACCACCCAGGTCTCCCTCTTCGACGTCAGCAACACTAGCAACCCCACGCTCGCAGACACAATCCCATTGACTCCAGCATACACGGACGAGAACTGCATGGACATCATGACCTGCGGCTGGTCTTGGTCGTACTCCGAGGCGACATACGAGCACAAGGCGTTCAACTACTGGGCCCCCGAGTCATTGCTCGCCGTCCCGCTCTCTACGCATAGGTACGTGTACGACCAGATCGAGGTCGATGGACGAGTCTATTCCTACTCGGGATACCAGTACGTCTCCATGCTAAAGATGATTGAAGTAGACACCCAGAACGGGACTCTCAGCACTCACGGTGATGTGGAGCATTCAGGATTCTACAACGAGGAGGGACTCTTCAGCTGGTGGTCGGGTTCTACGAGTATCAGGAGATCGATATTCATGGGGGACTACGTCTACGCATTCTCAGCAGGTGGTGCCACAGTCCACAGGACTGCGGACCTTCAACTGGTAGTCGAACTGGAACTCCCCGGAAATGAGCCAGTAGATCACTACTACGGGCTCGAGGAGGATGCGGTTGAAGCTTCTGAGACTTCATCAGAAGATTCAGAGACCCATCCATGCAACGAGACAGATGCTGAAAATTGCGAGGATTAGTCGGACTACCCGAATCTAAGCGCTCTACCTGTCGATCCAGGAGAAGCTACGGGAACCCCACGGATATCCCCGTCGACCTCTCTTCTGTGGACGACTTCACCATCGACGATGGTGTACCTCGGCCATCCGACAAGTTCCATGCCATGGTAGGGAGTCCAACCAACCTTGGTCCAGGTATCTGAATCAGTAATCTTCCGACTAGCCTCCAAGTCGACTATCGCCAAGTCACCATCATAACCCTCGACTAGCGATCCCTTGTTCTGGATGCCATAGACCTTGGCAGGACCCTCGCACATCCAACGAACCACATCTGAAACGCTACATTTGCCATCCATAGCATGAGTAAGCATCAGAGGCAAAGAAGACTCTACTCCCGGCATTCCAGCCGGTGAGTCCGGAAATCCTACAGACTTTGATTCCAATGTGTGGGGGGCATGGTCAGTTACCACGCAATCTATCGTCCCGTCCTTTAGCCGTCTCCAAAGTGCATCCCTGTCCTCAGAATACCGAATTGGAGGATTCATCAATACACGCTCACCCAATCTCTCAACGTCATCCTGATCGAAGGTCAGGTGCTGAGTACACACCTCCGTGGTTATGAGGTCCCCTTTGTTTTTCTGCAACCAGTCTGCCTCCTTGCGGCTTGTTAGATGGACGATGTGCAGCCTATGCTCGTGCTCCTTAGCAAGAGAAGATGCTCTCTTCGTAGCCAGGAAGGCGCATTCAACATCTCTACACTCGGCATGGGATGCAATGTCAGTACGATGCCTAAACTCTGCAGTACGCTGTCGCAACCGCTCCTCATCTTCTGCATGGGTAGCGATGATGCCTCCGGTATTTGCAAAAATATTCTCCAGATGCTCTTGCTCATGAACCAGCAGGTCTCCAGTACTACTGCCCATGAAAACCTTGATTCCGCACACACCGTCCATGCCTTCCACACTTTGGAGATCACTGATGTTGTCCTTGGTGGCACCAATGAAGAATCCATGGTGAGTCACAGACTTCTTCGATGCAAGGGAAATCTTTCTTTCCAATGTGACACGATTTGTCGCATTGGGGTCGTTATTTGGCATGTCGAGGAATGAGGTGACTCCACCGGCAGCAGCAGCTCTACTACCACTTTCTAGGTCTTCCTTGTCAGTATGTCCGGGTTCCCTGAAGTGGACATGGGGGTCGATTGCCCCAGGAAGCAGGTGCAACCCGGTGGCATCAATCACAGTCTCGCCACCTACGGGTTCCAAACCACCCCCTGCAGCGATTGTAGAGATCAAACCACCTGAGACACGCATATCACCATCGACTATTCTGTTGGGCAATACTAGAGTCGCATTCTGGATAAGCAAATGGCCGTCCATGGGGGGTTCAGATGTAGTCGGAGTGCTGACATCACAATACTGTTCCCATCATTCAAGCGATTTTCCTCGTCCCGCGCGTTCAAATAACTGTGGCCCTAGCGAGAAGGCAGCGGGTTGGAGTAGTCAGGTTATCTCGTCGGGCTCATAACCCGGAGACCGATGGTTCAAATCCATCACCCGCTACCAAAATAAAGTGAAAGTGAAAAATCGATAGACTGCTTAGAATAATGGCGAATGAATACTTTCATAGAATCTCTAGGGGTCCTTTGTTTGTTCATATACCTCCGATTGAGAACGGAAGAATATTGGTGATTAGATGACAGAAGAAACAGCGAGTGAAAAGTTGGAAGAAGAAGAGATTGTGATTGAAGTGGATGATCCAGAACCCTCGGTAGAGGATTTACCAGGCGTCGGACCAGCAACAGCAGAAAAACTCAGAGAAGCAGGGTTTGAGGATCTCCTGGGAATAGCTGTAATGAGTCCACCAGAGCTAGCAGAGCAAGCAGAGCTAGGAGAAGCGGTTTCGGCAAAAATCATCGCCGGAGCAAAGAAACTAGCTAACATCGGTGGATTCGTCAGTGGAGCCGCGCTACTCGACAGAAGAAAGAGAGTACAGAAGCTGACTTCCGGGGCATCCTCACTGGATGAACTACTGGGTGGCGGTTTTGAGACCCAGGCTATAGTCGAGGTATTCGGTGAATTCGGAAGTGGCAAGACTCAGATCGGCCATCAACTGGCTGTAAATTGCATACTCAGTTTGGAACAAGGAGGTCTTGACGGAGAAATAGTTTACATCGATACAGAAGACACGTTCAGGCCAGAGAGAATAGCCCAGATGGCAGAGGCAGTAGGTATTGAGCCCGATGACGCATTAGATAGGATTCACGTAGCTAGGGCATACAATTCGGCTCACCAGATGCTTCTCGTGGACGAAATAAAGAGGATGGCAAAGAGCCTCGACGTCAAGCTGATCATAGTCGACTCTCTAACCAGTCACTTCCGTGCTGAGTACATAGGAAGGGGTATGCTTGCTGCCAGACAGCAGAAGCTCAACCGCCATATGAAGGAGCTGAAGCAAGTAGCTGATGTACAGAATGCAATAGTCCTAGTTACAAATCAAGTCCAGGCCAAGCCAGATGCAATGTGGGGAGATCCTACCAGAGCGGTCGGCGGCCACATTGTAGGACACGCTAGCACATTCCGCCTTTATCTCAGGAAGTCTAAGGGGGGCCGGAGAATAGCCCGCCTGATTGACAGCCCAAACCTACCTGAGGGAGAGGCCGTCTTTACCGTGACATCCGAGGGTCTGCGCGATTAGCGTAGGCCCCGGGGTCCGAAGGCTAAGTCGGCAATTCGGATAATGCACTTTCCACAGTCCCCATGAGGGACATGAAGTGACCTTCGTTGAAACCCAGTTCCAAGTCAGCTGCTGAGAATAGTTCTGGCAGCGTTCTGGTGTTTCCCAGAGACATTGCATTTGCATAGTCATCAAGCGCCTTCTGAGGATCGCTCATCTGGGTCTTCCACAATTGTAAAGATCCGAGTTGGGCTATTCCATACTCGATATAGTAGAATGGTACTCCGAAAAGATGGCCTTGTTGTTGCCATGACAATTCTCTGAAGTCAGTATGGCCCGTCCAATCCATGTCAGAGCCGAATTTGTCTCTAATGGAGAGCCATACCTCAGCCCTCTCCTCCCTCGAATGTCCAGGGTTGGCATATATCCAATGCTGGAATGAATCAATTGTCGCTATCCAAGGTAGCAAGAACACCACTCCCTCCAAGTGAGTTCTCCTGGCCCTGTCAGCCTCCTCAGATTCGTAGAACTTATCCCACCATGGCTGTGTTAGAAGCTCCATAGACATGGACGCAACTTCTGCGAACTCTATGGGGTAGTCCCTTTCGTCAATTAACTCCAGATGGCCGCAGTATAGGGAGTGGAATGCATGCCCAGCTTCGTGGATCATCGTCTCCAGATCACCTTGAAGGCCAGCCGCATTCATGAAGATGAAAGGAACCCTGCTCTTTTCCAGATAATACTGGTAACCTCCGGGAGCCTTGCCCTTCCTAGTGTCAAGATCTAGGGTATCCATTTCAACGAGTTTGTCAAATTTCCCTCCTAAGTCATTAGAAATCTCATGGAACATTTCTGATAGCTTCTCAACCATCTCGTCCACTGTCTCAAATGGCCTCAGAGGATCTCTCCCATGAATATCAGGTCCGGAACCTCCCTTTTCATTTACATCCCATGGACTCAATTCACCAATCCCTAGACCATCGCACCTCTCCTGGTTAATCTTTTTCAGAATGGGCATGCAAACCGACTCTACAGATTCATGGAACTCCAAACAGTCCTCGATCGAGTAATCGAATCTGTGCATCGCCCTGAACATGTATTGCGTATAACTCTCGAATCCAGAATTTGTAGCCATTTGATGCCTAATTGAAATCAACTCGTCGAAGATTTCCGACAACCTTTCGCTATCTTCCATGCGTCTTTCGGCCATTGCCATCCAGGCTGACTGTCGCTTGGATCTGTCATTGGATTCCAGGTATTTGCTCATTTGCGGAAAGGTCCTCTCTTCTCCTTCGAACTCAACTGTCATAGCCCCGTTAATCGTCTGTGCCTCAGTAACAAGCTCTGTTTGCCTAACTCCTAGTGGGATGTTCTCTTTCCTGAATATCTCAACATCCGTCCTCATCCCTCTTAGCATCAAGGCATATCTGCTGGGAAGTTCGTCAACCGAGGAATGATTGACAATCCTCCTGTTCAGTGCATCCGAGAATTCTGATAATTTTGGCCTAATGTTGCTCATGAAACCTAGGAAAGCATTTCTCTTTTCTTCGCTCTCGGTATCGCAAGTCATTCCAATGTATAGTAGTGCACCTGTTTCCGAAATATGCTCTGCAAGCTCAGAGGAATCAGAGATCAGACCTTCTATGCAACTAGAGCAACTCAATTCTCTCTCAATTAGATCGTTAGTTAGAGGCTCGATGTTTTCCCAAATCGTTGCGTCGAAGTTGTCTGGAACGAATCCACTTGACATGGCAGCACCTCACTTCTTTACTGGCCTTGGGCCAAGTGGAAGAGGGCCCTGCTCACGAGTCCACTTTGCACATTTCCACTCTTCTACTGCAACCTCGACCTTTTTGCGAATTTCCTCCAAATCCGGATGCTCAGGGTTGTTCTTCTCTATCCAGCAAGCCGTGCAGAATCTTTTTCCTTCATGACTCAGGAAGTTACCTGACGTGCATGGGATGCCGCAAACATCGCATTTTCCGAAGCCGTAGAACTTTGGCATGTTACGAATTCCTGTATTACTACATGCCTATCAACATGACTGCTGAAAGGACTCACCTCAAATCGGAAAGAGCCAGGTGACTCAAGAACAAATCCTCTATTTCCGAAGTATTTGCGTTTTCCAAGCATTCTGAACCTATTCTTCTGAGGCCACTAGCAGTTGGGGTTGGGCGATTAGCCATCAGTGATCCTCCCAGATGTTCGATTAGTCTAATTCCCTCTTCTGTAGCATCATTGTAACTTTCCAGTGGTATCGTGAATTCTCCAAAATCATCTCCTAGTTCTGAGTCGGGAAGCATCACAATCCAAGCGCATTCGTCATCTATCGCAATACCAGCCCTCTCAAACGCCTTGTTGATTTGGCGAGTTCCCGATATAAGCCTCAGAAATTCTGCATCCGGCGTCTTTGCTACCATGTCTCCCGAGGCCTCACTCCTCCTAAGTGAGTACCATGCTGTCCAGAGGTGTACCTCGCTTGCCGCTGCCTCATAAGCCAAAACCATCCACCTATTGCTGGGCCTCCATTCGTTAATTATGGAAACCACGGAGAATACGTTTTTTACCGGCTCTGAGAACCTAACCCCCCAAGCAGGGAACCATGGAACTAGGTGGTGCGCGTCCATGCTTCCCGATGCGATTCCGTTGATGAATCTGATTAGTCTGCCCTTCTAACTGCCTTGCTAGCTGAATCCACCAATTTGTCAACCAATTTGGGACTCCAACCCCTTAGATCCGATAGCCTTTCCTTATCCCTCTCTGTTATGGAAGACAGGTCTCTTGCACTGTTCAAGCCAAGCGTGTCGGACATCTCTCTGGCCCTGACCCTGCCAACTCCTCTAATTGCAACTAGTCCAAGGATGTCTGCCTTGCACCCATACCTAACTCTTCGATGAACTTCGTCAATCGACTGATACAGTGTCTTATGCGCCCTCCGGTCGAGCCTCGACAGATCCTCATCTTCAGATAGAATTCTTCGCATTGCATACAGGAGCCACTCAATCAACTCAACCCTGCTTCGCAAATCTCCAGCTTGAACGCCCCAATCATTCTCGATCGAATCTAGCGAGTCCTCATCCATCCAGGAATTTACCACCAGTGCACCCTTCATCCTCCGCTCTTCTTCTAGGTCAGAAGGTGTGGAAAGAAGCTCTCTCTCACGACCATGCAGCGCTTCTTGTATCGCCCCATAGTCGTTCTTCCTTGGCCAAAGAGGAAGAAAGTCAGGAGTGCAAGAAGCTAGGTGAAGAAGACTCAGCGGGGAAACCTGCCCTACCTTGTCTTGTCCTGAAATGATTTCCATCGCCTTTCTTAGACCGTCTTGGATAATCCTGCCGGAAATTGGGTTCAAGTAGAGCCTCGAGACCCTTGCTCCCAGTTGTGTAGGTGCGTATGTCATTGCAGACGGTTCTGGAAGAAAAGAACCAGATGGCTCGTACAAGCTGGCTTTCTTGAAACCGAAAATAGCCGGCCCTCTTCTGGGAGGGAGCCTCCTTGCTGGCTCTTGCTCAGGGATGAGGTCCAATCCTGGGATTGCAGTTGCCGAGTTTGCCCATGACGGCATCTCGTCCTGCCAGTCCTCATCACCTCTTTCTTTGGCTTTTGTCTCCTTGATCCTCTTCTCAACTTGCTCAGACTCACCAGTCCTCTCTATCATCCCATTCTCGCAAAGCCAGTACAAGACATCGTCAGTTCTAGCCTCAAGAGTTTCCGAATCCATCTGGCTTGACAGAAACGTCTTCGATAGGAACCTTGAGATCGCATCCCTATCATCGATTCCCGCAGTTGCCACAATAGAAAGAATGTGAGCGAGTAGAGCCCCATCCTCTTCAGCATTCTGAGCTCCCGGATTGGCTAGTTTTGAGGTAACGTCTTCCGATTCACCTTTGAGGTATAATTCAATCAATGAGTCCTCATCTTGCTTACTCTTTGAAACAAGGAAAGACTCTCCGAACTCATCGAACCCAGGTCTTCCGGCTCGCCCCATCATTTGCCTAACCTCCATCACCGGAAGAGGCATGCTTCTGGCTGCGACCGTGCTCCACCTTCTTGTGTCTCTGACAACAACTCTGCTAGCTGGCAGGTTCACTCCTTGTGCCAGAGTAGGCGTCGCCACTATGCACAACAGATTACCAGATCTGAAGCCTTCCTCTATCACTCTTCTTTGAGAGGAGGTAAGTCCTGCATGATGGAACCCAATGCCTCCTCTTACTGCATTTGCTAGGGCCTTTCCAGTGACTGAAACACCCTCTCTTGAAGAAAGTGAATTTGCCATCTCATCCCATGACTCGGTGAGTGAATCTGAGAACCCTTCTGCTCCTGAGGATACCTTTGATTTAACATGCTTTGAGAGCTCCCTTGCCTCCTTCTGGGCAGAGGATCTCGAAGCAACGAAGACCAGCATCTGCTTATCCATGTCTATGGTGTCGTCCAGGACAGAATGCAGGTTCTTGTCCACCCCACCTTCTAGTCTCTTAGACTCCGGAAGGGAAAAGTCCTCACCGGGACTTTCTACTGAGTGATACCTAATATCCAAACCAGTAAGAGTGCCCGAGTATAGGGCGATTGGTCTCCATTCGGACTTCACTAGGTCGGCTTCAAGCCATTCTGCCAACTCATCTGCATTTCCCACTGTTGCTGATAGGGCCAGTATTTGCGCACCCTCAACTCTGTGCCTAATCCTGGACAGCAGTATCTCTAATGTCGGACCCCTGCTCGGTTCTTGCAAAAGGTGGAACTCATCAGCAACCACTATGCCAATATCGTCCATCAAAGCAGGATTTGAGCGAAGCATCGAGTCCAACTTCTCACTAGTGCAAACCAGTACGTCGGACTCTTCAACAAGATTGTTCTCACTGCTCCTATCCCCAATTGCGAGTCCCGCCTTCAGACCAACGCTGTTACAGATTTCACTCAATTCGCTGAATTTCTCGGAGGCAAGAGCCTTGAGGGGAACGATGTAAACACCCCTCATTCCCTTCAATTCGTTAGACAATCTGTGTGCCATAGTGATATGGGCTACTAGCGACTTTCCACTAGCTGTTGGTATCGCAAGCATCAGATTTCTTCCATCGAGAGAATTGGGGAGGGCCCTTGCTTGAGGAGGGAATAATTGGCTTATCCCCCAACTTTCTTGAAGCATCTTCTTCAGACGTTCGTCGATTTGGAAATCATCGAGGTCCACCATCTCGGCTCGCCCCTCTCCTTCCATGAAGGTGACTTCAATTCGGCCGTTCTAAAGGATGCCGAGAGAGAATCAACTCCATCTATGGAAGGCAGGATGACCATCCTTGACAGCGACGAATAAACCCTCTCCGGTAGCACACAGATCTCCATCTGCTGAAAGGGACATCATCACCTTCGCTCGGTCTTCCCCTATTTCGATTACCTCGCCGGTTATACTTAGGGTGACCCCGAAGGGAGTCGGCCTTCTCAGTCGGACACTGTAGGAAGCCGTGACCGTGCAGGGAGGCTCCGATTCACCAGCTTGATCCATCAGGGCAATTGCTGCGGTCCAATTTCCATGACAGTCAAGCAAGGTCCCGATTATCCCCCCATTTATCATACCTGGAAATGCTTGGTGCTCTTCAGTGGGATCGAACTCCATCTCCAGACCATTTTCACCTCTGAATGACCTAATCCTCAATCCATCTTTGTTGGAAGGTCCACAGCCAAAGCATATGCTGGAAGGTGCATGTATCTCTTGCACAGACTTCTCGCCCCCCTCCTCCATGACTTTCGAAAACACTCCTTGAAATTGAATATTCCCAAAACGCCCTTGCGTATTGTATTAATTTGCGAATCCCTCGGGCTAACAGTGAGCGAAGGCGATTCAGCCAAAGTCGACCCATCTTCAAGCAGTAGCGATACGAAGCCACCGCCTCGTGCAAAGAAGAGAAGATTCGCGCCTATCAAGATAGCAAATCAAATTCCAATGCGGAGGCGAAAGGAAATCGAAAAGGCCCTGGGAGAGGTGGGAGAGAGTCCAACGAAGTGGTCTCGAAACGGAGGTACGAAGAATCACGTATTCATGAGGAAGAGGGTCAAACCCGGCACGATAAGGCACATGGAGTATGATCTACTGGATGTTGAGATAGGTGAGTCATGGCCTGTCCCAATCAGCGTGATCCATGGTTCTCGTCCGGGTCCAGTGGTGACTCTGCTGGGAGCGATTCATGGGGACGAATTGGTCGGCCCTCTTGCTCTGACCTACCTATGCGGTCCCAACTTCATGGGCCCGGACAGGGTGATTGATGCCAGTGTTCTGGCTGGGACGATCAGAATAGTCCCAATCGTCAATCTCCCCGGATACAGGAGGATGATACGTGATTTTCCAGATGGAAGGGATCTGAACCGATGCTTCCCGGGGAATCCCGATAGCAACACCACTTCCAGAGTAGCTCACAAGCTTTGGAGAAAACTCATCTCAACCAGCGACTACGTTGTCGACCTTCACTCGGCAGCAAAGGGGAGGACGAATATCCCTCAGATTAGGGCCAATCTTGCACATGCAAGCAGCAATCGAATCGCGAGGTCGTTCGGAATCGAGACAATACTGGATAGCCAGGGGCCAAAAGGATCACTCCGTAGGGTGGCAAACCAGGAGGATATAGCTTGCATAACATACGAAGGAGGAGGTTCCGATGAGGCAGACCCAGAGTCTGTTCAGATTTCCATGTACGGGATCATCAACCTCCTCAGGAGCCTTAGGATGCTTCCAGGATACCCTAGCAAGCCTAGATTCAGGATCCTCGCTTCTGGATCGGTCTGGATTAGATCAGATCAAGGTGGCCTACTAGATGTTCTAGCTCCTGCAGGAAGCTTCGTAGAGGAAGGGGAGATAGTGGCCACGATCACCGATCCTGAATTGCCCGGGGTTCAGCACGACGTCGTCTCTCCAATCAGGGGCTTGCTGATCAGTTCAGCTACTCATCCATTCGTAAACTCAGGATCCCCTATTGGCCATCTCCTTCCAGTCAAGAGAGGTGTGACCACTCTCAAGAAGAGGCTAGACGACGAGGGTTGTTTGATCATCAGCGGTTCTGATGGCGAGCCGCCATGGAGGGAGGACGAGGAGATTGAGGACATCGCTGTCTTCGGAGAGTGGTCGGGAGGCTCACCCGACGCGGAGTGGGGTCCAGCCGGTTCCACGGACGAAGAAGAAGACAACTGAAGATCCCAATCAGAGAGTCTTCAACTGCCTCGTACCGACACCACCCGGCCCCATCCATGATTCGGGCTTGTTTCCAAGGATATCATCGAGTTCGGACATATCATCATCACCTAGCCCCCTTGCGACCTCGATGCACCCCATGTTGTCCTCAATCTGAGCAGGGGTTGTTGCACCCATTAGGATTGTAGAGACATTAGGATTCTTCAGGCACCACGCTAGTGCAAGCTGGGCAGGGGTACAACCCTTATTTTCCGCATAATCGACGAGTTTTGAGACCACCTCGAACTCGCCTCTTCTCCTTCTTTCCTCGAGATCCTCAAGCAGCCATTCGTACCCTTCCTGAGTTGCTCTTGAGTCATCGGGAATCTCTTCTAGGTACTTACCAGTTAGGAAGCCCGATCTCAGAGGACTCCAAATTGTGGTTCCGATGTTGTAAGGAGGGTTGAACATGGGGAAATACTCGTTCTCGAACCTATCTCTGTGAAGCATGTTGTATTGTGGCTGCTCGAACTGAGGTGGTTCTAGGCCCTCGCTTCTGGCTATCCAGAATGCCTCGGTAATCTGCTGGGCAGACCACTCGCTGGTTCCCCACGCAGTGGCCCTTCCAGAGCGAACCATCTGCGTCATGGATCTCACGACGGTTGAGGTCGGCGTGTGTGGATCTGGTCTATGGCAGAAAAGAAGATCCACGTAGTCCAGCTGTAGGCGAGATAGAGATGCATCCAGGCCCTCTCTACAGTGCTTCATTGAAAGGCCAGACTCGTTAACCCCTGAGCCACCCCAGAATGTCTTGGTTGTGATGACTAAGTCAGAACGACGCCATAACTCCGGGTCCTCCTCTTGAAGCTCCTGGAGCGCTATTCCGAAAATCCTCTCAGCTTCTCCGTTGGGATTGCCGTATGCCTCCGCGTGATCGAAGCAGTTCACCCCAGAGTTTCGAACCATCCTCATCAGCTCCTTAGCCGTCTTGACGCCTTCTTCGCCAGACAGCCTGTCCTTGATTCCGTATGTGGCCCAGAACCCGTATGAGAGGACAGAGACCTGTATTCCAGTATTACCCATCATTCGATAGTACATGTTTTCGTGAGTCATATCCGACTCCGAACAGGCTTCCCTTTGAGAACCCTCTGAGACAGCTCACTCATTCGAATTCCAAATAGAAAAACATCTTGTTACTTCACCGGGCTTCATCATTCGACCAGGAAAAACTCGGAGCTTCTGGGAGGTCCACTCCCTTATTTTCTGGGCTAATCGCCAATCTCTCCGGACTCACCCCATACGCCTCTAATGCCTCTTGCAACTCCCTTGCTCTGGAGATTCTAACTCCAATCAATGCCCCACCGCCGGTTAGGCCGATTAGTAGAACGATAATTGCAATAATTCCAGAAGGACTTGAAATCGCAGAAAAGAACCGGTTATCAGATTCTGGCTCCACCCAAGTTGACACCACTATGGACCATTCAACCTCTGTATCGTACCCTCCCTCTGAGATAACTGCCCTGATTCTCTGAACAGATTCTCCTTCATCGCAGACCTGAGTCTGGAGATCGCTAATCGGGTTCTTGCAATTGATGGGGAGTAGCATTATTTCCTTGCCATTATCACTGGCATTCATTTCCAGCGAGTAACCACTCATTGACCAGGAGATGCTTGCTCCGACTGATGATTGGATTCCGGACAGCGAGATCCAAAAAGACTGGTTTGCTGAGTCCCACTGCAAGGGCGCTGCCTCGTAAGCATAGGGCCCATCGTAGATTTCTCCATTGCTTAGGAAAACAACTCCACTCGACTTCTCATGATTTGCGAGCACCAGGTCAAGTCTGTTTACGAACTCGTCAGTCTCTTGATCACAGTCATCGTCTATCCCATTCCATTGTTCAATTGCACCAGGGAATGTGCTTCCCACTAGATCGTCGCAGTCCTCGTATTCGTAGAAACCGTCGTTGTCTCTGTCGTAGTCTGCGAAAACAGGACTCGAGAGGCCACGTGAGACCTCGGTCCCATCGTCTACTCCATCTTGATCCGAATCAGCGGAATCGAACAATGTGCTGTGGTTGTGATACTCCGAATAGTCTGACAAACCATCCCCATCAGTATCAATGTCGTAGAAGTCCTCGTCTACGATTTCGTCACAATCATTGTCTTTCCCATCTAGCTCCTCCGGCCTTTCTGGGGCCCTTTCGAAATCATCATCATCGCAGTCCTGGAAGTGATACCAACCATCGAGATCGGCATCTGGGTCTGCAACGAGTGGATCAGACATCAGCTCATTCAACTCTACCCCATCAGGCAGGCCATCCCCATCTGAGTCGCCGTTACCTGGGTCCGTGGCGAAGTGGTGAAACTCCGAGTAGTCAGTAATCCCATCTCCATCCGAGTCGATCCAGAAGAAGTCCTCATCGCTCTCGTCATCACAGTCATTGTCTAGCCCATCTAGGATCTCTGGTACTCCCGGGGCAAAACTAGAGTCATTGTCATTGCAATCCTCGAACCAATATGCCCCATCTCCATCAACGTCCAGATCAACAGCCAATGGATCGCTCCCATACACCAAAACCTCCTGGTCATCAGAAATGCCATCTCCATCCGAATCCGGACTAATTGTACTGGTTCCATAGATATGGAACTCGTCCCAGTCACTCAAACCGTCCCCGTCTTGATCAGTTTCATTGTAACCCTCGTCTTCTAACCCATCGCAATCATCATCCTTCCCGTTCAGCAATTCCTGCATTCCGGGGTTGACACTTGCATCCTCATCGTCGCAGTCTAGGAAGTGATAGTATTCGTCCGAGTCGTTATCGGGGTCAAATATCAGCGGATCCGACAAACCTAGCAACAAGTTCAGCACCTCCTCGTAGTCATTCAAACCATCCCCATCGGTATCTTCGGAATTGGGGTTTGTCCCGTGAATCATCACCTCCTCGTAGTCGTCTAGACCTTCGTTATCGGTGTCGGGATCCATTGCGTTGGTTCCATAGAGTACAATTTCTTCGTAATCGTTTAACACATCTCCATCAGTATCCGGGTCTAATGGATTCGTCTTGTGATACTGAGTCTCGTTGTAATCGCTCAACCCGTCCCCATCGTCATCGTCGTCAATGAAGTCGCAGACCCCGTCAGAGTCGGTGTCAGTGGGGGTCGATGAGTTGTCCAGGGGGTCGGTGGAGCATGACTGCTCCACCGAATCGTCGAAACCGTCCCCATCGTCATCGTCGTCAATGAAGTCGCAGACCCCGTCCGAGTCGGTGTCAGTGGGGGTCGATGAGTTGTCCAGGTGGTCGGTGGAGCATGACTGCTCTACGGTATCGTTCCACCCGTCGTTATCGTCATCTTCATCATTGTAGTCTGGCCATCCGTCCCCGTCAAAGTCCGTAACATTCCCGACACCATGGAATATCACCTCCCAAGAGTTCACAGTCCCCGAGTTTGACCCAGACACAGAGTCCCTTACTTTCAACTTCCAATCACCTTGAGACGACTCATCCCAGTGCTGTACAGTGCCAAACCTCCAATTTGCGTAGTCCGCGTTGTTGTCAGTATGCTCCTCTGCGAGCCAAGACTCATGCCCACTTGGTGATTCGAGAACTATGTCCAACTCACCTCTAGCGTCGTGTGTGATATCAACAACCACATCAATGGACTCTAAGCGCAAGTCCACTGGAACTGATAAGTTAAACTCAGTCCAAGTTGAGGGTCCATTGTCAATCTCAATATTGGAGGTGTATGGGCCGAAGCTAGCATTGGTCTCTTCACCGCTACTGCTCCAATTCAGTGCTAGGGAAACCGCTGCTCCAGCATCTACGGCACCGAAGCCGAACTTGTGTGATACGTCATGACCCGCACCGTTAACGTTCCAAGATGAATCATTAGCATCGTTCTTTCTCGAGGAATGGACTAGGATGTTCTGAACGTCCCTCCAAGTAAGATCTGGATTAGCCTCAAGAACGAGGGCGATGACCCCAGAAACCAGAGGTGTGGCACTCGATGTCCCTCCAAAGTCGTGGGTCACGTCACCACCGTCATAACCTCCGTTACCAGTGATGTCAGTCGTAGTGATACCCTCGTATGTCGGTGACCCTCCATCTGAGTGAGCGGCAACCAGGATGTTTGCACCTGGCTCTGAATACCACGACTGCTCCCCATAGTGGGTAATCGCTGAGACTGCAATGGTGTACCTGCTGTTGGAATAACCATCGTAGTTTGAATTGTCATTAGAAGCCAGCCCATTGCCTGCTGCCCATGTGTATATGTTCCCAAGACCGGACCTCCCATTGTAGATTGAGTCTTCAATTGCCGCGATAGTTATGGGACCCGGACCATCTAGAATGTTGCCAGAGTCAAATGGTCCCCAAGAGTTTGAGTAAATGTCTATCCCACCATTGTGATAGCTCAATGCATCGGCACCAGTAGAGTCTGAAAAACCACAAGCGATTAGTCTGTGACCAGCAATACTTGCCCCAAAGGCAGCCCCTGTAACTCCGATTGAATTATTCCCAGTTCCAGCGGCAACTCCGGCTACTGCCGTCCCATGCCCATCTGAAGAGCTAGGATCAGGATCAGCATCATCGCCACACCAGTCGTAAGAGTGTACTGAAACGTAGTTATCAGTAAGATCTGGATGTGAATGCTCCACACCATCATCAATCACGCTGATTACTACTCCAGAACCATTGAACGAGTCCCACACCCCCATTACATTAGCATCCTCTCCCGCCTCCCCACTGGTTTGTCCAGAGTTGTTGAGGTGCCACTGATCATCGAAATACGGATCATTGGGTTCAAATCTAGGGGAGAAAGTCTTCTCAATTAGCGGAGAGAAAGACTCGATTTCACCATTCTCAAATGACTTAGTGAGACCTCCGAGAGCATCCCTCGAATCATCGAATGTCCAGATGTATGACCCCTTGAGAAACGCTACTGGCTCGATCTCATCGGGTTGTGCTTCTGTATTGCGGTGATTCTCAGATGACACACCAGTTACCACTAGCCAAGAATCAACCTCAGCAAGAGAATCGACGTCGTACAAATCCATGTCCGAGACCCTCTCGAAGGCAATCTGAACATCTCTCGAATAGGATTTCATTACTTCATTGACAACGATTGGGGCGGTCCCCGCATCTTTCTCCTCCGCCAGAACATGGCCAAATGGTGCGAAAACCATAATCACGATTACCAATGACGCTACTCTCACAGCCCATCTCGGTAATCTGGAGAATATAGCCGTTCGGTTTCTTTGCTAGTTGATTATCAAGGTTACAATATACGAATGTCGACGCTTAGCTGCAATATGATGATGAATTCCATGAAAAATGAATTCTCAAATCACAAATCTCCACTATTGCCCTCTAAATTCAGAAATAGCAGTGTGGACTTCCTCATCCGTCATCATCCTCCTCTTACTCTTCGCTACTTCGAACATATGTGCCACTAGATCGTCTTCGGCCGCGTACCCATTCCTCTCGAGCCAGTGAATTACATTCGACCGACCACTCATGTGCCCGATCCTGATTACTTGCTGAAGACCGAAATCACCAGCAGGAACTCCAGAGTATACTCGGTCAGCAAGCCAGTGATCACCTTTGTTCATCGCCTTGATAACAGCTGATGCGTGAACTCCCGTACCAGTTTCGAAAGCATCCTCTCCGAATACCGGATAATTGTGAGGTAGGGCGACTTCAACATATTCGTGCGCCTTCCTGGTGTATTCATTCAGCATCGTAAGGTCATTCTTGATTACTCCCATCAGACTCAGATTTACTAGGGTCTGGTCCAGAGGGGCATTCCCAGCCCTCTCCCCCACTCCTAGGGCCGTACCATGGATTACATCTGCACCCGCTTCGTAAGCAGCTAGATTGTTCGCAACCCCAAGTCCTCTGTCTTGATGCCCATGCCAGTTTACTTCGATGTCCCTTCTTTTCACCCCCGAGTCTGGAATCACCTCATCCTGGATGAAACCTAGGAGTTTCCTAACGCCATTGGGAGTGACATGCCCGCAGGTATCACAAACGCAAATTCTATCGGCACCCAATTCGATAGCCCTCGAGTACACTTCCTTGATTTCCTCCGGCTTGCTCCTAGTAGTGTCCTCTGTGACGAACATTACTGGAATGTCGTTGTCAACAGCGAAGGTGACTGCCTTTTCTGCCGTGGAGATGATTTTGTCCATGGTCCATCCCTCAGCGAACTGCCTAATCGGACTCGTTCCAAGGAAGGCACTAGCCTGAATCTGCGTCTCGTGCTTTGCTTGCAAGTCAACTAGGGGCTCAATATCCGATACAACAGTCCTAACAGCGCAACCCGGTCTCAGGTTGTAACCACTCTCACCCATGTGCTCCAGCATCGCATCTATGTGATTGACATGGAAAGGGCCCGCACCGGGAAGTCCAAGGTCTACCTTCTGGATACCAAGATTCTCCATGTAGTCGATCAACTCAATCTTCTGTTCGATAGAAGGGTTCCTGGCGCTTGGACTCTGTAGACCGTCTCGGAGGGTTTCGTCGTCAAACCACAACTCATGTGGGTGATCAGACTCGTCTCTATCAATGGAGTAGTCAATAGAATTCCAGTCATAGATTAGGTCATGCTCTTCCACTGTCTCACCCCTGACCTCCCATGGTACGCTCGGTGTTTGAAGCCATCGGGGGCTATGAACTCGATTTGAGCTCAGTCCGCCCAATGAAAGCCAAGGAAATTATTGCTCCAAAACCAGTCCCCACTTGTCCAAAACTCCCGGTAACCAGAACTACGAACATCAATGCAAGATAAAGCATCGAAACAAAGAATGAGTTTGCTGCACTGGCAATTCTCCCTGAATCGTCCGGCATCTCCGAAATATCGATTCTCCAAACAGTTGAAGCGTACCAGACGCTTAGTCCCAGTATCGTCCAGCTTAGGACATGGTAATCCCACTCATTTACCTCAATCTCCCCGAAAGAAAGAGGTGCTATTATCGAGAGAAGGATCAGCAGGATTGAATACACTTTCATCTCAAAGATTGTTCTTTCCGGACCTTTCACGTTAGGCAACATTGGTACGCCCACCTTGGCGTATTCTTCAGACCTGTATAGTGCAAGAGCCCAGAAGTGGGGCGGAGTCCACAGGAAGATCAGAATGAACATGAACCAAGGCATCGGACTTCCAAGTTCGAATAGGGACTCAATTGCCGAAACCAGGGAACTATCGGAGATGGAGAGGCCATCCACACTAGCGGCCCACCCGATCACAGGGGGGGTCGAACCGGCGATGCCTCCGATGACAATGTTCTGAGGGGTACTTCTCTTCAACCACATACTGTAAACAAGGACATAGAAAAGAATGCTGAATGCCGACCAAAAGGCAGCGACTTCATTAGACATCAAATAGAACCATAAAACCCCAATGATGGATATCGAAATGCCGAAAATCAGAGCCGACACCGCACTCACTTTGCCCGAGGGAATCGCTCTTTCTTCTGTACGCCTCATCATTGGATCGATATCCCTATCGTACCACATATTGATCGCGTTAGCACCTCCGGCTGTGAGATAACCCCCAACCAGAACAACT
The DNA here is from genome assembly GCA_036251765.1 of Thermoplasmatota archaeon. Lineage (GTDB taxonomy): Archaea > Thermoplasmatota > Poseidoniia > Poseidoniales > Thalassarchaeaceae > UBA36. Next base: position 7,009 of record JAZANL010000074.1, on the reverse strand, counting down.
AGCATCGTCTCAATCGAGTCCTCTGATAGGCCCCCTCCTAGTGAGTCATGAACAATCACTGCGCATATTGCAGTTATCTGCAGTAGAACGACCACTCTCGGCTTAGTCAAAGAGAAGTAACTCGCTATCGTAGACGAAATCATACAACCTCCTCCTTGGAAATAACACATCCAATCCACGCAGTGGCCATTGCAAGGAAAGTCAGTGAGGCCAGCATAAGGTGAACCAATGAAAGTAACTCAAAGAACCCTTCTTCCATGTCCCATGATATTACGTAAATTGCTCCAATTGAAGCATTAGCAACGAATAGTCCGGTTGATGCGAATATCCAATTCCTCAGAATGTGAGCCGAACCCTCTTCGGACTCCTTCCATATCAGGTAGGAGGAAGCAACCATTGCAACCAGCATCCCACCAACTAGCCATCTATGAATCATCTGTGACTGCAAAACTAAGTCTTCCAATGGGTCCACCAGATTCCCTCCGCAGAGAGGCCATGTATCTGGGATTCCATCCACCCCACACCCCAGATTAGCACCGGGAGTCGTGGACACGAAAGTACCAGAGAATATCGAGATGAATGCTCCTATCGACAACCAAGCAACTCTGCTCCTCCATCTTTTTGAGATTCCATGATCTACATCTAACCAGTCTGGAACCCCTCCCTCTGCTATTGTGATGGTTAACCATAGCCAAAACATGCTAATCGTGAATGCTAGTGCAGAACTCAGGTGAAGTGCAACACTCCAGTGCAAGTTGTCCATCTCAACTGTCAACCACCCAATTCCTCCCTGCCAAATGATTAGCACCGCTGTCAAAGTGGACGCGAATCTGACATCTTTACCCGGATCTCCATTTTTCCTTAGCAATAACCAGTTTAGCAGAACCAGTGGCCCTAGAAATGCACCGGCAAGGAATCTGTGGGACCATTCTGTGAAGATCTGGAACGTTGAGTATCTATGCCCAGAACCACGCGAGTCAACCTCCTCCGGATTCTCCGCCCACCATGCACCTTGCTCCTCTTCGGATATGTCGAAACCAAATGTCCCGAAACACAATGGCCAATCTGGACACGACTCACCTGCATCGTATATTCGAATCAGCCCTCCCAAGCCGATTACTACAATTGTCAGACCCAACAGCCAGGCTGTCAGACTCTTCGAAACCTTCCAGTCAGTCAAATGCTATCGCTCCCTGTAAGGGGCTGCAACCCTTCACTCTTCGTGCGGGTCGATGTCGATGGGAATCTTATTTTGCTCATATTCCAAGGTCGCGATCTTCATTGGATCTAGCACAACCTTCTCCTTCGCGTCATCGACACCATAGAGTTGAATCAACTCGCTGCTATATTTTTCGCGCAACTCGTCCTCGGTTACGAAGAGCGGTGCACCCATGCTAATCTGAAGCGCTCTGGCACCAATTATTCTGGCCTTTTCGAAGCGCGTGTGGGTTCTTACTGGCTCAACCATCGGGGCGGTCGACCGGAGACCCCCAAATAAGGTCTATGACTCCACCTTGAGATTGATTTGACGACTATGGGGCTTCCACCATCATGGCTACAGCGTTCCCACCGCCCAGACAAACGGTCACAATCCCCCTTTTTCCTCCAGTTCTAATCATTGCATTTACCAGAGTCATAAGGCATCTAGTTCCTGTAGCTCCAAGAGGGTGACCTATTGCTATAGCACCGCCATGAGGGTTGAAGCAATCGTCCGAAACTTCCAGCGACTTCCTAATGGCACAAGATGCCGAGGCGAAAGCCTCGTTGTGCTCCAGAATGTCGACCTCCCCAATCGTCCTCCCTGATTTTTCTAGAAGCTTCTCCACCGTTGGAATTGGAGCAGACATAACCCTGCTCGCCTCCACTCCAGAGGTGGCATATTCCACTATCTTAGCCAAAACGGGCAACCCAAGCTCCTCTGCCGCTTCTTCGGAGGCGATTAGAACAGCAGATGATCCATCGGATACTTGGCTGGAATTTCCTGCTGTAACCTGCCCTTCCTTCGAGAAAACGGCTCTAAGTCCACCAAGAACTTCTTCATTAGTCTCAGATCTAATGCCCTCGTCTCTCGTCAACGAACCAACTGGGAAAACCTCGTTGTTGAACCACCCCTCTTCCCAGGCTTTGTTGGCAAGTGCGTGCGATCGTACAGAGAACTTGTCCGCCTCAACTCTACTGATCCCATGCTCCTCTGCGACCGTCTCTCCCGTATTTCCCATCGATTCTCCTGAGAATGCGTCCTTCAAACCGTCTTCCATCAATACTGACTCAAGTGAGGAAAAAGAGACGTCTTCCCCCTTCTTGACACCCCTAGCTAAGTGCGGAGCATTGCTCATTGACTCCATCCCACCAGCAACAACCACTCTAGATACCCCAGCTCTGATTTCTGTCGCAGCTATCATTGCGGCTTTCAGACTCGAGCCACATACCTTGTTGATGGTTGTGCAGGGGGTGGTGACAGGCATCCCGGCTCCAATCGCCACCTGCCGAGCGGGAGCCTGACCGCAACCCGCTTGGAGTACCTGTCCCATGTACACTTGGTCAACAATGCCCATCCCGGGGTCGATTCCAGCTCGTTCCAATAACTCCTTTACTGTTAGAATTCCGAGGTCTACTGCGCTGTAATCCGAAAGTGCACCTCTGAACTTTCCCACTGGAGTCCGGGCATAGGCACATATGACAGGAACAGGCATGCCCTTTCGACTGACGTCCTAGCCTTCAATGGCACGATGCCGAATCAACTTCGCAATTCACGAATCTACAGTGTATCCGTAAAAATCTGCATTAAGCAAATCCGGCCTGTTCTGTGGCTTCACGAGTATAGTCCTGACTTCCCAAAGATCCTTGAAAATTCTGTATCTTGCAGTGGCATCAAGGTAGTCAACTCCACTGGTCCCCCCTGTCCCGGTCCTCTTCCCAATGATCCTCTCGACCATGCGTGCATGGTCATGCCTCCACTTCGCCATCGACTCCTCGAGTTCTACGAATGCATCGATTAGTTTCCTAGGCCATGTTAGAAGAGGTAACTCTCGATAAGATTCGATGAATAGGAGGCCGGCACGACCACGACTCACCACCCCATCTGGAATTAGGAATGAGGTAGCTGACTCCTGAGCAGAATCCAACCTCTCCTTCATCCTATTCGAGGCATCTCCGCCCATCCCGGACATTCTCTGCAGTGCCTCGTCCCCCATCTGGAGGTGTGCCTGTAAGTGTGAGTCGACGTATTCCCTAACGGTGTCCTCGTCCCCCTCGCTTCCGAAAATGGAACCCATGATCGGGGTTCGTTCCATCCACCTCATCAGAGAGTCATATAGGGACTCATTCCCTAGTTCCGCCTCCAGCCTTTGCAAGACCTCCTCGTCCTTCCCCCCTCTCTCTGCTAGCTTTCTGAATGTCTCAATGGGATCCATTCCAAACATTCGGTCTTCAGTCTCCAAACCCAGTAGGGACTCGAATTCCCGCATCTGGAAAGACTCGAATCCAGAGGCAGTGCCCAATCCATCCCTGAAAGCCAGGAATCCTTGTGGCGTCAGAGTCTCTAGCACTGTCCACTGACTCGCCATCAAACGGAAAATCTCAGTGGTTCTTGACAGATGGCCTACAGCACGGGGGATGTCGTCTTCGGGTACTGGAACCTGTGCAAGGATGTCCCTAGTTTCAGAAAGTTCTCTGATTATTTGCTTGAACCAAAGCTCAAATGTCTGATGGACGATTATGAAGTGCATCTCATCTGAAGAAACGCCCCTATCATCGCCTTGTAGATCCAATAATTCGTGGAGTCTTAGGTAGTCGCCATAGGTCCAGTTGCCAGACTCCCCGCTTCCGCCCATAGCCTCGCATGAGGCAGCCCACTTGAAGCGTTGTCGCCGAATTATAACTACTATAACTCCCCAATGTGTGGCCAATTTGATGCCTGAGCCAATTGGTTGGCCTGAAGACCCAGACGCACCTCGTCCCGAACCTGCAAAATCACTGCTCGTGGAGGAAGGTTTGGAAATCGTCGCCCCGGTGGAGAGTGACGCGCAAGAGCTGTTCAACATAGTTGATGAAAACCGGGCATATCTTAGGAACTGGTTGCCTTGGTTGGATGACGTCAAATCAGTGGATGACGAACTTTCCCTTATCAGAAGCCTCTACGAGAAAAAGGCAGATGAGTTCAGATTCTACCTAATTCGTCAATTCGGTAATCTGGTGGGAGTGATAAGCCTGAACTGGTTGGATTGGAGTAACAGGAGCTTCGGGCTGGGTTACTGGGTTTCTCAGTCATCGACCGGTCAGGGTATAATCACCAAGGCTTGCTCCAGGCTGATAGATCACTGCTTCTATGATCTGAAGCTCCATAGGTCGGTAATCGAAGCAGCAGTCGAGAACTACCCTAGCCGAGCGGTTGCAGAGAGGCTTGGGATGAGGATAGAGGGGATGTCGAAGGACAGGGAATGGCTGTATGATCACTTCACTGACTCTGCACTATACGCAATCACTGAACCAGAGTGGAAGGCCAGACATCAAGGCTGAATTAGCCCGTGGTCTTCCACAGAGCATCCACCTGGGGGAAGACAGGAAAGAACGTCTTCCTGCGCCAAACCAGTAGATTTCGAGATCCTGTTAGCGACGCTGTCCTTCTTTTCAGTGCCTGGAACTACCCTGGCCCATCTTTCACAAATCTCCGAGATAATCTTTGGAACCCCAGACACCGGGAGGGGTACGCCGTTCACTACAGCCAATCCGATTGCAATCTCCAGAGGAGTGTCCCGATGCCAATTCCTCTCGCCCCTGACCACGAATGATCCCCTTGCTAGTGACTCTCCCGTCTCCGTGGTCTTGGAGACCTGACTAGATCTGGCATGGAAAGCAGTAGCTGCTGCACCACCGCTTCCCCACGCCCTCGACCAGCAAACAGATATCTGAGCCGCTTCTGATATGATAGAGTCATCCAATTCACGAGCATCTTCCAAACCCTCTCCAAGCGTCTGGGAAATCTGCAGTGATGCCACCCCTTCTGGGACGATCCCTTGCTGAGAATTACTCGGGACCAAACCGTCTTTGAGTTTCAGAGAGCATGAAGGTGCACCGTGCAGGTCAGCATGGAAGTACAGGTCACTGGTCGTGAGGTGCTTCCTGACTAACACGTCGTTTCCCTTGGCGTCTTTCCCCCCAATCATAAGATGACCTCCAGATACTATCGCCCAGCGATACTTCTCGAACCAGAATCTTCTGGCCCTCTTCCTTCCCTTGAGCCTCCCCGAGGCTGCCTCCTTGGCAGCTTTCTTCTCAGCATTCTTCCTGGACCTCTCCGTCTTCTCTAGAGCCTCTTGCGCTCCCTTCGCCTTGTTCTTCTGGGTTCGGGCCTCTTCGAAGTACCTCTGCGCATTCTGGTGCACGGTCTTAGAACTCTCTAGGGTGACCTTTGCCCCCGGCTCCCCGTCCTCATCTGGCAGGTATGCAACAAAGGTATGCTTGGAAGGGTCCACGCTGTCAACCCAAACAACCTCTCGGGCTATTTCTGCAACATCGTGCCAGCCCTTCTCATCGACGGCGGAACTAAGCTGTGTCAGAATTTCATCCACATGCTCCCAGTTATCCTGAATCGACTTACCAAGCTCCTGTGTGATTGTCGCCCTCTGGTTGAACCTCTCTATCGCTTTCTCCTGCTGGGAAGCCCTCCTGGACAGCTTCGAACTTTCGTCCTCTGCTCGTTCACCGGTCTCGATCAACTTCTCCTCCTCCCTTCGGATGAAAGCTGCTGCATCATGGGATCCGAATATGAAATCGTAGACTTGGGATAGGTTGCTGACGTTTACTCTCATTGACTCATCCATCGATGGAAGGTTGATTGGCGAAAACTCGATGATTCCAGCCGCTGCCGAATCCCTCTCCGACTCGTTGTCTGCATCCATCCATGATTTCTTGGATTCAGAATCGGAAAGCCAGATGTTGCCTCCTTTTCCATCATCTAGTTCTCCTAGCATTTCCTTCAAACCAGACTCGAGCGAATCCCTCTGCTCAATGGTGAGGGAATCAGATTGCGCATCTTCTTCTAAGCCTGAGATGGAGCATACTGCACTAGCGTACACTCTGCCGAGATTGGCCCTTGAGGCAAGGGTTCTGATTAGGGCATGATCGCTGCCATCTAGTATACCATCAAGGGAATCCCTATCCAGATTCCTTGGATCTACTGCCTCTGGAGGGGGTGAGTATCTCTCTCCCTTCTTCAGTGAACGACTGGCGTATTTGGCATGTGTTAGCGGGCGGACGATTACTCCCTGCTCATCTAGAAGCACGACGTTACCATCTCGGAATAGCTCTATCACGAGGCTTAGACGACCTCTTCCATGCTCGAATTCCATTCGAATCACCCTGTCGAATCCGAATTGCTCTACTCCGACCAATCTGGAGTTGTTGAGGTGCTTCCTCAGAATCATTGCGAACTGAGAGGGTTGGGTAGGCATCGGCCTGTCCCTGTTTGATGCGTATGCCCTCAGACCCCTAACTATCACTAGATCCGTCGATGGTTGCCCCTTCCTGTTCAGACGCAGCACAATCTGCTCGTAGTGCGGTTGGTACGCCTTCCTCACTCTCGCACCAACCATGTCAGAAATCTCTCGCACAATTCGTGCGATTTCGAACGAGGATGACTGGCTCCGCATGTTTCTCGTTATCTTCCGGAACGGCGCCCTTCATCAGGGAATCGATAGAAGAGGTCCGAAATTCAAGGTAGGGAAGAGTGGAAATCTCCGATCTCACTCAGGACATCTGGCTCGTGGGCGTACTGGTTCGAAGGGACCTTAATCATCCTGCAATTTGGAATGGAATCTGCGATCCTCTCTACCTTCTCGAAGTCATGCAGGGTATCCGATGTGGCGGTCATCACTGCACATGGGACTTCGATATTGGATAGGTCCTCAGGAAGGCTGTATCCCAGGTTCCACCTAGCAGAGAGGAGCATTTTCGGGACGTCCTGAGCTAGGAGAGCCCTTCGGTAACGGACCTTCTGCCCCTCTTCCTT
>JAZANL010000073.1:0-13428 GCA_036251765.1 Thermoplasmatota archaeon | reverse complement strand
CCTGGGAGTCAAGAGCCCCAATGGGGTGGGTGCAGTTAACCAACTTATGAGATCGGGAGGCCATTGGTCCGGTACAAACACGGATGGTTCGGGTTTCGTATCCGCCTGCAGGCACATCGGCATTGATCCCCCCACCTCGACTCTGAGAATCAGAGGGGGCGGGTCTGCCGCTAGATCGATTGCAGCGGCATGGTCATCAGAAGGCGGCTCCATAATACCCGAAACCGGTCGAAGGCCTCTGGTGAGTGGTCCATGGGACACTAGAATATTGGAAACCGGTCATGCAGACATAGCAGTTGACTTAGACGCCCCTCCCGCAGGAGGCGAGTCAGTAGAGCTCGAGGGGGGAATTCAGGTTTCGGTTTCCTACGGGGAGGGTGCTTCTGCTGACGAATTCGCAGTAATGATGTTGGCAGCGCAACACCTCCATGCGTGGGAATCCCTCTTCGCCCCATCAAGGAGGCAGGACCTGCCAAACCTGGCCGAGTTCCTCTCCCTATTATGAATCGGAGCCTTCGTATGCTATGCAAGGGACCAAAGTGAAGATTCCGCCAATAGATAGTGCCCAAAGCATCTCCTCAGGATTCTCGGTAATCCCCCCTGTCATGGTTACCTCAAAGACATAGGACCCGATTACCATACATCCAGCCAGAAGAGCACCGAAGTGCCAAGGACGAGCTGGCCCCAGTTCCATCCCCATCATAGCGGTCATTGCGAATCCAACTATTCCAATTACAGCCATTGCAAGGGCGATCTGAGAAAGTGTTTGTTCTGTCGACTCTACTTCGTAAGTCATCACCTCTTCGCCCTCGTCTTCAGTGATCTCGCCGTCCAAGGCAATATCGGTAATGCCCATCATCAAGAAAATGAAGAAAAGGGCGAATAATATGTAGAATATTCCCGTTCTCTGGGACAAGGTCTCATCATCGAGGCCAAGGGACTGTTCACCCATGGCCATATCCGGCAGATAGGCAGGAATTCCAAACATTGGCACCATTATGAGGGCCCACATCGCCTCATCGCTATTGCCCGTCGCAATCATAGTAACGCCAACAATTATTGGTAGTCCGAAAGTAACGGCCAGTCTTGCGTTTGGAACGGATAAGAATAGGGCCAACCCACCAGCACCCAGCATCGCTCCCATAAAATAATCCGCAGCATCCGCCCCATCTGCTTGACTCACTGTCCAATAGACAAAAGAGGCGAAAAACCCTAGTTGGGCCAACTTCAGCACGAATCTAGACGAAAATTCAATCTCTGGTATTTTGTACATGGCATCTTCTCCCATGCCGTTAATTGAATCTGCTAGTATATTACTGGAATCCAGAAAGTCCCACTAGAGAGGGATGTTTCCGTGCTTCTTGGGTAGGACCAACTCCCTCTTCGAGAGGAGGGGCCTCAATGCCCTGACTAGGCACATCCTGGTCTGGGACGGCTCTATCACATCATCCAACCAACCATGTTTGGCAGCCACATAGGGGTCGCCGAACTTCTCCCTGTACTCCCCCACTAGCTTCTCGTGCATCCCAGAACTGTCTTCCGACTCGGACAACTCTGCCCTGTGGATGATGTTCACCGCTCCCTCCGCCCCCATCACTGCCAACTCCCCCGTGGGCCATGAAACGTTGTAGTCAGATCCAAGGTGCTTGCAACTCATGGCGAGGTACGCACCCCCGTATGCCTTCCTGGTGACAACTGTGAGCTTGGGTATTGTTGCCTCTGCATATGCATACAGCAACTTGGCCCCGTGCCTGATTATTCCGCCCCACTCCTGCACGGTCCCTGGGAGGAAACCGGGGACGTCTACGAAAGTCACTACAGGGATGTTGAAGCAGTCGCAGGTCCTGATGAATCGCGCGGCCTTTACCGATGCGTCGATGTCCAAGCAGCCGGCTAGGACCGACGGCTGATTCCCGATCACCCCGACAGGGTTGCCATCGAGCCTTGCGAAGCCTATGACGACATTCTCTGCGTAGGAAGGGGACAACTCCAGGAATCGCTTGTCATCGAAAGCCTGGCTGATCACCTCCCTCATGTCATATGGCCTGTCTGAGTCCTGTGGGACGAGCTTCTCCATCCCCTTGCACTTCCTGTCCCATTTGTCTCCACTATTCAGAATTGGGGGGTCCGACATGGTGTGATCTGGCATGTGCGATAGGATCTCTGCTGCCATGTCGAATGCCTCCCTCTCGCTATCGGATACAAGGCAAGCAACACCGCTCCTGCTGGCATGGTGATTAGCACCTCCCAAGGCGTCCTCGTCCACTTCTCCGGACACAATCTCTGGAATGACGTAGGGGCTGCGCATGAACATCCTGCCCCTTTTCTTCCCCAGGATGACGAAGTCAGAGAGCCCCGCTGCCAGGGCGCTCGTTCCAGATACAGTTCCAAGGATGATCGAGATCATAGGCACCTTCCCTGAGCAGGACACGAGGTTGTCCAGAAGGTCGCCATTCGGGCCAAGCGAGGTCACTCCCTCTTGCGCACGCTGACCGTCCCCATCCCATATTCCGATGATGGGGATGCAAGCTTTGTCGGCGAACTCGACAACCTTGCTGATCTTCTTCGCATGCATTTCACCCATTGTCCCGGAGAAGACGGAGAAGTCCTGGGAGAAGCAAGCAACCCTCCTGCCGTCCAGCATTCCATGTCCAGCGACGACACCATCCCCGAGGGGGGTGTGCAGATGCATCCCATGGTCGCCTGACCTGTGCCTGACGAATGCATCCACCTCCACGAAGCTGCCATCATCAAGAAGATCGAGTATCCTCTCTCTAGCCGTCTGTGAACCCGATTCCCTCATCTCTTTGATTACGCTTCTATCGCCCGGTGACAATGAATCCTGCCTGATGGCATCCAGATTGTCGCTCGGGTTTAGTCCTGCCACGATACTCCCAAGTGCAAGTCGGTTCATCAGCAAACCGGAGAGACTAGGACCTGGAGAACGTGGGGTTCTCGCCAACCAGGTCCATCCCCCACCCACTCTCTACCGACTCTTTGCCGCCGACTGAGAGAAGATGGTGCAGCTTCACCAAGGCCGAACCGGGCGGGCATAGTGAGCCATGCCCGATTATCCCTATTTCTTGTTGATCCCTTCCCTTGGAATAGACGTTCATGTTGACAGGGCCGTGGATTGCATTCGTCACCATGACCACGACTCCTCCGTCGGCTATGTGGTCCTCTAGCATCACCCTCAACCTCGTGTTTTCCAAGCTGTCATCCTCCGGATTGGAAATGGGAAGATGGCCTAGGCCAGTTCCATGGAAGAGCAATGCGTCGAATCCAGAGTCTATTGCACCTTGGACTTGGTCTGGATGCAAGTGTGGGTCCGAGATGAACTGGGCAATTCGTATCGACTCGTCGAACAGCTTCGGCGATATCGCCTCGATCCTAGCGTCGTGTGCCTCCGGAGAGTAGTCTATCCTTGCTCCCTTTCCATCGATGAAGACATGACCCAGGACATCTTGGTTGATCGGCTTGAATGCATCCCTACGGGAAGAGTGGTACTTTCTGCAGGCACATCCCGGAAGAACTGCGCAGGCTCCATCGGATGAGCTCGCATGGACGATAACCACTGATGAGTCCCGGTATCCAGAGGGGGCGGGTCCATGAGCCGCCCATTGCACCGATGCGATAAGGTTCTCAGTGGCATCCGAAGAACCCCTGTCTGGGGATCTCTGGGAACCAGTAAGGACGATTCTTCCGGGAGGCCTCCCCCCCTGTCCAGACCATCCGTAGGAGATCGCTGCAGATGATAGGTGCAGAGTGTCGGTGCCATGGGTGATGACGCATCCAACCGCTCCTTCCGCGAAGGCCTCCTCGGTAGCCTTCAGCATTCTATTCCAATGCCTTGGACGAAGGTCGTCCGACCACATGTTCCCCAGTTTGACCGCACGAATCCTTGCTATGCCGCGCAACTCCGGCACGGCATCTAGTAGCTCGTGTGGGTCGAACCTCGCTGTGACCGCTCCAGTAGCATAGTCAACTTTGCTTGCAATGGTTCCACCCGTGTGGATTAGGTGAACGAGAGGGAGGGACTCGTCCTGGGGTTCGCCTTGCTCTACCTCTTCTTCGATAGACGGCATTTCGTCTAGTATTTCGAACGAATCCACGTACGATTCTGGGAAAGAAACATTGTACCCGTTTTGAAGTTTCATCGTGATTAGATTGTTCCCTGAACTGGGCAGTGCGATTCCCGTGTGCTCCGCCTTTCCAGACCATGTCTTAACCACCAGTTTGACGGGGGTTCCGGGCTTTGGCCAATCATCCATGGTGACGGGCAGAGAGCCTCGGTCCATCAAAGGCTCGCTCGATCAGGTTTTGGTGCCGGGAGCGGGACTTGAACCCGCGACCTTCGGATGTCTCAGACATTTTCGGCTAGGCATGATGCGCTCATCGATCGCGTCAGCAGAGAAATCTCCGCCAACTGTTCCCTATGAGTCCGACGCGCTACCAACTACGCCACCCCGGCATATCACCAAGGCGGGAGAATAGGCCATTTGAGCATTGCCAGTAATGCAACAGCAACATTGCTGCTCACACGCAGGGTTGATGTGTCGTCCTCCCTCGCCAGAGCCAACCATGGTCGATGTCGATACCGCGCTAAAGGCCAGTGCCTATTCCGGCAGGAAGGGCAGTGGTTCTAAGGGAGCAGACAAGAAGTCAAGCACTCTCGAGCCATTCGACCCATCTGCTCATGCCGAGAAGGAGAAGGCTGAAGCGATTTCCATGTGGCTAGTAATCTTGTTCGGGCTATCTGTTGCTTTGTTGATGAGGTTCTACATGATGCCTGGAATGGATAGTTCTCAGCAGATTCTGTGGCTCCTTCCTGTGCTAATGATAGCTCTAATCAGGCCTCTTCACCAACTATTTGTTCCGAGCAGGTTCTACGAGCTTTTCAGTACAGGAAACTGGGTCAGGGCCTCTTTCCTCTACCTGTTCACGTGGCTCGCCCTGTCCTTTGCTTTGGTCAACCCCCCAATAGCAGACATAGCAGCCCCACATCTCGCTGGGGCAATCGACATCGCTAGCAGCGAGGGTATTTCAGACTCAGATCTGGATGGCAGGGTCTACGAGATTAGGATTTCACAGGATTCAATTCCGGTTATTCTGGGACTGGCAGTCAGAGACAACGTAGATGCGCGCAACTCGACCATGAATATCACTATCCACAAGGTCGGCCAGATGGACCCCATTGTCAGCGAAACTGGGTTGGTTTCCGAGATTGCGTCCTCGGGACCCGCTGACACTTTCGAGTCCGTAGATCCCAACGACTGGGTCAGGGGCCTGAAGAAGAATACGCTAACCGGAGATTACTCAGGGCCCAAGGTAGCCCCTCATTCGGAGGATGTCTCCATGGCATGGGACATTTGCCCAGAAGGTGGATGTGGCCCGGGCGAGTACGTGGTCCAAATCACACTCGTTGAAGAGGGGGAAATGGTCCCTTGGAAGGACGGCGACAATGTTTGGGAGAGGGTTTACTCACTCGTAATACTCCAGTCCTCTTCCTAGTTCCCTATCAGTCCGCATATCCTAGCAGCCATGGCATCGAGTTGCAGGGACTCCCCCCCTCCCTCGACCATTCTGAAGTCGCATTCAGCCATCGCCTCGGTCACTGCGAGTTTCTGCTTCTCGTCCAGGAACGTGACACCCCCCAGCTCTCTATGCAGCTGGTTCACAAGGTCCGTCCCCGCTAGCCCGAATCTGTCCAGTATGCCCCTCATCCTCCTCCTGGCTGGCTGGAAGCCATCCTCCTTGCAGGCCAAGAAGAAACCATGCAACTCCTCGGGGGGTGCCGTCGCAGTCGTCTCGTAGACCAGGTCCCTTGTCACGTTCGAATCCAGCGATGCCGCAACTTGCAGGGACGTGATCGCCTTCCTGAGGTCACCTAAGCTGACGTTGGCTATTGCCTGCGCTGCTTCCTGTTCAAGATCGACACCTTCGCTACCGGCCACTTCGATAACCTTCTCCAGCACCTTCTCGGTATTCAGAGGCCTGAACCTGAAGACCGCGCACCGAGATTGAATCGCCTCTACTATCTTGGACGAGTAGTTGCAAGACAGAATGAACCTGCATGTCTCGGCAAACTGCTCCATTATCCTTCGCAGGGCCCCCTGGGCATCGGGAGTCAGAGCATCGGCCTCATCCAGGAAAATGACCTTGAAAGTGGTCCCGGGCATCGGGGCAGTCCGAGCAAACTGCTTGACCTTGGTCCTAATCGACTCCAGCTTCCTCTCGTCACTGGCATTCATCTCCAGAAGGTTGCTTCTGAAACCATCGCCGAATACGTCTCTAGTCAGAGCCAGAGCCGCTGTGGTCTTCCCAGTGCCCGGTGGGCCTGCGAACATGAGGTGCGGGAAAGTACGCGACTCGGAGTAGGCCTTCAATCTGTCAACCACCGCCTTCTGCCCCTTCATCTCGCTTACAGAACGCGGCCTGTGCCTCTCAACCCACAATTCGCTCATGATGACCTTAGCCTACCCGTTGGCGAGCGTCCTTGAAGGTTGGGGGGCATTTCTCCTCCACATCAGTAGCTCTCTTCTTCAGAGGGGAAATCTCCCTTCCGAACGTCTTCGATGTAACTCCTGACTGCACCGTCGACGGACTCCCCCAGATCTGCGTAGCGTCTCAGGAACCTAGGGGAGAAGTCCTTGGTGATGCCTAGCATATCGTGCAGCACTAGGACCTGCCCATCACAATCGGGGCCTGCTCCAATTCCTATAGTTGGTATGTCCAGTGACTCGCTCACCTTCTTGGCTAGCTGAGCAGGAATCTTCTCGAATACTATGGAGAAGCAGCCCGCATCCTGGAGAGCTTTCGCGTCTTCGAGTAGCTTTTCCGCCTCCTCTTCCTCTTTAGCCCGAACAGAGTAGGTTCCGAACTTGTAGATGGACTGAGGCGTTAGTCCAAGATGGCCCATTACTGGAATTCCTGCAGTGAGTATCCTCTTGATCGAATCCACTATCTCCTTGCCGCCCTCAATCTTTACTGCGTGACCACCTGACTCTTTCATGATCCTGATCGCACTCTTTAGGGCCAGCTTCGAATCTCCTTGATAGCTGCCAAAAGGCATGTCAACCACAACGAGTGCCCTGTCAACGGCGTTCACTACGCACTGTGCATGGTAGATCATGTGGTCGAGTGTGATTGGCACGGTCGTGTCATTTCCCGCCATAACGTTGGAGGCGGAGTCCCCGACCAGTATTACATCAACACCAGCGCTATCGACTAACCTAGCAAGCGAATAGTCGTAAGCAGTTAGCATCGCAATCTTCTCCCCGGAGCGCTTCATTTCCTGAAGTATGTGCGTCGTCACTTTCTTCGCTCTACTAGATACCAAACGCTCACCCGGGAACGCCCCCAGAACGGTTGCAGACTTCAATCACACGCCCAGAGACTCAATCCTCTGGCCTGAGTTCTTCGGCCACGACCAGGAACTCCTCTATCCCGATCAAACCGTCTTCATCAGAATCTCCGCCGTGGAATAAATCCCCAATCAATCTGTCTGGCCCAGTCTTACTGGCAGAGGGGACAACTATCGCGTCATCCGGAATATTCGGCCCCCCTCCAACTATGTAGCCCAAGGCCTTGAACGCACCGATAAATTCCTCAAGATTCAACCTCTCGTTTCCTTCGGTATCCGCTGCATGGAAAGCAGCGAAAACCCTGCGCCTCTCGACCTCATGAGGGTCAGTTAGCAACTTCTTCGTAGTATCCCAAGGAGTGATCTCCAATTCCACCCTTTTCTCCCCATAACCTTTGAAAATTATAGTTCCAAGGATTACTGCCGCACCGGCTCCGATCAGGGACTTTGTACCCATGAAGTACAGGAGGGCGGCTCCTCCGAATATGCCAAACAACTGGATCAGGGGGTATAGCCCTCTCGGGGTCTTCCATTTCGGATCGTACCAAGCGTGAGAATCCGACGAACTCCGGAGGATAATCACGCAGGCATTAATCAGCATGAATATCATTATTTTGAATCCAGATGCTAACTCTGCTACGTCATGCACAGGAAGGAATGTGATTGCCAGACCCATCGCAATTCCTGTGCCAATTATGGCCCAATGCGGGGTGCCATACTTGCCATGCACACTCTCAAGGAATCTTGGGATCAGCCTGTCCCTGGACATCGCGAAAGGGAATCTGGAAGATGCCAGAATTCCTGCTAGCGCCATTGAAGTCATCGTTATTACCGCTAGAATAGCTGCAATCTTCCCGACAGTCTCCCCTCCAACCGCCTCCGCGAAGATGTATACCGGGTCCTCACTAGCGCCATGCTCGCCACCATGCATGTACTCAGTAGGTTCGACTGCGGCTGCCATGACCATTGTCACAGAAACATAGAGTAGGCAACTGAATAACAGGGAAAGTAGAATGCCGTACGGAATATTCCTCTCCGGACTCTTGATCTCCCCGCCTACTGCAGCGATCTTGGTCACTCCGGCGTAGGAGACGAAAACGAATGCAGAGGTCGCTGCGACATCCTCCCAACTTCCGAATGAATCGCTAGACGAAACTACTCCCCAGTCTAGGTCTTTTGTTAGGGCAGTATATGCGCACAATGAAAGCAGGTAAAAGGCGGAGAAAATCACAATTGGGGCTTGAATCTTCTTGATTTTCTTAACCCCAAGAATGTTGATTATTACTATAATTGAAAGCAGGAATATCGCAGCGGTTTCGATGTTGATGTCCACTCCAATGATATCCTCAATGACCCATAGATATGCCTTGAAACCAATCAACGCGAAGGCAGATTTCAGCATGAAGTTGGCCCAGAGCCCCAAACCGGCTATTGTGCCCACAAGGGGGCCGAAAGTCCTCTGGACATATACGTAAGATCCACCAGAAGTGGGCATCGCTGTGGCTAGCTCTGATTTTGAGATCGCACCTGGGAGAACCAAAAATGCTGCAATCAGATACGCTAGCCAAACTCCTCCGAGGGGATACTCTCCACCGCCCATCTCGAGCATTGCAAGAGCGGGAAGGACGAACAATCCAGAACCGATCATAGCCGAGAGGGAGATGATAACGACAGAGAATAGCCCTATTTTCCTCTCTAGAGTCTCTGAGGAATCCTCCATTGGAGTCAGCACGATCCCAACCAGGTCCTTGGGGCCGTAGCTCCGCATGTTTTGTCGCCCTAACACTACCCAGTTGAAGGTTCTCATACCCAACAGGTTAGATACTGGCCCCTCTGGCCCTCTGGCATGAGCGATACAGTAGAGCAGGACACGATAGCATCTGTGCATTACACGGGGACATTCGTTGATGGGGGTCAATTCGATAGCAGCGAGGGAAGGGACCCATTGGTTTTCCTGGTCGGTCACGGGCAGATGATTCCAGGATTCGAGCAGGAGATGCTAGGGGCAAAGGTGGGTGAAAAGAGGGAGTTTACTCTAACCCCGGACCGTGCTTACGGAGAGAGGGATGAGGATGCGATCCAGAAGATAGAGAAGAGCCAGTTTCCAGAGGGGATGGAGTTGGAAGTAGGGATGGTCGTAGGGGCCCACAGCGATCAAGGCCCCATCCAGTTCACAATCACTGAAATCGACGGTGACGTTGTCTCGGCAGACTTCAACCACCAGATGGCCGGGAAGACGCTGCGCTTCGAGGTAGAGGTAGTAGAGGTCAGAGACGCCTCTGAGGAGGAACTGGCACATGGACACGTACACGGCCCAGGCGGACACCACCACTAGTCCACTCAGAAGAGTTATCTCCACCCCCAATAATCCATCCAAGATGAAGAAGCAGGCACTGTTGCTGGCGGCTTTGATGGTCACCACTTCTCTGACTGGATGCTTCGGCATGGGCTCGGAAAAAGGGCCAGCGGCAGAATCCGAGAATGACCCCCTTCGAATCAACCACATCCAGATGAAGGGGACTCACAACTCATATCACGTAGAGCCCCTTATCTCGCCTACCAGGGAATACAGATACACCCACCAACCTCTAGACTTCCAGGCTTCCCAGCAAGGGGTCAGGCAGTTCGAGCTTGATGTATGGTGGGACATTAGGGAGGGGCTCAGGGTCTACCACAACCAGTATGACTCCGGCACCACTTGCCCAACTCTGGAGAATTGCCTCGCTACCCTTCTGAGTTGGTCCAACGAGAACCCGACCCATCATCCGCTATTCATCTGGATAGAGCCCAAGGACTGGCCCGAGCAAGCTGCTGAGGTGACAACCACGCTGGAACTGTCGGGGCTATTGGATGATATCGAGCAGGAGATAACCCAGTTCTGGCCATTGAACAAGACGATTACCCCCGATGACGTCAGGGGGGAAAAATCGTCTCTTAAGGATGCGATAATCACTGATGGCTGGCCACTCCTGGAAGATAGCAGGGGGAAGGCCGTCTTCGTCCTACTGGCTCGAGGGGAGTCCAGGGACCTGTATGTCCAGACTCACCCAGGACTAGTGGGTGCCCGAATGTTCACACTGTCAGACGAGGCCAGCAACGAGGCCGCCATCTTCTCCCTCACTGACCCGGTAGGAAGCGGGGAGGAGATCACTCGTCTGGTGAGCCAGGGTTACATCGTAAGGAGCCGAGCCGACAGCGGAGGGGTGGAGGCCGACAACAACGACACGACCAGGCTTGAAGCGGCTCTCGCAGCAGGGGCTCACAGCATTTCCACGGATTACCCCGCAAAGGTGGAGGGGTTGGAATACTGGGTCGAGATTCCCAACGGTACCCCAAGCAGGTGCAATCCGATTTCATCCCCGGTTTGGTGCGCCTCAGAATCCATAGAGGGCCAAGTCCCTTGATCAAGCCTTGGCTACTACCTTCAATTCGATCGCAATAGAAGTCGGCAATGCTTCCACTGCCACTGTGGTTCTAGCTGGGAGGGTTTCTGAAAAGTACTCGGCGTAAACCTCATTGTAACCGCTGAAGTCTCTATCCATGTCAATTAGGAAGACTAGGACGTCAATCACACTCTCCAGACCAGAACCGTACTCCTCGAGAATAACTCTGATGTTGTTTATCACCGCATGAGTCTGTGCCTTGATGTCGTAGTCCAGAGGTTTCCCAGATTCGTCCTTTATCGGCCCTCCAGGGATCTCATTAGTCTCAGGCTGACGCGGCCCCATACCGCTGACAAATATCAGATCCCCGACCCTTTGCAGATGTGGATATGCGCCAACAGCGGAAGGGCCACCATCAGCGATGAAGGGGCCGTCCTCGCTGGTCAACTTCCCAGCCGCTTTACTACCTACCACAGCGCCTACTACGCCCCCAACTGGGCCTCCGACTGCCACTCCTGCCGCTGCTCCTATTGCACGACCAGCAGACTTTGCCAGTGAGCCCCCCATCTCGTCGTATATTTTCTCCACCGCATCAGTCGGTGCGGCTATGATGTCATCGATCATGGTAGTCCTCTTCTCTTCAGGAGTCATGCCATCCTCATCCGCCATCATAGAGCCCCCTTATCCAAGACTCCACGATCTCCATGGTAATGCTCGACGTCGTCTTCGTCAAACTCTTTGTCACCGACCGAACCGGATGACGGCGTCAGCATCACCACGGCCCCCCCGGAGCCATGCAGTGCCTCGTAAGCCAAGACCTCGCCATTGTAGTTGTTGTGCTGCCCCATTGTGGCTGACATCCACCAAGCCGGCTTGTAAGCAACCACCTTTTGCACTCTAATCTGCCCATGGATCTCCCTGGAGAGTTGACTCAGGTCCTCTAATCTCCCATCATCGAAGAACTCCAGAATCTTGCGATTCCACTCGTCGTCCTTGGCTGAATGAATCTTGTCTTCCATAGGGTCGATATGCTCTGTGAACATCCTGTTGGATAGGCTAGAAACTACGACGACCACGGCTTTCTTGCCCTGCTCTTGAATAGCATCACGAGCAGACTTCCCTAGGACGATGGTTTCAGCTCTGTTCGCATACATGTTACTGGAAACGATGCATGCCGGAATCCGATTTTCCGGGTTTAGGAGCTTTAGGGCCACTACCGAACCAGTGTCAATGGGAAAGCCATCGTATGCAACAGTCCTTGACTGGAGGCCCCTAGACTCTGCAGCGTCTCTGAAGGCCTCGGCGAATTCCACATCCATCCTGAACTTGTATGGCATGCTTCCTAGGAAGTGGAAGTCATCATCCACGTGGACCCACTCCGGTTCAGGATGAGCCTGTATCTGATGCCCGATAATGCTGGGCCACGTGGTGGAATACACCAGGATGAGGTCTGCATCACTCTCCTCAATCCTCTTCCTGCAAGTCTCGTATGCTTCCCTAAGCTTCCCATAACCCTCACTTGCCTCGGGGGAGAGTAGAGGTTGTGGGTGAGGGGGGCAGTAGATTCCGAATAGAATGTCTGGCTCAGTCAAAAAAATCACCTCAGAGCACGATTTCTCGAGTAGCTTCAATGGGGTCCCATGCGGCAATCAGATTCCCCGTTCCGATAACGGACTGGTATCCGTAAATCTCGGCAGGATAGTCGGGATAGCCCATCGCGGCCATCATCCACGTCAAGCCACCGGCCTCGGTCTCCGCTATCGTCTGCTCCGTGTATTCGGGCATGATGTCGATTACTTCCCTCATCTTGCCCCCTCTCATCATATCCACGAGCTTCATGTCCCAGACGTATTGGCTGTGATTGTATATGTGCTCACGGCTCATGTCTTCCGGCAATGGTGACTCTGTAACGAAGTGCCTATGGGAAAGGCTGTGACTGCTGATTAGAACCACCTTCTTCCCACTATCCTCAATCGCCTTGGCACATGCCTCGCCCAAAGCACTCGCTTGTTCGTTCATCACTTCCGGCGAGTAGTAGTGTGCATTCCTGTTGCTGCTGATGGTTACGAGAGGCTTGTCCCATTCCGGATTAAGCATGTGACAAGATGTGATCGTGCCGTAGTCGATCCTGAAGTCCGGGTTCCTCATCATCTTGGTGACTATCCCCGACTCCCCGGCGACCTCGCACATCTTCTCGGACAAATCGACATCGACAGAAATGTCGTAGTTGAATCGGAAGATATTCGGGAACACCGGATCCACTGACTTGGATTTGAATTCAGGTAGGCCAAGGAAATGGGTCCCAATGTATGTCTGCCAATGAGGGGTGAATATCACCATTGCATCGTAGTCAATCGTTTTCAATTTCCTCGCCAGTCTGTTGTATCCCCATCTGAGAGTCTCCCAACCACCCTCTGAGAAAGCCTCGTTCTGTTCCGGATTCTCGGCATACACAACATGTGGCGGGTGCGGTGCGAGACAACCAAGCACAATCTCTCCCTTCGCCATGATGCTGCGAGGTCGTGAAATCCAAAGAAAACCTTCCGGCTCATCCAGTAGACTTCATGGAGGGACTAAGGCACGCCTCTACATGAAGTGGGACGAACCCCCCCTGTGGCCAGTAATGGCCCCAAGCCTCGCAGGATTCTTCTCCGCTTGCATTCCCCATATCTTCGACTGGGT
>JAZANL010000072.1:0-6552 GCA_036251765.1 Thermoplasmatota archaeon | reverse complement strand
GGATTGCCCAAATCGAACGTAGACTATTGGAGTCAGAAGTTTGAGAAGAACATCGAAAGGGACAGGAAGAAGGAGGGCTCTCTTCTGGAGATGGGTTGGAGTGTTCATACTATTTGGGAGTGTGAGTTGGATGATGGTGCTTCCCGGCTGGTGGATATTCTGAACGAATAGGAAACAGAATTTGAAATGGAGGACGTTTTGGGGGTGTCGTGCGACTCCTCACGTTCCTCAGATTCTACCGGGAGATTCGAAAGGATGGGCCTGCTGACTTGGATTGGATACAGAGGCAGGGCCTCCTAGCCGTGAAGTTGACCCAGATCTTCGCTCTGAGGCCGGACATGCTCAGCATCGAGAAGTGCCGACAACTGCAGAAAATGTACAGGAACGCATCGACCATCCCGAGCGAGGATGTAATGAGGATCTTGGAAGAAAGGGCTCCCGTTTCCTTCCACGAGTCGATTGTCTGGTTCGATGAGGAGCCGTTAGCAGCGGCGTCTGTCGGACAGGTACACAGAGCGACACTGTCCAATGGGGAAGAAGTCGTCGTGAAGGTGATCAAGGCCGATCACAAGAAGAGGTTCCAAAGGGATGTCAAGAGGCTGATGCGCATGATGAGGGTAGCAATAGCAATCTCCCCAAAACTGAGGAAGGTCGGTAATCCGATAGCTTTGTTGAGGCATGTCGAGGACTACACAACTAGGGAGTTGGACTTGCGAAATGAGATCAGAGGGGGCTCTGAGTTGAAATCTATCCAAGAAAAGCTGGCTGATGATTTCCCTATGCCTCGCCTTAGGTTCCCGAAGTACTACCCCGATTTATCCAATGAACACGTGCTGGTTTCCGAATTCGTAGATGGCAAGACCCTCGAGGAGTGCATTGAGGACAAGAGCCTCGCTTGGGACTATCTCATTGAGTTGTTCAGAATCCACGGTGCCTACATGTTCGGGGTCGGGACGTTCCATGGAGATCTCCACCCAGGGAACTGCATAGTCGACGGCGAAGGCAATTTCGTTTTCATCGACAACGGTGCGGTTTGCGAGGCCCCCAAGAATGTCAGCGTGCCCCTCTTCAAGTTCTTCGAGAGCCTTTCCAAGAATGACCTTGATTTGGCTTTCGAAGCACTCCTAGGACTGGCGGACGAGCGGCCCTCTGACGATAGGCTGACGCGTTTCAATGCCAGGATGTCAGAAATATACAGTGGGTTCGGGGACAAGAGCGTTGGTGAGCAAAGTCTGACTGAGTTGATGATGAGGACGGTGAGGGCGGCAGTGGAGGATGCGGGTGCTGACTTCGGGGAGGAGGGTTTCCCAATCATACGCTCCCTGATGTACATGGATGGTTTGGTAATCAGAACCCATCCAGAGGTCAAGTTGATTGCCGAGATGGGCCCGTCGCTAGTTGAGTTCAGAGAGGGGTTGGGTTTGGAGTGATGAGATGAGCGCCCATAGTGATGTTCTGGTGGTGGGCGCAGGCCCCGGGGGCCTGGCTTGCTCGATGCTACTGGCCAAGGCCGGGGTCAATGTGACCATCCTGGAGAAGTCGGATGACGTCGGGGGGAGGACTCGTGTGTTCGAGAAGGATGGCTACAAGTTCGACAACGGTCCGACCTTCTTCCATTATCCAGAGATAGCTGAGGAGATCTTCGCTGCTTTGGGTTTGGACGCTCATGAAGAGCTAGGGCTGATTCCACTAGATCCTAACTATCGTCTGGTTTTCGGAGCCGGAGGAAGTCTGAATGCGACCACGGATATGGAAGACATGGTCGCCCAGATCACAGACCTTTGTGGTGAAAAGAACGCCGAGGGTTTCAGGAGGTACGTCGAGGACAACCGTACGAAGATGCGCCTGTCTAAGAATTGCCTGAATGCACCTTGGAGGGGCCCTATGGATCTGATGAACCGGAGGGCTCTGAGGGTTGCTAGGGTTCTTCGGCCATGGAGAAGCGTGGCCTCGGACCTATCGAGGATGTTCCCTGACGAGAGGATGCAACTTGCGATGTCTTTCCAGACCAAGTACCTGGGGATGAGCCCCTTCCACGCGCCCAGCCTTTTCACCATCCTGGCATACCTTGAGTACGAACACGGGGTTTTCCACACTGAGGGCGGCTTGGGGACGATAACCCAGAAGATGGGTGATATTGCCAGGGGCTTAGGTGTAGAAATACGCCTCAACGAACCCGTGAGTGAGTTTGTCTTTGAGGGGAAGACGGTTGTAGGTGCTAGAACTTCGGAGGGGACATACACAGCGGACAGGTACGTCATGAACGTGGACTTCGCCACCGGGATGAAAGGGCTGGTTCCGGACGAGCTCAGGAAGAGGTGGTCCGACAAGAAGCTGGATGAGAAGTCATACTCCTGCTCGACTTACATGCTATATCTGGGGGTTGACAAGTTGTACAACACCCCACACCACCAGATCTATGCTGCGAAGGACTACCAGAAGAACTTGAGAGAGGTCACTGAGAACAAGGTGACCTGGGACGACCCGTCCGTCTATGTTCAGAACGCCTGTGTCACCGATCCCACGATGGCTCCAGAGGGCCACTCTACCATCTACGTCCTTGTCCCTGTGAGCAGCAGTCACGCGGGTATTGATTGGGAGGAGATAAAGGATGACTACATGGAAGTGATACTGAGGCAGATGGAGCATCTCGGGTTCACCGATCTGAAGAGTCACATTGTCTCGCAGACAATAGTGACGCCGGATGACTGGGCTTCTCGAGACATCTACAAGGGCGCGGTGTTCAATCTAGCCCATGGACTGGATCAGATGTTGTGGCGAAGGCCCCAGAACAAGTTCGAGGAGTTGGAGAAGTTGTATCTCGTGGGTGGTGGCACTCACCCAGGGAGCGGTTTGCCTACTATCCTGGAAAGTGGCAGGATTTCAGCAAAGATGATTTGCGCGGACATGGGGATTGACCCTGATTGGAACGGTGCCGACCCCTGGTTCCAGGACCTCAGGAGGCCAAAGATCAAAGTTGGGAATAGGTAGGTGGAAAAATGGACTTGTTCGATCTCTCTTTCTTCCTTTCCACTATGTGGGTTGGTCCCTTCTGGATAGCGATGCTAGTCTATCCTGATCATGAAAAGACCCATTCTGTGATGGGGGGGTACTGGTTCTTCCTTGGCCCGATCGTAATTTGGTGGGCTTTGATGGCATCGGACCCACAAGCACTTGTGGACTTCGCAATGGACTCTTTGGATCCGAGGAACGTGCTAGATGGCTTGGCCGATCTATTGGGGACCAGGGCGGGGGCTTCAGCGGCTTGGGCTCACTTCGTAGCTGGTGACATAGTGGTTACTAGGTGGATGTGGAAGAGGTGCTTGGATAGAGGGGTAGAGAGGTGGAAATCGGCGGTCTCGGTTTTCTTCGGAGTCATGCTGATGCCGGTTGGGGTTGCATTGCACCTAGTTCTGGTTCGTGACAACACGGACTGATATTATGGAAGATTGGCTGGAGCATCTAGTTGCGATTCCCTACGGCCTGTGGATAGCATGGGTCGGCGTTCAGCACTTCAGAGACCCCGCGTGGTTCGAGCCGATCGTTCCGGGTATTCTCGGTAGTGCGAGGTTCTGGGTCTATGCAAGCGGTGTCTTCGAGATATTGCTTGGTTTGGGGGTGGCGCTGCCATGGTTCCGGAAGGAGGCCGCCTTTGGGATTACACTCATGCTTCTGGTCCTTTACTGGGCTAATCTGAACATGTGGGTCAACGACATTCCGCTGAATGGGAAGACGTATGCGAGTCACTGGCATGCACTGAGGGGTGTCGGGCAAGTGGCCTTGGTCTGCATATCCCTATGGTTGGGTGGATTCGAGACTGGTCAGAGGCTGTCCGAATGGGTTCGTTCTAGAGGATGAAAACCTGTCTCAGGAGAGTACCTGATTGATCCTGTGGACCTCTTCGACACGGCCCGTCTGGAGATCATAAGCTGAGATTCTAGGTCGGTGTGCTGGATCTCTAAGGACGATTCCAGTATCGAGCAAGACTGCGGATGGGCGTTCGTCTTCCAACAAGATCGGGCTCCTCCAAATACCTCCATCGGGTGGCTCTACATCGAAGTTTGAGAGCATCTGTACCGGCGTATGGCCGGCGATAATCTGCCTGTGAGGGTCCAATGGGATGTTTGCTCGGAATACCTCTCGGGACTTGAGGCGGTCCTCATCCGTTTGCTGGTCTAGGGGTATGTCTGCACTGTATCCGGAGTGAGCTAGGCGGAACCGGCTCAGTATGACTTCTGTTGGCAGGCTGTCAGTGTAATTTAGCCAGAGTCTTGCGTTATCCCTCTTCTCCTGTTCGCTGCTGCCCATGGAATCAAGAGTTGCCCTACCTCCAACTCTGTCAATCCAGAAATCCTCGCGTCGTGGGCTCTCACCTAGGGCGATGGACATCAGAAGCTCGTGGTTGCCCTTGATCGAAAATATGCGATCGCTCTCGCTGACGATGGAGAGGACCCCGTGGCTATCCGGACCCCTGTCGATTAGGTCGCCTACACATATCACCATGTCACCCTCCTTTAGTTCGAGTTTGTCCAGGAGAATCTCGAACTCTTCCCTGTATCCGTGGATATCGCCTACTGCCCAGACCGAGGAGCCCGCGTCAAGTGCCGCTTGGAGGGCCCTCTCTAGGTCTGTATCCCTATGAGCAGGTGCCATTCTACTCCTCTTCGTCCGAACTGCTCGGAATCATTGGTACCAGCATGGCAGCGATTAGCAGCGCCGGAACGAGGATGAATATGGCGCCGAAGATGCCTTCCGGGGAATCCCCTAGCCTAGGAATTGCTGGCTCAATCAGCATTCCTATGATGAACATCACCGACATCAACGCAGCTATCCGCATATTGTCCATCGTGAATTTCTCGGTTCCGATTCGTATCTTGGACAACATCAGGAGAATCAGTACCACTATCAAAAACATCAGAGAGAGTATTGCGAATGGGTTTCCCCCCTGTGGTCCCCTGCCCTCCTCCAGAGAGGCCTCCATTGATACCAGGACGTACAGAGAGATTGCTAGTATCGCTACTGCTATGGCGGCGATCATTGCCATTCTTCCATCGCTGTCTTTTCCACGTGTCATCGGTTTCCCTCCTCTGCTAGTTCTACTCGCTTACCCATTCCGTCCCTGATCCTCCTAATGTGGCCTTCTGCCTCCATCCTTGACAGTAGCCTGCTCGCCTTGGAATCCGTGAATCCGGTCTCCCTGACCAGTTCGGCCTGCCACATCGAACCATCCCTTGACGATAGGACCCCGACCACTGTTTGCTGGTCTGCCGAAAGCATCCTAGGGGTGGTCGGGACCTCCCTGCTTTCAGGAGGAGTTTGTCTTCGCGGGTCGTTTAGCCACATCAGTGATACGCCGATGATTACACCGACGCTCGTGAGGAATAGCGAGTAAATCACGTAAGAAGCGAAGTATCCGGATGTGGCGGATTCAAAGGTGAAAGGAACCGCGATTAGTAGGATCATCATGAATCCGCCCAATGCCAGAGTGATCCTAGCCACCCTGTCCATGGGGGGTTCCTGACCTTCCCCAGGGGTCCCATCCATGAGTCGTCCGCTACTAGCGTAGATGTGAATGTTGGGCGACTCGGTGCGTTGCGCCCACCGAGCTTCTGTAATTGTCAGTGATTACTCGGAATGGCAGTATTGCCTGTCCTCATACCATGTTCCGCCGTTAGCCTCGCACTCCTCTTGATTGTCGGGGGACTCCTCTTCTTCGCTCCTGTCATCATCCGTTGTGGAATCGTCTCTTTCTCGCTCCTCGTCAGGTTGACCCCAATCGCAGTAGAATACCCCTTCGCCGCGGTCTATCGCCTCTGTCCAGACTCCCATTCTGGACTCGCACATCTCCTGGGTGGTTTCCATTGAAGGGGGGCCGTCGGGCCTTTCACGATCCTCACACCTGTCCAGCATCTTGCAGAACGCGCCTCCCATTCTTCCTCGGAATCCCTTCCTCGTGTCATGGTCTCTGTCGCACCTTCGTTCGTCTGCGCAGTCCCTGTGGTGCTCTGCTCGAGATATCATGTGCCGGATGACTGTCCCGATCGTCTCTGAGTCAGCCGAGCAATCCTCGCTGTCCATGCAGAAGGAAATTGCCTCCTGGGCCGCCATGAGTTGGTTGGACTTCGCCTCTGCGAACTCCACCCTATCTGTCTCGTCCCAGTGCTTTCTCTCGTCCCAGTCCTTGAATTCCTTATCGTCACAATCGTAGTGAACAACGCCATTTTCTTCCCTTATGCAAATCTGATAGTCATCGGCCTTGTCTGCCTTGACCTCGTCGTCCACGGGGTCTGTGCCGTCTACCTTGGCCTGCATCCCATCAACGGCCCAGGTTAGCTTCTCGATCATCTTGGAGAGCTCGTCTTCGTCTGCTGTGCAGTCCGCGCTGTCGAGGCAGAACTGGAAGGCTGTGATGAGGTTTGAATCGATGTCGATTCTCTTCTCCAGGTGCTCGATCCTGTCCTCCATCCTGTCGTTCATCCGGCTCTTCATCGCCTTCCTGATGTGCTTGCCCAGTGGCTTGCCGTCGGTTTCCTTGGCCTCCCATGTGTCCTC
>JAZANL010000071.1:0-6729 GCA_036251765.1 Thermoplasmatota archaeon | reverse complement strand
ACTTCTCTTGCTACATCTTGCTGAATATCCAAGCCGATTGTTTTGCCGTCAACAATACGCGCGCCCATATCAGGTCGTAAGTCACTAGGCATTTGACGATTGGCTCAAATCGGTGTCCAGAAACCCAAGGCTCTTGCTACACACCAGCCAGACCATCCCTCGAATACTGCAAACGCTCCCCCTCCGACAAGTCCTGCAGGAACCAACCACACAATCCACGAATCCAAGTCAACTAGGATCAGAATTCCCGATAGCACAAATCCTACGATAATCCCGTAAATCCCATACTTCAGCCGATATGCCTTTCCCCTGGCATCAATATTGCACTCAAATACCACGAATCCTCCCGATTAGACACTACTAAAAAAAGCAATTCACAGAAAAATATCGAATATCTGAAACGAAAATGCCCAGGAATATGGAGCCCCAGGAGGGATTTGAACCCCCGGCCGTCTGATTACAAATCAGATGCTCTACCGAGCTGAGCTACTGAGGCGTGCTTCTGGCTAACCCATCCCCCACTTGAACCCTGCACATGGCCAAACCTCTCGATAGTGCTGATATCCAACCTCTTCGCCCAGCAAGCATGGGCGTCCTTAGCGGAGTTTCCAATCGCCGACTCAATGTTGTGATTTCCGCTTGGGTTTGTATTGCATTGGGAACCAGCCTAATCATCTATGACGATTCTATTTTCTCCATGTCGATTTCCGCGCCATTGTCTATTGGGGGAATAATTCTGCTAATACTCGGCCTTTCAATAGATGACGAAGACAAGAAAACTGGGTCCACTCAAGAATCTTGGACTCCAAGTGCATCATACATGCCCGATGCTGGCCGACCAATGTTCAGAATAGACACCACTCTTGAAGAACCAGTAAGAACCTCGATATTATGCGGGAGATGCGCAAATATCGATTGGGTAGAAGGAAAAAAGCCGAGCCAATTCAGTTGCCCTTCATGTGGTACGGAACTCTGGAAGTCTGAGGAAGAATGACTCTAGATAAAGACCAGGATTCGGCAATGGTCAAGTGTCTATTACTTCTGGAATGGCTGGAGATGAATTGATGGATCTGGGAAACAACGAGCGTCGAATGCTCAAGGCGATGCTATCGAAACCAAATCAGGAATGGTCTCTAGAACAACTCCTATCAGTTACTGGGTGGAATGACCAAGTCCATGTGGCCGGAGCAGGAAAGGGACTCCAGGAGGAAGGAATGGTTGAGGTCAAGGAAACGACTTCTAGACTGGTTTCACTAGGGGAGGAAGGCAATAAGGCATATGAGAACGGACTTCTAGAATCCAGACTCTGGGATTGGATAAGAAGTGTGGAAGAAGACCAGAGGAACATGGGTTCCCTAATTTCATCAGGATTCGATAGGAAGGAATCTGGGCCCGGAATAGGGATTCTGAAGGGGCTGGGGGTTGAGATAGTTTCAGGAAATCTGGTTTTTTCTGACGAGGAAGAAATCACCAAGGAAATCGCTAGAAGGACAGATTTCATCAAGTCGTTATCAAATTCCCCAGTAGAAGCATCAACTATGGATGAAGGGTTGATTTCTCATTTCTCATCTCGCAGCGGCCTACTCGAATTCGAAGAAACAACCTCTCGAACCTGGAAGCTAACAAAGTCTGGCTCGTCTGTGGATCAATCAGAATTGATCGAGAGTCAAATGATAGGGGAACTTACTCCAGAGATGCTACAGACCGACTCTTGGATGGGGGCTGAGTTCAAGCCTTTCGACGTTCAAGCACCTGCACCAACTCCCACAGGGGGAAGGCGCCATCCAATGCAGTCACTAATCGAACGAATACGATCAGTTTTCCTCGAGATGGGATTCTCAGAGATAGATGGTGACTACATCCAATCAGCAGGTTGGAACATGGATTCTCTGTTCATCCCCCAGTCACATCCAGCCAGGACTATGCAGGACACATTCTATCTTGACCAACCCGAGAAAGTCGAAATTGAAGACTCATACTTGGACCTCTGGGCTAGAGTCCACGAGCACGGACACGATACTGGAAGCAGGGGTTGGGGAGGGGAATTCGACAAAGACGAATCGCAGAAGGCCCTGCTTAGGACTCACACCACCGTGAACACAGTTAGGCATATCGCAGAAAACCCGAGTCAGCCATCACGTGTTTTTGGAATTGGGAGGGTTTTCCGGCAAGAGACGATTGACAGGACCCATATGCCAGAATTCCACCAAATTGAGGGGATTATCCACGAGCCCGATGCCAGTCTCCCCATGCTGATATCGACTCTGAAGACATTCTACGCGAAGATGGGCTATCCAGATGTTCGAGTCAGACCGGCTTACTTCCCATACACTGAGCCAAGTGCCGAGGTAGACATTCTATGGAAGGGGGAGTGGCTGGAGCTCGGTGGCTCGGGAATCTTCAGGCCGGAAGTCACCGAGCCACTTGGCACTGAGTGGCCCGTCTGCGCATGGGGGATGGGGCTGGAGAGGCTCGCGATGCTCATTCTGGGTCTGGATGACATCCGCCAACTCTACCAACCGGACCTAGAAAGGCTGAGGAAGATGCCTCTCCTCTGATTGCTGGAGCAGCAACAAACAACCATCTCGGCTCAAATTCCCGAGTAATTATGAGTCACTCGTCTACAAGGCTCTTGACGTCTCTAAGGAAGTCATCCACGTCCCAGTGTATACCTGAATATGCGACCCTCTTCCTCTGTTCCTTGTCGATGATGAAGGTTACTGTTGAATGGCCTATCTCATACTCGCCGAGACTCTCCTCATGTGGGTCGGATTCATTCGAAGAGTTCGAAGGACCACCTTCAATGACGCACGACAACCAGTCATCCCCGGGGCGCTCCCAACCTTCGTCGCACATGCAATGTGAACTTGCACCAGTGCCCATCACCCATCCCTTGCCATTGCAGTCTACGCCCGAGGGCATTCTACTCATGTTGGCATTGCTAGCAATCCAAGCCAGATGGGTTTCCATGCCAACTTCGATAGATGAAATCTCGTTCTCCTCCATTTCCCATGTCTGATTCTCGTTACTCCAGGAGTGCAGAACCCACTCCCATGATTCGTTAGAAGTCCAATTTCCTATCGTCCCATTTTCGATGTCATAATGGACTCCTGAGCCCTCAATTAGGGCGAATGATGCGAACTCACCTCCATGCTTGAAGCAAGTCATGTTGAGTGGATCCTGACACTGGTTGTCAGACACCAAAGATGAGTTGTCGGGATACAAAACTGCGAATCTCGACACAGCCTCCTCAGGAGGGAGGCTGTTCGCAATGTGCTCCGCATCGACCACAACATTCCAATCATCCCATACAGATTGAATCACGGAACCCCTTTCGTGAGTCAGATGGTTCCATTCGTAGCCTCTGGCAGAAGTCCACTCCAAGAGGTGTGCAGACGTGTCCCTAGCCGGATCTATGGTGATTGAGATGAATTCGACCATCTCTGAGCGGTCTCCGACATTCTCGTTGACATAGTCTAGGTTGGAGGAGATAATCAGACAAACATCGGGACACGAGGTGTAGATGAATGCGACAACAACGACCTTTCCTTCAAAATCAGAAAGAGAGACCTCATTTCCAAATTGATTCTCAAGTGTGAAGTCGGGAGCTTCTGGAGGGTCCCTGTACTCAGTACCAAAAATCTCCAAATCATCTGAACCTGAGCATCCGGCCAGAAGGAAGCACAACACTACTAGTACTGCCTTGGATGAATTTCCCATGCCCCCTCCCCCTCAAGAGGATATTTCACTCTTCTTCAACTAGGCTCAAGATGTCTTCAAGGACCAGTTCTGGATTCCAGTCTGTATCTCCCCACCAGACCCTCTGATTCATTTCTTTGTCAACAATGATCGTTCCAGTCGTGTGATCGACCCAATAGTCAAGGGGGTGGTGGTTGGTAACAACCTCACCGTCAGGTTGCTGTGTCTCCTTGCCGCAACCGTTGTTGTCAACTTCCTCCCCTTCTGGAGTGTCCGGGCAACTGTCGAAACCATCTGCAACCCCATCGCTGTCAACGTCTGTGTCATAGGTCGCAAGACCTACATCGAAGTTCATCCATACTGGCTCCAAGTCCTCCACATCGCCCGTTAGGTGTGGCCAACTAAGGCCCCTGACATCTGCATAGTTCCCCAGCACGGTTGAGTTGTCTGTCCATGGATCCACTGTTACGGTGATGATTTGCACCGAGGTCCCATGTAGCTCGCCCAGTTCCTGTGCAATGAAAGCAAGGTTCGCACTAACTACCGGGCATATGTCTGGACATCTGGTGAATAGGAAAGCCACAACTACGACCTTGCCCTCGAATTGCGACATTGTAACATTGCCTCCCTTTTCGTCAATCAGTACGAATTCCTTCACTGGAATTGGAGGGTTTATGTCTTCTCCGTAGAATTCGTCAATCTCCCCATCAGAAAGACAACCAGGGGTAATTAGTAGTGAGAAGGCCACTATCCATGCAAACTTTCTATTCATCCCCCTTCCTCCTTGCCATCCACACTAACGCCGAACTAGCCAAGAGGAATATAACCAACCCTCTCAGAGAACCTCCAGCATCATCTTCTATGTCTCCGCTCCCTGAAGTTCCGTTATTGAAAGTATAACCAGAGGGTGGCCCCAACTCTTCGTGATAATCATGAACCACTGTCAGGTTCAGAGTCTTCCATAGGGTATCGTTGACGAAGATATCAATATGGTAATTTCCTGCAGCCCAGATGTCGGAGAAAATTATGAATGAACACTCGTCTTTGATCGACGAAGAGTTGTAAGGTTCCGTCTCGCAAGCTCGGTCATATTCACCATCCCCGTCTAGGTCAACTAGGATTGTGCGGTTAACGTCCGCCACATTGTAGAACGTCACTGAGTCGTTCTGCAACACCTCTGCCTCGCTCGGCTGAATGCTCGAAGTCCTCATGATGATTGAGAAGTCATTCGCTCCATGTGCCGATGCTAATGGCATGAACAAAGTCACTCCGAGTAGTGCTAACAGAATGACTACTCGCATCTCAATCCTCTTCATCTATCGCCCATAGAGCAGGATAGTGATACCTTGGATCGTAGTCCTCGTCGAACTGGACCACGTAGATGCCGCTGACCATTTCGGAGATGAACATGAATCCCCTCGGATCGTATTGGAGGCCCCAGTCGAAAGGTATCATGCACGATGCCCAGCAATCGGCCATGTCGTAGCCTAGCGTTGTCGTAGGGTCGTCGATCCAGTAAGGCCCAGATGGCAGGTAGTAACCAATCGTGTGAGTGGGCGCCAATTCCTCGATCGCCTGGAAACCCCTATCCGGCTCAGGAACCCCATTCTCCCAAACAATCTCCTCCCATATCCTACCGTGGTCAGTAACCCAGTTTCCTGCATGATAGTGAGTCCAGTAGACGTGACCATTCGTCCCTGTGTCCCCATTGTGTGGACTGTAGATGTAACCTCCTGGGATGTAGTGTTGAGGGTGCTTGGAGCCATTAGCCAGTGTCCCTTCGCCAGGCAGCCTCCACTTCGATACTAGGAAGGGGCGCGTTGGGTCCGTGGTGTCGATTGTCCAGAGGAAACCAGTATGGCCGGGGTTGCTGCCGTATTCTGGAGCTATGATGGTGTAGTGGCGCCAGTTCGATCCATAGGTTGCATCCTGTGGACCAGAACCGCATTCAGAAGGCCATTCTGCCTGAGGTACGAACTCGCTAATTCCATTGCAAACCAAGTGATCGTATGGGACTGCATAGTGGATGTTGTCATTGCCCTGCTCTGCATCTAGCCACTCCTCCGGAGTCATATTTGCATGTCCGCCACCGTCCGGGCCGTACCACCCCTCATCCGCAGATGGGCACCCTAGCCATCTACCGACTTCTGGGGGCCATGAGATCCCTAGTGGGTCAGCGACTACCGGGGGTTCACTGACATCAACGATTCTTAGGCCGGCACCCCAGTATGAGGCTATCAGGAGCCTCTGCTTCGTTATCGGGTGGACGAAGTAAACGTGATCGTGATTGAAAATCGACCCCCCACAGGTCGTATCTGGCTCGGGGGTGTAACCACCCCACCTGATTATTTCCCTGCTTGAGTTCTGCTGCTCGTCATTCTGGTTTGGAAGCCATGATTCGAAACCTCTGGGCACGTAGAATACTTGGGTGCCTTTGTAGAAAGTCCCGGAACCCCCCTCTACCATCTCTGGATAGGGATCAGCCCCGAAGAGGAAAAGGCTGCAGTCCTCTCTGAAGTCCACAGCACCCCCCCAATCGCAGTAGACAGCCAGGTCTTGGTTGTGGAAACCAGCTGGCGGGTTGTTCCATTCTGCTACCTTTACTGGGCTCGTCTTGTCGCCTACGTAGATAACATCCAGCCTATTCATGCCGCTGTTGGCATCGTCGTCGTTCGGGATGGGGTCGAGTTCGCTGTTCGTCAACTCGTGATTAACCAGCACCCAGTTGTTGTCCTTGGTCACCTTGATGTCTATCATCCTAGCTATTTCGGCGTAGTATGTCGAAAGGAGCCTGATGTTGTTGGGCTCGCTAATATCCAGTATCTCGAACTGGTTGTAGCTTGAGACATACGCAAAGCACCCCCCACTGCCATCAGCGTGGATCTTGCAATCCTCGTCGAAGTTTCCCTCGATAGCTATCTCGGAATTATCACCGGGCGTCGGTCCTACGTTCTTCCATTCATCGAAGCACGGCCTTCCCGCCGTGTTATCCAATTCAGGCGGGGGGTAGACCTCGCCATCGCAATTGAG
>JAZANL010000070.1:0-2960 GCA_036251765.1 Thermoplasmatota archaeon | reverse complement strand
GACCTCTGCACGAGCGCTATCAGTCCCCAGATGTTTGATCTCAACCATTACTTCTTCCTCCCTATCTCGGAGATGCTCGCAGACCTCCGAGAATAGTGGAATCGAAAACCCCTGTTGGAGTCCTGCATCCTGGATTTGCTTGAATGTCATAGTTGATGTCGCCCAGGAAGACCCATCGACCGAAATCTCATCGTCATGGAAAACGAATACCTTGCCATCGGAGGACTCCTGGATGTCGAACTCCCAGTACCTGAAGTCACTTCTAGATACGTTACCCAAGGAGCTCTGGAGGCCCTCGATTGTGTTCTCTGTTAGCGAACCTGAGGTACCCAGCCTGTGACCGGAGTTCTTCATTCGGAATCCGCCTCATTGTCCTCGGCCCCATTTAGGAGTACCATGGTGACCTCCAGTCTCTCGTGAGTAGGAAGCACCTCGACCATGAAGACGGGTTCTTCTATCTCCTCTGCAATGTCCTCTGCCACCACTAGGGGCATCTCGATGCGGCTATTCTCCTCGTCCCAGAGGAGGAACCTCCGAGGTAGTCCGGTCTCATTGACGAGTTCATCCATCCAGCCTTCCTTGGATTCTTCATCTGCATCGATGGCTCCGAAGATTAGCGTCCCATCCTCGGTCAGCACCTCGTGAGGGGCGATGGTTGACTCGCCCCTCCTGAGGAAGCGCCTCCTCAGTTGCCCGGAGTCCTTGAAGACGGCAGTGCAGAACTTCAGGTGGAATCCGAACGGTTCTCTGAAGGCCCCGTCAGCGGGGTCGGCTACGCCCTGCTCTGCTGCCATCACCCTGGACTTCATCTCGTGAGCCAGCTCGTTCGAGCCTGCTGCTCCTGCGGTTATCTCGGTAGAGAGATTGAAGCCCCTAAGTTCCATGTTATCGTGGTTGCCTACCGTGATTTCGAGCTCGTTGAGGTTCAGGAATGAGATGTCGAAGTCCCTCAGTTCATCAAGAAGTGCGAGGAGTTCGTCCCTCTTGTCTGGCTCACAGGGGATCTCCACGCCGGTGAGGATACCCGCCTCTGCGCATGCAGATATCGTCGAGCGGTACCTCTCCGCATCCAGGTCGAGTAAATGGAATCTGATCTCGTCCAGACCAGCTTCGGCGAAGTCGCGGGCTACTTCCGGCCTGAACGGGATGCTGGTGTACATGTGGAGGTGGAATCCGGGTCCAAACTCCTCCTTTAGCCGAGAAATTCCCTCCAGGGTTCGCTCCTTCGCCATCAGCGGGTCGCCGCCAGTAATGCCGGCCCCGGTTGCCCTCATTGCGCGGGCCTCCTCGATGACCTCTTCGAACGTCTCGCACCTCCTCTCGTTTGCAAACATCCAGTCTACGTCTCGACGGGTCTCGGAAAGGGGGCAGTAGTCGCACTGCCAATGGCAGTTCCCAGTGATGAACAGCACTAGTTTGCTCCCCATCTGGCACTGGATGCACCCCTCCGTGTCGGAGAGGTCGGGTGCCTCGGCGAGATCGGGGACCTGGGGAAGCGAGAGCATCTAAGCCTCCACCCTTTTCTTGGTTGCAGTTTCCAGTAGCCACTCATGGAATCCGGAGTCGTTTGACAGTTCTGGATGGAACGTGAGTGCCATGCGGTTCTGTGTCAGGATACCGACCACCTCATCTCCGAGTCTCGCCATCACCTGGGCATCATCGCCCAACTCTACGAATCGTGGTGCTCGAATGAAGACGCCGGGGAACTTCCTATCGAGCCCAATAGCCTCTATCTCGGCTTGGAATGATTCGGCTTGGGAGCCGAAACCGTTCCTCTCTACTGAAGCGTCGACAAGTGATCCCCTCCCGTCTCCCGGATCTGCGAGGAGTATAGCTCCGGCACAGGTGCCCAGGACCGGTCGCATATCATCCTCCCTTATCCACTCGAAGACAGCTGGCAGCAAGGAGGAAATTGCGTCGTTGCCAGTTAGCCTCATCGTCGTAGACTCTCCCCCCGGCATCACGATTGCGTGCGGTTCGGACGACTCTAGGTCGGAGGCCTTCCTCAGTTCGTGAACCTCTATGTCGATGCCAGTCTCCATTGATGCGCTCTCTAGAGCCGAAATGTGGGAGTGTCGGGCCCCTTGGAGCATTACCAGACCTATGCGTATCACAAACCGCCGGCTTGACAACGAGAAATGAACCCTATTGCTGCTCCGATGGGCTGAAAGACCGTCTGTGGCCCCGAGAGGACGTGGGGGCCGAGAGTCGCATTCACAACTTCGGGGCTGGTCCCGCCGTTCTCCCCCTAGAAGTGGTGACCGAGGTTGCCGAATCCCTGCCCAATATGAATGGAAGTGGCTTTGGTTTGATGGAGGTCTCGCATCGTAGCCCTGCATTCCAGGAAGTTATTGACTCGGCCATGTCAAGGATGAGGGGCATCCTATCCATCCCCGATGACTACGAGGTGCTTTTCCTGCAAGGGGGTGCATCGACCCAGTTCTACATGACTGCGCTGAACCTCCTTAGCGATGGGGGCGCTGCTGACTTCCTTGTGACGGGGATCTGGGCGAAGAAGGCTCTTGCTGAGGCGAATAGGATCGGTGACGGCGCGGCTGCTTGGGATGGCTCCGGGAACGGTTTCAAGACGGTCCCCGGTGACGGAGACTACACTGTGCGAGGTGATGCCGAGTACCTGCACTACACCTCCAACAACACACTCTTCGGGACCCAGTTCCACCATCTGCCCGATAGCAACGGCAAGCCCAGGGTTGTCGATGCCAGCTCAGACATTTGCGGGGCTCGACTCGACGTTTCCAAGCACGACCTGATCTACGCAGGGGCCCAGAAGAACCTGGGGCCGAGCGGGGTGACGGTCGTCATCCTCTCGCCGTGGGCTGCCAGTCGGGGCAAGGAGGGGCTTCCGACCATGCTGGACTACCAGACCCACATCTCCAAGGGATCGATGTTCAACACCCCCAACACATACGGCATCTTCGTACTGGACAAGGTGCTCGCAT
>JAZANL010000069.1:0-5287 GCA_036251765.1 Thermoplasmatota archaeon | reverse complement strand
CCTCTTCTTGTCCAATTCATGTTCATCCACTTTGGGTTTGAACTTGGGAGGAGGTTACAAGACCCGGGATTGATGCTTTTCGACTTCGAGTACCTAGAGGGGAACTCGAACTTCATCACCGATATTTTCGTTGTTTATGAAACAAATCCTGAGTCCCTGGCCTATGGCAGACCTATTGGTGGTATTCTAGAGGACAGAGCGTACATTAGTGCGATATTCGCACTTGGATTAAACTCAGGTGCATACCAATGCGAAACAATCAGAGGAGCGATTGCTGCAATACCATCTGGCCAGATGGAGGCCGGGAGAAGCATTGGCTTGAACTACATGCAATCAATGAGACTTGTAGTAATGCCACAGGCCGTCAGGATATGCATACCGCCATTGGGTAACGAGATGGTCAACCTAGTCCTGAACTCTTCCCTGGCAATGATCATCGGTTATGCGGAGATAACTAGGCAGGGCAAGCTGATAGTTGCAACCACGTTCCAAGTTTTCTGGACTTGGGGCATGGTTCTTATTTCCTACTTCCTCATTACTTGGACTCTGGCACTATTCCTAAGGTATCTCGAAGAAAGGACCAGGATACCCGGGCTAGGAATCTCAGGGGGTGCTTGAGTGTCGGACATTATCCTCAGCGTAGAGGACATGGAAAAGACATACGTGGGAGGGGTCCATGCAGTCAGAGGAGTCTCGTTCGAAGTTAGGGAGGGGGATTCTCTTGCCATAATTGGCTCCTCCGGCAGTGGCAAATCCACCGTTCTGAGGTGTATCAACCGTCTGATCGAGCCGACCAAGGGGGTCGTGAGGCTAAAGGGCGAGAGGATCAACACACCGGCTGCCGACATAAACGAGGTCCGTTCTAGAATTGGGATGGTCTTCCAGTCATTCGAGTTGTTCTCTCACTTGAGGGTTATTGACAACGTCTCCCTAGGGTTGATCCACGTAAGGGGGATGGACAAGGAAGAGGCTCGTTCGGAGGCTCGAAAGGTCCTTGAGAGGGTGGATATGCTAGACAGAGTCGATGCCTATCCGGGAAACCTCTCGGGAGGTCAGAAGCAGAGGGTTGCTATTGCCAGAGCACTAGCAATGAAGCCGGAGGTTATGCTTTTCGACGAGCCAACCAGTGCTCTAGACCCCGAGCTAATTGGTTCTGTTCTCGAAACTATCCAGGGATTGGCAGAAGAGGGGATGACGATGGTAGTTGTAACACATGAAATCGGCTTTGCTAGGGATGTTGCCGACCG
The DNA here is from genome assembly GCA_036251765.1 of Thermoplasmatota archaeon. GTDB lineage: Archaea > Thermoplasmatota > Poseidoniia > Poseidoniales > Thalassarchaeaceae > UBA36. Next base: position 4,040 of record JAZANL010000069.1, on the reverse strand, counting down.
AGTGATCTACATGGATGAGGGGCTTGTTGCCGAGGAGGGCCCGTCAACTATTATCGATGATCCGAAGACGGAGAGGATGAGGGAGTTCCTCTCGAGCATAAATGACTGACTAACAGCTTGATTCTTGTTTCCAGATGTCCTGGGAGTTGCTGTTGGAATATTCATAGTACGTGATCGAGGAAACGATTTCGTCAGAGCCACTTGGAGTAACATCGACGGTGAATGTGTAGCAACCGTAGTCACCGGCCGATTCTTGGAAATCGCTCAGTGGTATGTATGTGAGGCTCCCGGAGTTGGGGTCAATTTGTGACCCTTCGAACCTAATTTCCGAGTTTATATCCCCGAAGGTTGCACTGCCGGACCCGAATCTGCCGTCCGAAGATGACCATGAGGCGGAAGTTTTCTGTACGGAAATAGTGGGATATGAAATTGCAATGTCCCCCTCCTCCATAAGGACTGCATTTACTGTGTAACTGGAGAATTGTAGGTTCGTTGGTATAGTAGACCCTGAATCAAGTCCTGCCCACCCCATCAGCGTAACTCCGACAAGGCAATTCTCCCCCTTATCCTGGCAGTCATCGGGATTATCCGAAAAGACGCCGCTAACGAAGCTACTGGCACCAGTAACATTCCTGGTGAGGAATGAGGAGTCGAGCGTCCTTTCCCAATTGAAGTCATCAACACTGACAGAGAGCGTGTAGGGAGTCTCGGGCTGCTGCGAGTTCCCAGTAAATGCGTTGCCCTGATAGAAATCTTCTACCTGCAGGGAAATAATTCCATAGTCGCCGCGTCCGTCACTCTTGTCTACTGCGAAAGGGATGTTGTCCGACCAAACGATTGATTCCTGCCAGGAAATAGAAATCTCAGCATCGAAGCTATCAGATCCTATTCCATTCTTCCTAAGGGTCAGAGTTATTTCCTCTCCATCTTCTTCGTATTCAAGTACATCTAGGGAAAGATCTCCGCCCAAAATTGCAACGAAAACCACAGGTAGCGCTGAAACGACTAGGAATGAAGCGGTGACAAGTGAAGCTGTAACTTTATTGAAATTCTCACCAGAAGGCAGCCCCAGATCAAAACCCACCCAAAGTATGACAAATATGGTCGCCAAAAGAGACAGGACAACCTTCAAGTCGTAGTCCAGGAATATTCCAAACTGCATCGCAGTGTAAGCCAATAGTAGTAGCAGGGAGATGAGCAAGGTAACGGCGATTCGCGAAGATCCCAATTTCTTCTGCGCTTGTTCATTGATCTCCGCATCAAGCATTTCTGGGCGTTGTTCAGAAATTTTCTCGAGAAGTCCCTGCCTGTTGTCCATGCAATCTCTCCGAATCACCACACTTGTCGGGTGGTTATCAATACGTTGCCTCTAGGCTCCGATGTCTTGCTAACTCTAGAACAATCGATTATCGAATGGGACTACATTGCCATCATCGTCGACTTGTAACTCATCATTAGATTGGTTCCTACCTAATGCGGCACCTGCAAGAGCAGCCATCATCGTAGTCCCCACTAGCTCGAATCCGGGCAGATATACTCCTCTGATGTAGATGGTCATTACTTGTATCTGGTAATTTGGCACCCCTTCGGACCTGACCGAGTACTCGGAGGTCGCTTTGAATTGCAGATTGAAGTACTTGTCAGTCCATCCTTGGTTCTTCGGAGTTCGCATCTGGACCCTGAACTTCTCAGCTGGAGCTAGGGAGTCAATCTCCTTGGAGATGATGGGCAGGCTTAGTTGGAAGCCCTCGTCGTTAAGTTCGTCATAGTTCTGAATCTCGACGTTGAACTTGTCCCGGGCGTTTCCATCATTGTACACGTCGAACACGAGTGTATAGTCGACTTTTGGCCTGAGTTGGATGAAGGCTATCTCCGATCCTACTCTGAGTCTGCTGAACTGCTTGAAGACTGTCATTACCTTCGCCTCAGTGGGAGTGGTTGCTGCAGTCACTGGTGCCCCGTTCCACTGAGTTACAGTTGCAGTGATAGTGACAACCTGCTGCCCTTCTGGCTGCCTAAGATCGGCCCTAGCAGCAACTTGGAACGATGTGTCTCCCGGAGGGACAGTGGCAGAACCAGGTCCGGCCACAGAAATAATCCCCTGTTGGTATGTGAGGTCCACCTTCTCAGAGAAGGCAGTCGGGTTTGTCAGAGTGCAGTAGATGATTGTGGATCTCAGAGCGCCTGGGTAAACCTCGATTGGGGCTGGTTGATTACATGTAAGCGAAACGTCTGGAGAGGTCTGTGCTTGGACTGCAGCAGCCCCCGAACAGAGACTCATGAAATATACAGTCAGTATCATCAGTGGTACTCTAAACGATGCACTCATCACCAAATCCTCGGATTGAGCCGTATTTGAGGCTTCGCCCAAGTCGGGCCCTAAATATGTCAATATTCTGGGTTACAATTCTGGTGGACCCGACCGGATTTGAACCGATGACCACTCGGTTATGAGCCGAGCGCTCTAACCAACTGAGCTACGGGTCCCCGCATCCATCGCCTATGAATATTGAAATGAACCTTATCTTGTGTGGGGTTGTTCCCGAGTCATCAGGTATCAATGCCCATACCTAGTGTAATGGTTTATGCCTAGTCCCCTTTTCGGAAGTCTGAGTGAAACTATGGAGAACAAGGGAACTATTGCAATAATTATCGGAGCACTGCTTCTATTGGTTAACGTCTTGATTGCGGTTACTGGAACTGTGGACGGCCTGATTGAAGATGGGGTCGCAGGAATGGTAGAGGAGGGTTTCGATGGATTGGACGAGGATGGAAACCAGGATTATACGACTGATTACGGTGATGACTGGCTAAATGTTTCAGGAGAAAAGGCATATTTTGCCAACTCGATCACCAATCTGGAGGCAATACTGGCGGACACGACGGTTGAGCCGACCTACGAAATGGTCGGACCATTCATCTACTACGAGAACACGACTAGAGAGATTATCGAATTCGACTACGAAGAGGGCTCGATCACATACTCGGGATACGAGACATTCGAGTGGTGTGAGGATTGCACTTGGAAGGATGACGATGGAGTGGAGCACGCCTCGGTTTCTGGAGATACTGTAGTCAACCAGATAAACATCCTCTGGAACACCCAAAGGATAGCGGGAATGGGGAGTGGGATCGAGTATGGGGAGATCTTCGCTAAGGCCATGTTCGCTGCTCAGATGATCGATTTCGACCTCTCTAACAGGGCTCCGAGCATTTGGGCATCTGAGGACATAGAGGAAATGGCCGCCGCGTCTGGAGGAGGCAGGTTCGGCAATATGAGTGCGGAGCTGGGGGTTGCTGCTGCTGCATATTCTGACCCAACGGGACAGACTAGCATGTGGACAGTTGGTGAGGATCATGATCTAACCCCAATAAAAAATGCATTCTACAATGCCAATGACGGTAATGGAAACTGTATTGCTCTGACTTGCGACATAGGGCCGGTTCTGATTGCAGGAATGGGAGCCCCAAGTGAAACGGTCACCGCTGCTAGGGCTGCTCTACTGGGATACAGCGACTGGACCTCGGCACCAGGGGATACAGCGGCATTGGATTGGGCTGTCTACTCTTTGGCTGCATCCAAGTTCGTCGAGCATGGCGGGGGGGCGGAAGTAAACAACCAGACCCCCCAGTTGAAGGAGAGGTTCGCGGAGGTCAGCGGAGTGACCATCAATGACCCTGCTACTCTTGAAAACCTCCTATTCAACGAAAGCGTTGGACTGCTCACCTCCTTCGAGATAAGTGGAATACCCCTTCCCGGAATGGTGGTTGGGCTACTACTGCCTCTGCAGAGTGCAGACTACTTCGGCGCTATGACCACCTACAATGTAGGCCTACTAACCATAGCGGATATTGCAGGATACGTCGAGCCCTGGGTGGGCTTGGGGCTGACTGGTTCACCTACGGAGTTCGAGTTGATTCTGGCTGGAGGCCAGGGAACAATGGTCTCCAACGACTGGTGGCTGACTGCATTCGGCGACTACGACCCGTTGGGCGGCACTTACATTCCAATCGGACTTAATCGGGAAAGTTTCGCAGGA
>JAZANL010000068.1:0-10838 GCA_036251765.1 Thermoplasmatota archaeon | reverse complement strand
TCCGCATCCTCGACATCCGCATCCGTGCACCCTGCGAGAAAGCAGGAGATGAGCATAACTACCACTAGTGCTTGTGTCTTCATGCCATTAGTGCGAGAAATAGGGCAAATCAAACCTTCGTCCATACCGAGTATGTTGTTGCATGTTCATTTTCATCATCCGCGGTCGTTTGCTCAATTACTGCCTCGGACCAATTAGACCTGTCCCATTCGGGGAAGGAAATGTCCCCGCTACCACTGACGTGGACCGTAGTAACGTGGACCTCGTCCACCCTGTCTAGGAACATCTCGTAAATCTGGGATCCGCCGATTACCCAACACTCTTCACTACCCTCTGCAAATGCTATCTCAATTGCCCTACCTACGTATAGGGCCGTGTCCGCACCGTCAGCATTCCAGTTCGTATCCCTCGACATCACTATGTTGGACCTCTCAGGAAGGGGCTTGAACTCATCCGGAAGGGAGTCCCAGGTCCTCCTGCCCATGATTACAGAATTGAAACCGTCACCCTCCGTTAGTGACTTGAATCGAAGCATGTCGCTCCTTAGTCTCCAGGGGAGCTCTCCGGAGGAACCTATGTTGCCGTCCTCGTCCATTGCGACTATCATCGCCATCTTCATTGTATCACTATACGGAAATGGGTGCTGATATGTGAGGATGGTGGTCATAGCCTTCGATTGTTATGTGCTCGTACGTGAATTCATCGATGCTGGTAATAGCGGGATCGAGTCGTAAAGTTGGAAGCCCCAGGGGCTCCCTCTCGATCTGCATCTTCGCCTGCTCGATGTGATTGAGATAGAGGTGACAGTCCCCCCCGGTCCAAACGAACTCCCCCGGTTCCAGTCCGCATACCTGGGCAATCATGCAGGTCAGCAGGCTATACGAAGATATGTTGAATGGGACGCCCAGAAAAGCATCGGCACTCCTCTGATACAGATTGCAGGACAGCCTCCCCTCATTCACATAGAACTGAAAGAAGGCATGGCACGGCATCAGCGCCATTTCCTCTAATTCCCCTACATTCCATGCTGATACTATGATCCGCCTACTTTGGGGGTTGTTCTTTATGAGATCAATTGCACCGTCGATTTGGTCGATTATCCTACCATCATTAGACTCCCAGAATCTCCATTGCTTTCCGTACACCGGACCGAGATCGCCATTTTCATCAGCCCACTCATTCCAGATCCGTACTTTGTTCTCCTTCAGGTATTGGATATTCGTATCTCCCGATAGGAACCAAAGCAACTCATGAATCACACTGGGCCAGTGTACCTTCTTTGTGGTGACAGCCGGAAAACCTTCAGATAGATCGAATCTCATTTGGTGCCCAAATACCGAAATCGTCCCAGTACCAGTCCTGTCTCCTTTGCCCTCTCCTTCATCGAGAATTCGCCTAAGTAGGTCGAGATACTGCTCCATTACCGTCGAATGTGGAAGCAGGTAGTCCATCAAGAATGCGCTAAGGGGCACCCCTAAGTTTCATGGTCCCAATGAATTGGTCTGCGAACTTCCTGTAGAGCACCCTCATAGTTTCCTGTCGCTTTTCCATAGGCAACTCCCCTATTTCACTCACCCAAGCATCGTCAATGCCGCCGCCCTCTGGATGCTGTGCCCACTGAGCGAAAGTAATAGGATCGTCAACAATTAACTCTATCCTCTTCCAAGGCTTCGGTATCTTACTACCAGGGGGCATGAATTCCCTTGCCCCAATCGACATAGTAACGGGCACTACTGGTACATTTGGGAATTTTGCTGCAAGCCTAGCGAAACCAGTCTTAGCAGGCTGAAGCAGCGGTATATCCTTCCTCCTAGATCTGGTACCTTCAGGAAAGACCCCCAAGCAACGTCCACTTTCTATTACATCAACTGCTCTAGCCAAGGCATCCCTTCCACCATGTTCCCTGAAAGTCTCTATCTGTCCCGTTGAAATCATAACGAATCTGGTTGGTTGACTTTCGAAATGACCTTCCTTTGCCATAAAATGAATGGGCCTCTGAGATGCAAGGATTTTGATGAATGGGTCCAGATTGCCCAGATGGTTGCCACAGAAAATAGCCGCCCCCTCCAAGGGAACTTTGTGCGCACCTCTGATATGCACATTTGTGATCGACCTCAGTAGGGAAGGCACATACTTCTCCAGAAACCTGTAAATCAGTGGTGTGGAGAACCCCTCGCCAGTCCCTTCTAGTGCGACCCACGAGGAAATCACTTCCAGCGAACCTTCGGAAAGACCCATGGCTTCCGCCAGTAGTCCCCGGTTTCATAGTTTACAGTTGAATACGTTGAATAAGCAAAACAATCAGAGAGTGTCATGAGGGGGAAATTGCAACCACTACTTGTATCTGCATTGCTTTGTCTACCCCTTTTTGCATCCCCAGTAGCTGGTGAGTGGGCCACTGATACATGGCTATCAAGCGTAATCGCAGAAGAAAGAATCGCAAATGGCGATGAGTTTGGCTGTCATGGCTACGAGGGCGTAGAAACTATCGATGAGCACTGGGTGATTGAGGCATGCAAGGAATACCTGGAAGGGCAGACAAACGCCTCAAGATGGGGAAAGAGCCCCGTCTCATTCGGTATAGAATCTAGTGTAATCAACGAAGAATTAGGCGATTCTCTGAAGAAATCCAGTTTCCACATCGTTGGGGACATGGTGGAAGAAGCTCCTGATGGCTTGTCTATTGCAATTAGGAATGGAGCAAGTCTGGAGAAGGGTGTCGCGAATAAAACCATGATTGAATCGGCAGAGGAAGACTCACTCGTAAGTGTTCACTGGAGAGCTCGAATTGGCGATCTTAGAGTTCGTGAAGACAAGGACGTGATCTCATGGATCGAGGATCAACAAGTTTGGCTCACGACATGGGCGGAGTGGCATTATCATAGGGCATCAGGAAGCTCAACAACGACATCTTTGGATGGATCTACAATCACCATCGAATCTTCCCCTCAAGTCGGGATTGACTCATGGATGGTCCCCGGTACAGTAAAGTTGCAATTCGAATCAACTGTCTTGGGAGTTACAGATTCACAGGGCCAGAACATACCACTGCTAACAGGCAACGAGCGAAAACTCATGGTTGGATGGCGACACGTGGAGGGAGGAATCATAGTTACTCAGAACCCCCATTCAACAGTATTCGTTGAGTTGGAAAACGATACTGAAAGTATTGAATCTACTCCATTGGCGACGTTCAATGACTTCCACTATTCGATAACAATAGTCGGGCATCACACAACCAATCTTTTCAGGTGGACCCAGGACTTCTCAGGTTCAGAACTCACCTTCACCTGGTTGATTGAGAGGCCATCTGACGACGTAGTAGGTTGGAAATTGCCCATTTTTGCCATAGCAATGCTGATTGCCGTTCCACTCTCAATCGTCTACCTTCTTAGAAACGACCAATTCTCTGCGACTAGGGAACAGGACCGCTGATTAACGGCCCTTCGATTTCCACTCCTTCTCGAACCATTCTTGACATAATCCTCTGCACGGCTTTCGATGAAAGTGCCTCCGGGGGGTGAACTCCGGGAGGGAGCATATTGGGGTCCCTGAGCCACTCTTCAACACAGCAAATTGTTACCAGCCCAGTAGCCCTGGCCATGGAGTGGCCATCATCACCGCCATGATCCTGCACCCGCCACGTCATTTTCCTTCCATCGTGCCCCTCAGCAGTAACCTCCATCCAAGTGAACTCAGGAATTTTAGGGTTATATTGCCATTCTGATGTCAGGCCATTGACGTCCAATTTTCCTGATTCTCTCTCATCAATGAACCTTTGAATATGGCCTGGCCACCTTACAGTGTACTCGGATAGATTTACCGCTGGAATGGTATTTAGGACACTCCTGAGCCCGTCGGTAAGGAATGCCTCCATTTTTCCCTTTTCGGGCACATCTATCTCGTGCCTCTCAGACAGAGCAGGCAGAGTGACTAACTCCGAGTCTCTTATCACCCTAGCTGGCCTAGTATACTCGGCCACTACATCAATTGGTGAAAATGGGGCCATGTAGTTCCAACCGTCCGTTGGTCCAGTCGGGTTTCCACCAACCCTTACTTCCCCATTCTTCAGAGCACCCATTTCATCGTAAGCCAATGATAGAAGCATGTTGGATAGGCCAGGCGCAATTCCAGTGTCCCATAGGATGCTAGCACCGTATTCCTTTGCCTTATCATCGTCCCTGTCCGGAGTGAACTCACTGAAGCTAAGATCAACTGTTCTCCATGGCAACTCGGCAAGAGATGTTGTGCTCGAGTGGCCAATGTCGCCAGGTAGCATATTGACAACAATGTCATTATCTTTATCGAACGAAATGCCATCTCTCGAGTACACCAGGTCAAGCATCAAGTCTATCGGGTCCTCATCCGGCTCTAGATGGTGTATCTCAATCCCAGGTATCCCCATTACTCTATGTGGCTGGGGGTCGTAGGCATGAACGGCCAATCCAGACTCAGCAAACTTCGTAGCAACATATGATCCTACTAGACCAACTCCGAAGCAGTGGATGACGGCCATGGGTATCGGTATGTGATGTTGTTATTCGTTGTAACTGTCCGCAAATATTCCCCGTCCAATTAGCGATGCCTTGATTGGGTGCAATACGTGCCGCATTACATGGATAATACCGGAAGGATAGACCCTTGGTCATCCGAGCAATCCACTGACTATGACCGAATTGTCCGCCAATTCGGTCTTTCTTCCGTTGATCCTAACTCATTGCCAAACCCAGGGATGCTGCATCGTAGGGGGATAGTTTTCGGTCACAGAGATCTTGATGTCGTGGTTGACTGCATGGGTGTAGGCGATCCGTTCGGGGTTCTAACCGGATTGATGCCCAGTGGCAGGATGCATCTCGGACATAGCATGGTTATTGAGCAGGTAAGGTGGTTCCAGGAACAAGGCGCAGATGTCACTGTCGCGGTTGCCGACCTAGAGGCCATGGCAACTCGTGGTACTTCAATTGCCGAAGGTCGTGATACGGCATTGCGTGAATACGTTCTCAACTATGCAGCATTGGGGCTCGATCCGGACAATACCAACGTCTATTTTCAGAGTTCAAGGCCAGCAGTACAGCGGCTCGCCTTCACTCTGGGACAGCGCACCAATCTCTCAGAGTTGGAGGCAATCTACGGGTTCAACGGTGAAACAAATCTGGCACACGTCCAAGCACCGTTAGTGCAAGTGGGCGATATAGTGCACCCACAGTTGGATGACTACGGTGGCCTTAGGCCAATTGTCGTTCCAGTTGGAGTAGATCAGGACCCCCATCTGAGGTTGACCAGGGACATTACTCAGAAGACTAATTGGTTCAATATCAAGCAAAGAAAGTCCGGAGGACTGACTGTCGCCCTCTCCATTCAAGATGGGAATCGTTCAGAGCTAGGAATCACAGATTCAGGAAATGTTGACATGGCTTCTAGGAAATCTATGTTTTCAAATTTGGAATCATCAATCGCTGATTTGGGGTTCTCTGATATAAAATCGAATCCAAAGCATGGTACAATTGAGATTCCTGCCGCTACTCTAGCCGACAAATTCCGCATAAGGATGAGGTTGCTTTCTACAGAGAGAAAACTTGGTGGAATGGGCCTCTTGCCCCCATGCTCAACATACCATAGGTTCGCAGTTGGGATGACTGGGGACAAGATGTCCTCTTCCAAACCAGAAAGCACTATTTTCATGGATGACGATATAGATGTCATGACGAAGAAGGTCAAGAGGGCAATTAGCGGTGGACAGGCTACGGTAGAGGAGCACAGAAGGCTCGGTGGAGATGTCACCAAGGACGTCGCCTTCCAATATCTCCAATTCTTCTTCGAGGAGGATGACAGTGCGTTGCAAGAGATCAGGGAGGAATACGAAAGTGGCAGATTACTCGCCGGTGAGATAAAGCAAATATGCATCGACAGTGCGACTGAGTGGTTGAATGATCTAGCCGAGAAGAGGTCCCAGTGGGAAGGTCGGGTAGATGAGTTCCTAGCACCCGATGCAATCTAGCCTAGTTCGAATACGGGGATCTCAGGCCCAGTTTCCAGCTGCTCTAACTCCTCATTGTTCAATTCGCGCGATTCCGCATCATGATGGATAATCTGGCTTCTCCCCCTTGGATCTAGCAACTCTAAACGAACATTTTCCTCCCCTTCCTTTACCATCCTCAAACTTTCCAATATTTGTCTAGCAATTTCGCTTTCCTGGTCCTCATCGCTGCCTCTGATGATAGTCTCGATGGCATTTTCGAATCGTTTTATGACTCCTTCTATGTTAGTAACGTATCCGCTTGATGAGCCACCCGGGGAGACCTCTAAATCCAACTCTGGGATCCTAATTGTACATGATGATGATCTCACTACTCTCGCCGAGTTTTTCTTCTCACTATCGATAACCAGTGAAGAAAACCCGGGTTTTTCCCCGTCTGAAGGAATGAAATCTGTGTGCTTCCATCCACACGTGTCGCACAATACAGTGATTTGCGTGTGCTCTCCAAAATATGGGATTTCCGAACTAATCGTAAGCATGGTCAAGGACTTTTCTACAGCACATTGGGGACAGGGCGCATTTACCTTGCTTTGCATAACTCATCCCAACCTCGCACTTTCAAAGGTCGGGGGCAATAGAAGAAGTCGTGAATTCCCTAGGCGAACAAGCTGGCCACGCATGTCCCCTTCGACAAACTCCTGTATTTTACCAACCGCCAATTGCAATTCCATATCTCTTGACATCAAACCGGTCATTTCTACGATCACAATGTCCCCGTCAGAGATCCAATCCATCAGTTGTGCAATTCCCGTGACATCCTCTAACAATGCCCTGTGAACTATCACGTCACCTTGTGTTCTTGGTACTGGGGCGTGAGGGAATTTCATTCCCAAGTCATGGTACGGTTCGCCTGGTTCGATGCTACCGCTGATATGATCAGAAATACTAGGCATTTCCACCCATTTCGGCCCAGCGTCATCTCGAGACACGTCATTTCGACAAACATTTCACGCTTCATACCTTCTACTTTGAAACAAAAAATTTACACATTGTAATACAATATATCTCAGCCCCATACCCCGTCGCATTGATAAGGGGTCGATTTTAGTCAATATCACTGGCAACTCCGCCGGTGATTACTATGGACACGACAACTACCGCAATCAAGACTGGCACCAGCACCGTTGGCATAACATACGACGGCGGGGTAGTCGTTGGTGCAGACCATAGGGCAACAATGGGCCATTTCATCGCCAATAAGTCCGTTCAGAAGCTATTCAGGATCTCTGATAACATCGCACTGACAACAGCAGGTTTGGTTGGGCACGCCCAATCTCTTTCCAGAGTACTAGCAGCTGAGTTGAAGTTGTACGAGCTAAAGAGGGACGCTCCCATGACAGTAAAGGGGGCAGCGACCTTCACTGCTAACATCCTTTCAGGCAGGCCCCACTATGTTCAACTGCTAATTGTTGGCGTCGACCCATCTGGATCGAGCGTATACAGCATTGACTCTGCAGGGGGGTCTATCCCCGACGTATACTGTGCAACCGGATCAGGAAGCCCGTACATGTATGGGGTACTGGAAGACCAATTCCAAGAGGGCATGACGCAACAGCAGGCATTGTCCGTGGCTGCAAAGGCCCTCCTAGCATCCGCTCAGAGGGACGCTGCTAGTGGAAATGGCATGGATCTGGCCTATATCACACCTGAATCAGGTTTCATCCAACTTTCCGAAGAGGAAGTCAGCGAACTTCTGTCTTCGCTTTGATCACATTCCCGGCCTAGAGCCGATTTTGGCCTAGACGCCTGAGGAAGGAAGACGATATTATGAGACTGACCTTGCCTGAGATAAAGAAGAAGATATCCAAACTTATCCCCAGTGATATTGACTCGGAGGTATCATTGGAAGCCGGCTCAATTGCAATAATTACCAAACAACCGGGACGATTCACCGGAGGTTCCGAGAGTCTCACAGTTCGAATTGCTAAGAGCGTCAAGAGGAGGGTTGTCGTAAGGCCTCATCCGGACATTCTGGCCGATGAAAAAACAGTTTATGATGCAGTAAATCGCATCATCCCCCCCGAAGCAATGGTGAGGAACACATGGCTCGACCCTGCATTGTCCGAGGTAATTCTGGAATGTGATGACCCGTCTTCCGCAGTCGGACCCAAGGGCGCACACATCAATGCACTTAGGGACGATATTGGCTGGCTGGTCAAAGTCGAGCGTGCTCCTGCTAGGGAAAGTCGGACTCAGCATGACATCCGCAGATATAGAAAAGAGCTTGCTGATGAGAGAAAGTCTCTACTGAAGAAATTCGGAACACGGATTTACCGCCCTCAAAGGCCAGGGGAATCCTGGGTTCGTGTTTCTGCCTTGGGATCATACAGAGAGGTTGGCAGGGCTATGCACCTAGTAACAACAAATGAGTCCAAGGTGCTTGTCGATGTTGGTGCTAAGCCTACTAGCAACCAGAACGAGGTACAGCCATTTTTTGCCGCCCCCGAACTTCTGCCATTGGACAATCTAGATGCAGTTGTAATCACACATGCTCACGTCGACCATATTGGAATGCTCCCAGTTCTATTCAGGTACGGGTACAAGGGTCCGGTCTACTGTACGCCACCCACTCGTGATCTGATGACTCTGCTTCAGATTGACTACATCAAAGTCTCACAAGCCGAGGGGAATGAAGCACCGTACTCCAAGGCAGATATACAAGAGTGCATTAAGCACGTTGTCGATGTAAATTGGGGGGAAAAGACCGACATCGCACCCGATGTCAAGATGACCATGGAGAATGCTGGCCATATCCTAGGCTCTTCAAGCGTTTACATGCAGATTGGAGAGGGAAAGTCAGAACACAGATTGCTGTTCTCTGGGGATATCAAGTATGAGAAGTCATGGCTTTTCGATGCAGCAACTGTCCGTTTCCCAAAGGTCGATACATTGGTGATAGAATCCACTTATGGAAGTCCACAGAGCATACAACCCACTAGGCAGCAAGCTAGTCAGGAGTTACAAGACCTTGTGATGGACACGCTGAACAGGAAGGGTAAGATCTTCTGTCCGGTTTTCGCAGTGGGGCGTTCACAAGAGGTGATGTTAGCAATTGACGAGCTCTTCAAGTCCGGCAGAGTTCCGCCGGTAACAGTTTGGCTCGATGGTATGATCAGCGAGGCTAGTGCCATTCACTCTAGCCACCCTAATTTCCTGAACCGGGAGTTGAAGAAGAGCATGCTTAGGGGAGGGGATCAGAATCCATTCAACTCCTCCTGGTTCAAGCAGGTAGACTCCCGCGAATTACGCGAGTCAATACTACTTGACCCGAGCCCTTGCATAGTGCTAGCTACAAGCGGGATGATGACCGGGGGGCCAATTATCGAGTACCTCAAGCACTGGGCTCCAGAGCCAGTAAACACACTTTGCTTCGTGGGCTATCAGGCTTCTGGGACGTTAGGCAGGAGACTTCAGGAGGGGCACTCGCACGTTCCACTAATGGATAAGGGCCAGACATTAATGCTGGATGTTAACTGCAACATGGTAATCATCGATGGTTTCAGTGGCCACTCCGATAGGAATCAACTCATGGATTATGTTTCTGCATTGAATCCAACACCCAGGAAGATAATTTGCCATCATGGGGATCCGCAGACATGCAATGCCTTCAGAATGGGTCTTCGAGAGAAGTTCAAGGTGCAGACTTACGCACCAGCAAACCTAGAGACGCTCAGACTTTCATGAGTCACAGTACTGGAATGTCGAAACCGGACTCAGCAGGGTCTCCAACTGATTTTCCTTCGTCGATATCAGAGTCTTCTGACCAATCACCCATTTCTGCGGACTCATTTCTGGCACCATTACGTGCGGTTACTGCAAATCCCACAGGCACGGGAGCCAGCAGCAGAACAGCCCAAGCCTCAGCCGTAATGGTTCGTTCTAGAATCATGATCGACAAGGAGATTACCACGAGAATAGTGGATGAAACCAGTGCAAACCACCTAATTGCATTCATTATGTGCTACCTTAGAGGGCCCTAGGTGTTCATCTTTCCCACGACAAAGTGATGAACCTGCATTATTGGCAATATTCGTGAGCGATGAGTGGCAATTACGCAGATGCGATTGCGGGAACTCATTCGGCAGCAATTCATCCAAGTCTCCCACCTGTAGCAGATGCGGCTCACCAAAATCCACGGTAGTCTCGATATTCGATGACTCACGCCAGCTAGCAGTTGCTGTGTCAAATGCAAATATGCCAAAAGAAATCGCACAGGATATTGCCAAACGAATTCGCGTTAAGGATGAGAAATCGATCAAGAACTCTTCAGTTTCTGGAGATCAACATTCGAAGATGATACGAGCAATGAACGAAGCTACTGATGAGTCGGGAATTCTGACAAAGGAAGCATTGCTAATTGAACTAGAAGGATTGGGCACCCCAGACGTCTCTGTCGAGCATTTGATTGGTATGGCTGAACTCGAGGGCCTTCTTCTGAGGCGAGATGGCGAATCGTGGACTTGGCTCCAGCAAAGTTCATGACGACCGCTCTGCCGTAGTCAATTATAGGGCCTGTGGGTTAGTCTGGTCTATGCTTGTTGCTTTGGGAGCAATAGACCCTGGTTCGAATCCAGGCAGGCCCACCACACACCAATCTTTCTAATGCTGGTTTCATTGGCTAATCCATGACTCGTGACTCGGCTTCGATAGGAATTGGTGCGATGATAGTTTTCATTGCACTGATTCTTGTTGCAGCCGTAGCTTCAACTATAATTATCAAATCTGTCGAGGACCTCCAACAAAAAGGAGAAGATGCTACCTCTGATACTCGTTCAGAATTGTCCAACAAGCTCACTGTAAC
>JAZANL010000067.1:0-6487 GCA_036251765.1 Thermoplasmatota archaeon | reverse complement strand
TCTCCGCGTCCGCCTTCTTCTTGGCCGCGTCTGCGGCCTTTTTCTCCGCGTCCGCCTTCTTCTTCGCGGCTTCCGCAGCCTGCTTATCTTTGGCCGCGTTGCCCCCCTTGCCGTCAGCCATGGAGGGTCTTGTTGGTCCGGATATATTTAGGATGCGGAAGGACCCTCCCGATGAATCGAAACTTTGCTTCCGTTGCTGGCCTAGTTAACTATCGCTGGTTGGAGTCTTCTGCCTTGGAATTCTCTCGACTTTAGCACGTCGATGACGTAAGAGGCCTTCTTCACGTGGATCTCTACCGTGGACTCTCCATCCCCCATCGATATTTCTCCGATAGCCACCTCCGGGACCCTCGCCTGGTCGACAATCCAGTCAGACAGTGCGAGCTTGCTTGAATCGCCTTTCCCCAGGGAGAGCCTAACGGTGACCATTCCGAAGCAGTCCGAGAGCTCGTCCCAGTCTTCCTTCAGCCTCGCCATCTCCTTGGCCCCCTCTGGTAGCTCTGGGGCATCCACCATCGGGATGGTCATCCCCCAGGTGTTGGCAATCTTGTCCAGTTGGGGCATTTCTGATCCTCCTACGAAGCTCCATGCCTGGCCGCTCCTGCCCATTCTTCCAGTGCGGCCGATCCTGTGGACGTATGACTCCGTCTCATCTGGGAGGTCGTAGTTGACCACGTGCGTGATGCCATCAACGTCCAGCCCCCTTGCCGCAACGTCGGTGGCCACCAGGATGCTCTTCTTCCCGTCGCGGAAGGCATCCAGAATCCTCTCCCTCTTGTTCTGTGCCATGTCACCATGGAGTGCCGCTGAGTCCACTCCCTGCCTTTCGAGCCTCTCATCCAGCATGTCGACCATCCTCTTCGTGTTGGTGAAGATCAGCATCTGGTCGCCTTCGGACATGTTCGCAACTATTCTTCCCAGCGCCCACATCTTGTTGAGCCGGCCGACCTTAATCGCGAATTGGTCAATCTCGGGGACCTCGACCTCGAGGTCCTCGCTCATGACGTGTATGGGGTCATCGGTGAACTCCTCCGTTGCATCGAGGACCTCCTGGGGGAATGTTGCGCTGAATAGCAGGGTCTGCATCCTTCCAGTCATCTTCTCCACAATCCATAGGACATCGGGGAAGAACCCCATGTCAAGCATCCTGTCTGCCTCGTCTAGGCAGAAAATTTCGATGCTCGGGAGGTCGATGTGGCCCCTCTTGCTCATGTCGATGACTCTTCCAGGGGTTCCAACGATGACATCGACCCCCTTGTCAAGCAGTTTCGCCTGCTTTTCTATGTCGGTCCCGCCGTACACCGTCTCGATATTGAGGCCCTTCTTGCCTTGGAGGCTTGACATCTCATCGGCCACTTGTACGGCCAACTCTCTTGTTGGGCAGAGTACCAGGGACTGCAGGGCACCATTAGGCTCGCACGACTCGATGATGGGGATCCCGAATGCTCCGGTCTTTCCGGAACCGGTTCTGGCCTGTCCCACTACGTCCTTTCCCTTGCGGGCAACTGGGATGGATTCGGCCTGAATCTGGGTCGGCTCTCCCCATCCCATCCCTTTGATTGCATCTGAGACATTGCTCTCTAGATCCCAGTCGTTGAAGGTTACGGGGGACATCGTTTGGCCTCAGGACCAGGTCTCAGCTTCTCTGATGTCCTTCTGGAGCTCTCCCATCCAGTACTTCCGGCAGTTCTCCTTGGTCAGGAACTGGTCTTTGCTAGAGAATCCGTGGTTGTAGTGGCCCTTGTCCGCATTGGCCCACTGGTCCTTCCGGCGCTTGTGGAACTTCTGTAGTACATGATTCCTCATGTACTGCCTGAACTTCAGGGCCTTGGTTCGGTTAACTCCCTTTGGGGTGATACCTTCCCACAGCTTCTCGAATCGCGCCAACTTCTCGTCGAATTCGTCACTCATCTGCTTTCCTCGCTGGCCGGCCGACCTGACCGGCGTTTATCATCCTCACCCATGGGGGGTAGGTCTGGGGGAGGCCGCTCCTCATCCTCATTGGGTACGTACTCGGCAGGTGCAAGCTTGCGATTCTTCTCTTCTTCGGTACCCCCGAAATCAGGGTCCAAAGCGAGGGACTGGAGCTTCTTCCTGAGGCTCGGGTCCTTCTCCTTCTTCAGCAGCTCTCCCGCAGCCTCTCTGAGCTCTTGCCCAGACAGGATTATGGAAATCTGACTTATGCAGGCCTTCCTCATCTCCAAGTCATCATCGGAAGCGCCCTTCAGTATCATCTGGACGACCCTCGGGCTCTGGATGTCGAGCTTCTTTAGTGCCTTGATCACATAGTTCCTGATCGCCCTATCGCTCTCTCCAAGGCTCGATTCCACCAGTATTACGGCGACCCTGGGTTCGACGTCGGCCAGAATAGTCAGCGTTTTGGCTGCGTTCCTCCTGACTCTGACCTCTTCGTCCTGGAGGGACCAAGTGATCAGGTCCCATGCCTCCGCACCGCCCTTGGATGCTACCGTCCTGAGAATCAACGAGCCCCTGATCCTGAGGTCAACGTCGCCCTCCCTGATGATCTCGTCTAGGTGGAGGCACCCTACCTCTGGCCATTCTCTCGCAGTAAGCTTGAGTGCCTCGAATGCGTTATCCCTATGCGCCTTTCTTTGGTCGCGCAACTCTCTGCGAATCATCTCCTCGCATCCTGAGGGGAAAAGTGGAGCTATTTTCTTCAGGCAGCCCATGGCCTCCTCTCTAACGGCCTCCTCGTCGTCAAGCAACCTATCAGAGAGGCAGTGGAGTAGTATCCCCTGTCTCCTGAGGGCGAATGATGGGAGGACCTTCAACGCGGCTATTCTTACATCGGGGAAGTCATCCTCAAGAGCGTCAACTAGGGTTTCGTAGGCCATTTCTACATCCGTCCCCCTCACTTTGCTGAGGGCCTTGATCGCGTCAATTCTCCCAAGCTTCCACCTTTTCCCATCAGCCAGAATCTCTACCTTGTCAGACTTCCCCGTTGCAAGAGGGAGTATTTCAGAGACTTCAAGACGCTGCCATGGCCCCCTTTCGGGGTACAAGGCAGCAATTCCTGTCTTTTTCTCGCCCTTCCTTTTCCCAACGCCGATTCTTTTCCCCGTCCTCGGGTCGCGTGCAATGTACTCCCTGGACATAGAAAATCGCACGCGGATAGTGGCACCACACTTCAACCAAGCGCGGATTTGTTCGGCGCAACCATGAAGCGCGATATCTCGTACCAAGCCCTGAAAATGTCTTCAGAGGCAGAAATCGAGATTTCCAAGCTACTCCATTCTTCTTTCAATGGAGGGGCCGGGGAGCAGATCGGATTGAGGGACCTAGCTCGCATGTGGTCATTGGAGATGCAGTGGTTCTCCCCAGAAGCTGCAATTTCGCTGGCTGAGAAGCTACATGCCTCTGGTTGGCTAGTCGGGGAGCCCGATTCTCTATTTCCATGCCAGTCGTCATTCGAACACTCCCCGGAACTAGGATGGAGGCCATTCTTGTCCCGGATGGGGGAGGTTCCAGAGCCGTCGGGGGAACCTCCTGTGATTGTTGCGAGAAAGGCCAAGGCACCGGCGATTGTCAAAACCGAATCTGGAGATGTTTCAGAGGACCCGAAGGGGTCCAAGTTAGCATCTAGGATTGCTTCTATGTCGGGTCTGGAGAAGCGAGAGGTGATTCGCAGGGCACAGAGGAAGAGGAGGGCATTGGGGCCAGTCTCGCTCGAGGTGTCGATGCTACTTTTGGCCAGGGAGCAGAACCTCGAGATGGACCAACTCGTGGAAGCAAACTAGTTCGATGACCCATTGCCATTGGTCCTGACCTCAGCTGCCAGTAGCCCGGGCAGCACGAGAAGGGCGAGGATTAGTGAGAAAGCGACAGAAATAGAGCTCACAACTCCGAAGTCCCTAATCACTGGAATTGGGGACAGGAGGAGTACCATGAAACCGCAGATCGTGGTCCCGGCAGACATTAGAAGGGCGGAACCGGTATTTGCATACATGTCCTTCATTGCAGGCCAGATGGCCATCCCCGAAGCCCTGTTCGACTCGAACCTCCTCCATACGTGAATCGAGTAGTCGATCCCCAGCCCTATTGTCAGAGCCGTGATCATAATTGTTAGTACGTTCCAGTTTATTCCCAGTACCGCCATCGAACCAACAACCCACGACCCGGCAAGCCCTACTGGGAGTATGACCAGCAGCGATTGCCCGATCCTCCTCGTCAGGGCTGCTAGCACCAGAAGTGACACTGTAAGGCTGATTGCCGTAGAACTGACTATCGATGAGATTAGGCCGGAAAGGAGGTTGGACAGGGTCATCAGATCACCGACTGCATATGCCCTCCCCCCAGTATCGGACGAGACTATGAAAGACTCCTCCCTCATGTCGTTTGAGATCTGCTCGACCATTGCACTGCTCTGGGCCTCTACGTCCACTCGGATTCTGAGGAATTTTATCGCAGAGCCGTCATCAGTCAAACCGACATGCTCGCCGGCCCTCTCTGACCAGGTTGTCCCCCTAAGCTGGTCTCCTACCGTGTCATTCGACAATAGGGATGAGAGGGCAGCGGCTAGGTCTCCTTCGACGAAACCATCGCTTGGGGCCAGGTCCTCTCCGAACACCTCTAGGTTGTGCTCGGAACCAAATCCTGGGTCCTGCTCGATTGCATCGGCAACAATCCTGTAAATGCTGTCATAAGAGGCCCATTCGTTGCTAGTTCCAGGGGCCTCGGTTACCACGGTCCCCTCCATTCTGGCGAGCGCGTCCTCCAAATCGCCCAGGGCTTCGATTAGTACCTCCTCGCTGTCGAACGAAGCCTCTCCCTGTCCCGGCTCAACGAGGATGTAGACGGACTTCAGCGCGTTGACCTCGTAAGACTGGTAGAGGTCCTCCCTGATCTCCATGATCTCCATTTCATCTTCTGATAGGAAGTCAGTCAACTCAAAACTAGTGTCTAGGCCCTGCATTGCAACCACCACGGATCCTGCAGTGATTATGGCCACGGACAAGAGGACCAGCGGGGCATTCCCTCTCTGGAAGTCGGCAGCACTCTCGGCCAAATTGCCCAATTCAAGCCCTCTCCTTCGCGTTGCCCCCATTGTTCTCTCTACGAATACGTGCATGGCACCCACGGTTACCGTGCTCGCCAAGAAGGCGCACACAACGCCCAGAGCGAGGGTTGCTCCGAAGGTCCTGAGCGGGGGGAGAGGGGATAGAGAATTGGCGAGGAATGCGAAGACGGTGGTGATCACTGCCAGTGATAGGGCCACCCTAAGCTCCATCAGAGCCTTCGCCCATGCCTCTGACGAACTGCTAGAGCCTTCCTTTGCACGTTCGTATGCCCTCTGAAGATGGATTGAGTAATCTATCCCAAGTCCAAGAACCACCGGAGCAACAGCAATCTCCAGGATGGAGAAGCGCATCCCCATCAGGGAAATCGCCCCATAGGTCCAGACCAGTGATGCCAGTAGTGCGACAAGAGGGGCAACAACCATTGTCGCGGATCGGAATGTGAGTGCGAGAAGCAAGACTACGACAATGACCGCGAGGAAAATTAGCCAAACCAGGTTATCCAGTGTCGATTCGTTGATGTCATTGCTGATCAGATCGTCCGAAATTACCCCGTATTCCAGGATGCTCTCCCCACTTAGCATCGTCCTGATCTGATTTGCATGCATCTGCCGGTCATCACTGTCTATCTCCCCGCTAATTTCTATTAGCCACAGGGTGCTACTGGCGCTAGGTGTGGGGTTTCCTTCCCCGCTCTCAAGCCAATCGCAGACAGGCGAGTAATCCAGGTCCTTGTGTAGCAATGCCGATGATGCGAAGGCAGCGGTGGCAATCGACCTCTCATCGCTACCGATTGCATCGCCACATTCCTCATCCTCGAGAACCGCATCCAACATCTCCTTCCAATCGTTGAATTCGGAGAGATCGCCGGTATGGTTGCGCTGCTCCAAGAATCTCCCAAGTACCTCGGCGGCATTAATCTGAGAGTCTATGAAAAAGCCGTTTTCATCGGAATACGACTGAACCATTGAATGATCATCGGCCAGCTGTTGTAGAGCCTTCATTTCTAGGACGTTTGCGACTTGGTCCTCACTCGCCGAGGGTTTGACGTTGATGTAAATCAGATGCGGGGAAGTCCCAATAGCCTCCTCTATCCTTTCCTGTGCATCATCCGCATCTGTCTCGGGGGCGAATGCAGAGAGGTCAGTGGTGAAAGCTAAACTGCCTACTAGGAAATATGCTAGAAAACCAGTCAATAGGAGGCTTGTCAGTAGGATTGGTAAAGACATCCTCTCAAAGGATTCAGCCACGCGCTTTGTCATGGCTTCCATCCCTGACATCGTTGCCCCCCAAAACCTCCCGATGTAAAACTTAGGGGAAGTTTGGGGTTAGTTTCGCTCGGCTTTGGCATGCAAGGCCTCAAAAGGACCACTCCAGTCGAGCGTCCGTCCTATGCCAGTTAAAGTATTGAAGAACGAGGGTCGAGAACTACGAATCAGAGTCATTGACGG
>JAZANL010000066.1:0-9644 GCA_036251765.1 Thermoplasmatota archaeon | reverse complement strand
CGTGGCCGCACTTCCTCGGCAGCGTCCAGCCTGATGGAAGACGTCATGGCACTAGGTGCTCGGTCTCCAACGCCAGCTTGACGCAGCGTCTCGCCGACCTTCATGCCGTATAAGAACGTGACGAGGGAGGGAATGGCCCGCTTCTGCGCAGTGTACTAGTCTGCGCCGAAGAACTCTCGCAGCACAGGATGCATCTCCATTGCCTGCTCCTTCTGTATCTGCTCGTATGTCCTGAGTATGATTCCGACGGCCAGCAGGAGACCTGTCCCAGTAGCGTTACCCACGGTTCCGAGCAGATCCGCCCCCGCCGCAAGCAACCCCACGAAGGCACCCGAGAACAAAGTGACTGGTGGGATGTAACGTTCAAGGATACGCTCTAGAACCACAGGGTTCTTCCTGAATCCTGGAATCTGCATCCCGGTTCTCTCGATCTGCTTCGCGACGTCCTTAGCACCCATGTTAGTGGTCTCTATCCAGAACTTTGCGAACACGGTAGAGCCAGCCGTCATGAAGAATACGTAAACGAACACGTGCATCATGATCTGCCCTAGCGAGTGGCCATGGACATCGCCCTGCTGCTCCAGCAGGGGTATCAGCCAATCGCCGACGCCATTGACCATGGAGCTGTACCATGCGAACCCGTCGTGAGGCGTCGTCGAACCCTCGTAGTACGAACCGAACCACTCGGATCGGCTGAATGCCCCGTTGGAGCCTACTATCGGAACCGTGGAGAGCGTCGGATGGCTGTGGAAGAGAAGTGTGAACATGTTGACGTTTGCAAGAAGTGCAGCCATCAGGATCACTGGGATGTTGCTAGCGTAAACCAACCTGATCGGGTACTGGCCCCTGTGACCCCTGACCTTTCCATGTGTCAGGGGTAGCTCGAGCTTGCTTGACTCGGCATAGGCGACTACGAGGAACACGATAATCGATGATATCAGGGCCACGATCGGGTTCGCATGCTCAAGTAGCATCATCTCGAATCCGTTCTCGCTTACCAGTTGGGAGTTGCTGGCGGTCCTGAGGGTGTAGAAAATCATCGGCAATGTCCCCGACGGTGGGTTCTCGAAAGACATCGGCTGGCCTTCGTATGTGGCTAGTGGGGAAAGCGTCCCGACGAATGTCGATTGTGCGACTCCTGCGGCTATGAATAGCGAGATTCCGCTCCCTATGCCCCACTTGCTAACGAGCTCGTCTAGGAGGAACACTAGAAGGGAGCCCAGGAAGAGTTGGATGACGATTACAGCTCCTGCCCACCCCTCGCCGTAGTCGAGAATCAGTGATGGCGATGGATCGAGGAAACCATACACCTGTGGTATCGACTCGATTGGTATCATGATGAGGACTAGGATCTTCTGGACGCCTTGGTAGAGCTGCTTGTCAGCGGAGTCCTGAAGGTCTAGCTGAATTATCTTGGCTCCAGAGAACAGTTGCATAATGATCGAACCGGTAACTATGGGTCCTATTCCCAGATGCATTATCGAACCCGATGCACCTGCCATTATTGCCCTGAAGGATGAGAACACGTCCAGGGTGGTGTCGGACAGTCCGTAGATCATCACGTTGGTCATCATGAAGTAGATGATCAGGACGAGGGTAGTTGTCCATAGCTTCTGGTTGAATCTAACGTGCCCCTCGGGTTTGGAAATGCTGGGGTAAACGTCCACAAGGCGCTTTAGCCCGTAGAGCCTGCTGCCGCCATCGCCCGAGTAGAGCAGGCACGACAGAGCCAGCCCGGTTGCCAGCCCGAATAGGACCACTCCCACCAGAAGGAATCCGAATGCACCCTTGTCGACCCAGCCCCAGTACGAGAATGAGATTACTATGGCGAGCCAAGCGTATGCCTTTGCGTACTTCCCTATGACTGGAATCTCGCTCACTGGCTCTGGGAGGTCGGTCATGGTCCCCCACATCACGAATGCGACGTAAGGGATCGAGGTTGCGAGGAGGATGAGGGCCCTGCTCTGTTCGTCGCCTCCGGCGGATAGTTCGTCACTCAACCAGTAGTATAGTGCGCCCCAATATATCGCGCACATGGCGACGACGCCGAACCAATTCGGGGCTTTATTCACCATCCTCTAGCCTCCAATAGGGGGAAGCTACTCCTCTTCCCACTCACCCCAATCTTCGTCTTCGCCGGTATCGACGGAGCCGCCGGCAGCCTCCACTTTCTGAATCGCCTTTGCGCTGGCCTCGTTAACGGTTATAGTCAGGGGCCTGTCTATGCTGCCTCTGCCAAGAAGCTTGTCGAATCCCATCTCTGTGAGGTTGATCGAGTCTCCATCGGCCATCTCGGCCACCTGGCCAAGGTTGATCGATGAATTGACCACCCTTAGTCCGGGGTGACGGTTGAATCCGTGCATCCCCCAATGTCCTGGCATGTACTTCAGCCTGGTCATTACCTTGTGCTTGTTCAGGCCCGCGTTGCCTCTGCCTCCCCTCTTGCCGGCTCCTCTGCC
The DNA here is from genome assembly GCA_036251765.1 of Thermoplasmatota archaeon. GTDB lineage: Archaea > Thermoplasmatota > Poseidoniia > Poseidoniales > Thalassarchaeaceae > UBA36. The sequence goes on along the minus strand of JAZANL010000066.1, from coordinate 7,185 downwards.
GGCCTTCTTGCCACGGCCGTGGTACCTGCTCCTTCCTCTGAATTTGTTAGTCCTTGAAACCATTATTTCACCTCAGTACATCCTCGCTGCTAGATCGCCAATGTCATCTCCGCGGAAGCCTAGAGCCCCACCTACCGAATACGCTCTCTTGATTCCGCCCCATCCCTTGGAGCCACGTGGGGGGTGTAGCCTGAAAACTGGCTTCATCCCCTCTACATCCTTGGTAGTGGCTTCTCCCGAGGCGATAGCCTTCGAGAGTGACTTGATTGTGGAGTGGTCGCTGGCAGACTTTACGACTGAGTCCGTAACTTGGTTGTTCCCAACCATCCTCCCCCTCTCCTTAATCAGGGTGCCAATAGTCCCTGCATCCACCTCGCCCCAAGTGACGTAGTCCTTCACCTTCTGTAGCATACCGTCATAGGAAGCGGTCTTCGGGACGAGGACCGCGTGGTTGACTCGAGTCAGGTTTAGCATCGTCATCGTGTCGCGGATCTTCTTAGTGACGCCTCGATCGCTGCGGACCCTGATTACTAGGTATGTCATGCGTTCCTCCTCCCTATAGTGATGTGAAGCCTCTCTCTGACCTGGTCGTTGACCTTGGCTCGTCCGAGAGCCTCCAATGCGTTGAATGTGGCCTTCGCGAAGTTGATCGTTGACCTGGTCTGACCGGAAGAGCGTGACCACACGTCCTCCACTCCTGCAAGTTTCAGGACCCTGCGCCCATAGTCTCCGATTACCAGCCCCTTACCAGATGGGGCGGGGAGTAGAGTCACCCTTGTTGAGCCAGAGCGGCCTGTCGCCTTGAAAGGGATGCTGTTGCCTGGCCCCTCTTCAGATTCCCAAGAACCATTGCCCCTGAAAACTGGAATGAGATTGAGCTTTGCCTGCGTGATTGCCTTCTGGATTGTGCTGGCCACCTCCTTGCCCTTGCAAATGGATAGTCCCACGTAGCCGTCTCCGTTCCCTACTGCGCAAAGAACGTTGAATCTGACACGTCGCCCCGAGTCGGTCATCCTCTGGATCATGTTGACACTGAGAACGTCGTCCTCCATCTCCGGGAGTAGTGCATCGACAATCTCGACCTCCCTGATCGGGAATCCGGTGGCTAGTGCCTCCTCGTAGGTTAGTATCTCGCCGTTCATGACCATGCGTCCGAGCCTGGTTCTAGGAGTCCAGTTCCTCAGGGCAGCCAGTGGGTCCGGCCCACGTCTTCTGGGAGCGTCTTCCTCCACGGGCGAAAGCGCCATTGCTAGACCCGGTGCTATTTGTGCGTCATTCTCCTCTACAGCGTTCTCCTCTGACATCACTTTCCTCCTCCTATTGACTTCTTTGTTGCCGCCACGGCCTTGGCAATACCGTCTCCAATGTGTTCACCGTTGATCCTTTCTTCGGATGGTAGCACCCCCTCAGAGTGTGGTATTTCCATGCCAGCGTCGATCATTCCCTTCAGAGCCGAGTATGCTCTGTTCCCAGTTGATGAGGCTGCAAGCCCTATGTCCAGTATGGCCTTCGAGTGGCCGTTCGAGATTGCTGAGGTTGCCATTGCGAATCCCGCTAGGTAGCATGCCGGTACAGACTTCCTCGAAGCATCTGATGGCCACTTGTGTGAGTCGACTAGGGACTTGCCCGTGATTGATTCCAGAACTCTGTCTCCTTCTGGCTCGTAGGAGACTAGTTGGCAGGTCACTTGGGTGTTCGATACACGTACGACAGCCCTGGGCAATCCTCCTCGGAGCATCCTGGACCTCCGGTGGTAGTCGGTCTCAGCGTTTCTCCTTCTCTTGAATCTAAGTCTCTGGTTTCTTCCCTTTGCCATCACTCATCACCTCCCAGTGATATCCCATCAAGCTCTATGTTGCTCCTCAGGTGGGACGTGGAACGATAGGAACCGCCCTTCGCCTTTCGGTAGAAGTACCTGTATTGCGATGGGGTAATCTTGCTCTGATCCCTGAGTTCCTTGAGGGTTCTCCTTTGAGCTCTAATCTTGGACATCCACCTCTGCTTGCGTGGGCTTCGGGAATTCGCGCTACCGCTTCTGGAACCGTGTCCCTTCCTCCTTCCCTTGGACTTCTGGAATGCGGACTTTCGTGCCCTGGAACGGCTCGTTCCCTTTATTGGCTTGGCTTTGATAATGCCATCCTCTATTAGCATCCTGACGTCATCCCTCTGGACCGCATCAGCGACTTCTGCTAGGTAGTCTGGGTTGACCCAGATCCTGTGTATCCCCACTGTCTTCCCCTCCTTCCTGGAGAGAATCTCGGCTGCCATCCTCTTCTGGTTTGACAAGAACATCAGAGATCACCCCTCTTTTCTATCTGGCGTCGGTTCAAGACCCGTAGGCCCAGCTCGTCGGCTCTGTCATGGATTCGTGACCTCTTCCTGTTTCCTACACTGGATCCAATTCTTACTGCTTGCCTCTCCGGGTCAAGACCGTCTAGGTGGTCCGCCTTATGGACAAGGACCTCCTCGAATCCAGATGGGTGAAGACCTCTGGCGGCGGCAACCTTTCCGTAGCCAACGCGTGCCATCGGCGAACGGTACTTCCTGTTCTTCCTCATGCTCGAGTCGTCCCCCTTGGGCTTCCTGTATCCGGTCTTTGAAAGTCTCCTGTACCTAAACCACTCCTGCCTGCGGAACTTAGGCTGCTTCTTGCTCTGCTCTGATCGCATCTTTAGTGCTAATTTTGTGGATTCGTCCAGCACTGGCTTCTGCCTTGCAGTGTGTAATTCATCCCACTCCTCGAAGTCGCCCTCATCCTCGTAGTCGTCATCATCGTAGTCGTCATCCTCGTTATCGTCTTCTTCGATGGGTGATTCCATCTCTGAGGCTTCTTCCTGGATTTCTTCTTGAGGTGCTTCCTCTGGAGTCGCTGACGTTGAGTCGTCACCCTCGTTTAGTCTAGCGATTAGGTCTGCCTTCTTCCCAGAGACAGGTAGCCCTCTTTCTCTGAGGAGTTCCTTCAACTCAGCTACTGTAAGATTCTCGTATGCCATTTTCATGCCCCCTTGGATGTGATGTATATTCCGTCTTGGAATACTCGTGGATCTCTCTTCTTGACCTTGCATGCCTTCTCTATGTTTGCAGCCGACTGGCCCACCTTCTCACGGTCGGCACCTGTGACGATGATGTCGGACTTGCCCTCGATCTTCACCTGGACCTCGGAAGGGGTCCAAGGAAGCTTTGCCACCCTGGGGACCTTCTCCCCCAGCATATTGGTAATTGTGAATCTGTTTCCATCTACCTTTAGAGTCATAGGGAAGTGGCTGAATACTGCCTTCAATCGGTATTCGAATCCCTCATCTAGGCCCTTCGCCATATTTCTTAGATGAGCCGCCCATGTTCCAGCTATTGCCTTCTCTGACCTCCTCGGTAGTTTGCAGAAAACCTCTACGCCACCATCAATCTGCCTGATTGAGACGCTATTGTGGGTGAATTCACGGGAGAGGTTGTTGCCATCCTTGGTTAGCGTAACTGTGTTTCCATCTATGCTAACGCCTATTCCATCGGGCATGATGATTCTGTGAGACACGTTGGCTACTCTTGGCATTCTTTTACCTCCTAGAAAACATATGCGAGCAGCCTGCCGCCCACCCTCTCCTTCTTCGCTTCTGAGTGATCCATTATCCCCTGGTTGGTTGTCAGGATTAGTAGACCGAAGTCCCTTGCAGGAAGGTACCTAGACTCCCACTTGTCGAAGTCTGATCTCTTGACCGAGTGCCTGGGCTTGATTACGCCGCACTTGTTTATTGCACCTATCAGTGAGACTCGGAATGCGCCCCCTCTGCCGTCGTCCAGCTTCTCGAACTCTCCTAGATATCCGGATGTCTGCATTATGGAAAGCATGCTGCCGAGGAGTTTGCTTGCGGGTCGAACGGTAACTTCGTACTTGCCTGCGCTCTCTGCGTTGTATATCGTCGTGAAGGCATCATTCAATGGGTCAAACTGCATCTTTCATCACCTCATGAGTATTTCTTGAATCCTATGTCCGGGGCTACGTCTCGGAAGCACTGTCTGCAAAGCATCAGGCCATGCCTGCGGATCATCCCCCTCTTGCGACCGCATCTCCTGCACCCCTTGCTCCTTCCAATTCTTTTGCCGTCATCGCGTCCGACGGGTTCTCCAGCTCCATGATCGTGTGCCATACTACTTACTCCTCCACAATTTTCAGACCGAATTTTCCTGCGAACCACTCCTTGGACTCGTCTCTACCGACCCTATGTGGCGAGGAAACTCTAGACTTCCTCCTCCGTCTCCTGGATACTCGGTGACCAGGCCTCTCGAGGACTACGTTGACGTCCATGCCGAAAATTCCGATGTCGGGATCGTACTTCTGATCGGGGAAGTCTGTGTAGTCTGAGATGCCGAATGAGAGATTGCCTGAAATGTCGAAGTTGTATGCTGGAAGGGTGTGGTCCCGAACCCAGAATGCGTCCTTTAGGAATGACTCGACCTTGTCGCTATCCCTTATGGTCACCTTGCATCCTATTGGTGCGCCCTTCCTAGTTCCAAGGTCTCTGTTCGTCTTTGTGGAAAGAGTTCGTGAGGGAGTCATCCCGGTCAGCACTTCTAGCACCTTCTCGGCCAGTTGGAGCCTCCTGCCCCCTTCCCCAACTCCAATGTTAACAGTCACCTTGGTGATGGAGGGGGAAAGCATTGGGTTGGATGATTCGCTCATGACTCAGCCTCCAATGGTAGATCGGTCTCCTTGCGGATGATGAAAACATAGTCGGTAATCGTCCCGAACTCTTCGAAAATTGTCTCATTTGGCTTCGATGACCTCTTGATTTCTTGATCCTTGATTACAGCGGTCTCTCCGATGTGACTCCCTCCCGTGAGGTACGCCTTGGCGCCCTTCTTCATCTCGATGTGAGATGATATCTTCTGGTCTGGAAGGGATATTACTAGTGAGTCCCCAGTTTTGTAGTCCGGTGACTCGTCCATCAGGATGTTCCTGCCATCGTGCAGATGAACCTGGGTCTTCCCACCCTTGACCGTGGTCTTTCCATTCACTCTGCAAATCTTGCTTCCTGCGGCCTTCTTTGGGATTGACCTGTATCGAAGCTTTCCATTGGTATCTAGGATGCAGCGGTAGTTCTCATCTCCAACTGTTAGTACGTCCATCAGTCCGACCCCTCGGGCCCTGTCAGTCTCCACCTTGCCGTCAACCATGACTTTTCGAGAGTGTAGGATTCTCTTTGCCTCCCTCATGTTGTGGGCGACTCCGAGCACGTCTCGGAGAATGATCCCCAATGGCATGCACATCTCTATCTGGTGGCCGCTTGGGTTGGGCTTCTGGGCCCAGATGTTGGTCTTCCTAGTCAATGGCCATGTCCTTGGCATTACTAGCCTCTTGTGGTGGCTTCTGCTCATTGCGAGTCACCTCCTGCTGATCTATCGACGATCCTCTTGATTCGTACTGGGTCTCCCTCGAACAGCTTTGTTACTACGACGTTCGATGGGTTGACTGGGACGGCTTCTTCCTTCCCATCTGCAGTGGTCTGGGTGAGGCCGTCTACGAAAATGAAGCCTCTCTTTGTGTCTACAGAGGCTACCTTAGCCTTGACCCCGGCCCTCCCCCTGGGTTGTCCAAGCCTCTTGCCCCTAGAGTCTGCCTTGACGCTGTTCGGGTGACTGAAGTCGCCTCTGGTCACCTCGACCTCGTCGCCGACTCTGATGGTGACAGAGCGAACCTGACGGAGGTCCGGGTCATCGGAAATAAGTCGGGCTCGCATCCTCTTCCTCTTTACGTGAGTAGGGGCATCCCTCTGGGACATTCGCTGCTTTCCTGCCTTCTTGCTAACCATTCTAATCACCTACACTATCTGTTTGGCCGTAGCCGCTATCCTTGGCCACCTCTCGGCGGCTTCCCTGCTGACTGGGCCCTTGATGTCGGAACCCTGCACGTCTCCTCTGTCATTCGTAATGACGCAGGCGTTATCCTCGAACTGGACCCATGTGCCATCGACCCTTCTGAAGGGCCTCGATTGCCTAACTATCACTGCTGTGTATATCTGGCGCCTAGTCTCGGGAGTACCTCTGCGAACTGTGACTCTGATCATGTCTCCGACGCCTGCAGATGGATACCTTCTGGCCACCCCTCCTTTCTTCAGGACGGTGATAAGTTGCACGACCTTGGCCCCAGTGTTGTCCACGCACTCTAGTCGTGCCTGAGTCGGGAGACCAGAGGTCACTCTACCTGCTACCCCCTTCATTCGCCCCCCTCCTTCTCGATTACGCAGAACTTCACAGTCTTGGACAGGGGTCTGCATTCCATGATGCGAACGTTGTCTCCGGGGCTTAGCTCCCCGATGCAACTGGGCAGGTGGGCGGAGTAGCGCCTGGTGCGCTTCTCGTACCTCTCGAACTTCTGCATATACCGCGTAGTCTCCCTCTCGACGACCACTGTGTCAGTCATCCCCTGCGAAGAGACGACGCCGCTGATAATCTGTCCACGGAGCCTCAGTGTGCCATAGAAAGGGCAGTTCTTGCTACCATCCCATTCTCCTTCTGGCTTGTTGACGTCTACACCTATGTCTCTCATTTCATGACCTCCTGTATGCCTTGCCGATCCTTTCCTCGGGCCTCTGCCCGACGAGAGTGCCGTCGATCTCCTCGTCATCGATTGTGAATCTGATAGTGTCCTTGGCCAGAGTGACTTCCTTGCTACCGGTATTGACGAGTATTGTACGCCTGGTTTCGTCCATCACCATGCCTGACATTCCCACTAGGGTCGGGTCGGTGGAATCTGTGACCTGGAGGTTCCTGGAGAGCCAAGATTGGTTGGAAATCTGACTCATTTAGCGCACCTCCACCTGGTAGCCATTCTGCTCGAGAACCCTAGCCGCCTTCTTCTTGTGATCCCCTTGAAGTTCGATGGTTCGGCCCTTGACCGTGCCTCCACTGGCGCATGCTCCCTTCAGTATCTTTGCCAGCTGGCCGATGTCGATTGCGGTGTCCTCTATTCCCTCGACCATGGTGACCATCTTTCCGTATCTTCTCCTAACCACTGAAATCACCGCCTTCTGCTGTTCTTTGGCTATCTCCTGACAGATACATAGGTCATCTGGAAGCGCACACATGTTGCAAATTCCCGCCAAATCACTCCTCCTTTTCCTGTTTCATCTTGGTTAGAAGCCTTGCAATGCTCCTTCGAGTCTGCTTGTATGCACCTGAGTTTGAAGCAGA
>JAZANL010000065.1:0-7117 GCA_036251765.1 Thermoplasmatota archaeon | reverse complement strand
ACCATACTGTTCATAGGCCGTGTCTTCCGACTCGCAAAGCCCGGTGGCAAATCAGATGACAATGGCAGCACATGACGCCTCCGCTAGATGGAGGACATTCCTCGAGGAGGCCAAGGAGGCAGAGGTGATGACCCTGCTCTCCAGGCAGTCCAACTTCCCCTACCTTTCCATCCCGTTCCACGAGCTACAGACCTTCGACCCGGACTTCGCAGAGGACGTACTGCAGTACCCCAAGCAGGTCTTATCTGCCGGATCCAAGACCCTGATGGAGATCTGCAGGGAGAGGGGCGAGGAAATAGACGCATTGCTCAGGGTGGGGGAGCTTCCGGGCGACACACGCATCCCCCTGAGGGAAATCGGGAGCTCCGACATTGACAAACTCCGCAGCGTAGATGTGATCGTGACCAAGATATCCGAGATCAAGCCGAGGATTCACAGGGCGGTCTTCAGATGCGAGTCATGCGGCGTTGAGATTGAGGTGGACCAGGAGAACGAACGAGAGCTCAAGGAGCCCCTGAAATGCCCGGATGGCGATGGCTGCGGGCTCCCCAAAGCACAAACCAGGTTCGACCTAATACTGATCAGCTCACGGATGGTGAACAACCAGTGGATCGAGATCCAAGAGCAGCCCGAGTACGTACCAAGCGGAGCACAGCCAAGGAGGGGCATGGTCCTGATAGAGGGTGACCAGGTCAACAAGCACCTCCCAGGGGAGAGGATCACCGCGAACGTGATCCCAGTGGTCCGCAGCGAGGTGAGGAACCGCAAGAAGACACCAATGTTCGATGTGATTTTCCACCTAATCAGCTCGGAGCACGAGAGCACCCCATTCACCGAGATCTCGATTGACGAGGAGGACAGTGAGAGGATACTAGAGGTCTCCAAGAGAGACGACCTGATGTCACTGATTCAACACTCAATAGCCCCATCGATATTCGCGACCGGCATACTAGGGCACGTGAAGCGCTCTCTCGCCCTGCAGCTGTTCGGCGGAGTGTCAAGGAGGCTGAATGACAAGACCAGGTCCCGGGGCGACATCCACATCCTGCTCATGGGGGACCCGGGGGTCGCCAAGTCACAATTGCTCTCATTCATCTCAGAACTCTCCCCGAGGGGGCGGTTCGCCACTGGCGGCGGGGTATCCGGTGCTGGCCTCACTGCAGCAGCAGTCAGGGACGCATTCGGGGATGGCAGGTTCGCGCTGGAGGCCGGGGTCCTACCACTCTCCGATCGAGGACTCGCCGCAATCGACGAGTTCGACAAGATCTCCACCGATGACAGGAGGATGATGCACCCTGCTATGGAGCAACAGCAGGTCCACGTGGCAAAGGGAGGTATCACCGCCACGCTCCACTCAAGGTGCGCCATTCTCGCGGCTGCGAACCCTGAGGATGGCAGATTCAGCAAGAGAGGGCCAAATCAGAGCGTCATGAGGTCATTCAACGAGACGGGTCTCCCCGCCCCATTGGCCTCCAGGTTCGACATCATCTGGATGATCAGGGACGAGGTCAGGATTCACGATGACGAGAGGATAGCTAGGCACATACTGGACAATCGGACCACCGGGAAGAGCGAGGCCCTGATGGAGAACTCCATCGACCTTGGACCCGCAGAAACCGAGGAGGAGGCATTCCTGGTAACTCCCGAGGAAGGGGAGGAGCACCTCACCCAGAACTTCCTCAGGAAGTACATCGCATATGCGAAGAGGACCATCCACCCACAACTGGACCAAGAGGCGAAGAATGCGATACTGAAGTACTACACCGAGGAGAGGCAGTCCTTCGGGAGGGAGGACCAAGGGGCATCACAATACGAGTCCGAGAAGGAGAAGGACACTGTGATACCGATCACTGCCAGGGCACTGGAGGCGCTGATCCGCCTTACCGAGGCCCATGCGAGGATGCACCTCCAGGAAGTGGCCACAGTGGAAAACGCGAAGGTGGCCCTCGCAGTATTCAGGCACTGGAGGGAAGAGTCCGGCATAGAGGACGAATCGGAGCTACACTCGGGGGTCTCCGTAAGGGCACGTTCAAACAACTCGGTGATAATGAACATGGTAAGGGACATCTGCTCGGAAAAGGGGGAGGCGGAGCTGACCGAGATCTACAACCTCGCACTCCCCAGGAAGATATCCGAGACCGAGGTCGATCGAGTTGTCAGCAAGATGCTCCAGACGGGGGAGTTGTACGAAGCATCGACCGATACGTACCGTTTCACCCGTTGACCCTATGAGCCCGACCCCCTCCCTAGGCATTGCAAATGGAGCCTATCGGAGACATCACGGAACCAGAAGCGCTGGACCCAGTTGCCTTGGGATTCATGTGCGGGCTAGAGATACACCAGCAACTGGACACAGCGAAACTCCACTCCAGGATGCCCAGCCAACTCTATGAGTACAAGTCCGAGGACATACCAGTAGACTGGCCCAGATCGACTAGGAGGCTCAGGGCCTCGAGGGGTGAGGGAGGTGAGACCGATGTCGCAGCGAGGTTCGAGCAGAGGCGGAACCGGACCTTCGAGTACGTCCAATCCCCCAATGCGGGCCTGATCGAGTTGGACGAGTCACCCCCAAGGGACCACGAGCCAGAGGCAGTGGACGTGGTCCTCACAATGGCCGCTCTGATGGATGCCAAGCCGATACCGAACCTGCAGGCGATGAGGAAGACCGTCGTCGACGGTTCGAATACCAGCGGCTTCCAGAGGACGACGATAGTAGCCACCGACGGCAAGATAGAGACAGGCTCGGCAGAAGTAGGAATAGACCTCATCTCACTGGAGGAGGACTCAGCCAGGAAGCTGGACACCAAGAAAAGCGAATCGGGGGAGACGGTCGTATACAACCTCGACAGGCTGGGGGTTCCGTTGGTGGAGGTAGCCACTGCCCCCGACGTCAGATCACCGGAGCATGCCAAGGAAACCGCACTCGCCCTCGGCAGGCTGCTTCGTGACACGCGCAGGGTGAGGAGGGGCCTCGGCTCCATCAGGCAGGACCTCAACGTCAGCATCGCGTGCGGGGACAGGGTCGAGATCAAGGGCTGCCAGGACCTGGATTGGATCCCTCGTATCATTCGCCTGGAGATGGCCCGCCAACTGCACTTCTACCGTCTCGCCAACGAACTCAGAAGAGAAGCCGAACTCCCTCCGCTTCCTCCGGATAGGGAGATGGACTCCAAGCCAGTGGAGAACCGCGTCGAACTCGCAACTTCGAATAGGATCCCATTGGAAATACACGAGCTCACCGACCTGTTCTCCGATTGCGAATCCGAGATGGTCTCATCCTCGATAGAGCTAGGGTCTTCAGTGCTAGGTGTGTCCCTGCCAGGCTTCTCCGGCCATCTCGGGAAGAAGACCCCCTCCGAGGACGGCGCCCAACTGCCTAGGCTGGGCAGGGAGCTGGCGAGTGCAGCGAAACTTGCCGGGGTGCAGGGGATATTCCACTCCGACGAACTACCAGCATATGGGATCGGCCCCGAAGAGGTCGATGCCGTCAGAAGCCATCTGGCACTATCCGAAGCAGACGCATTCGTGCTATGCGTAGCCCCCGGATGGCAGGGTGAGCTGGCACTGGAGTCCGTGGTCCACAGAGCGAGGATGGCCTTCCACAGAATACCGCAGGAGGTCAGAAACGTGGTCATTCGCAAGGGGAAGCCCGAGGATGGGACGACCACTGCATTGCGACCCCTTCCGGGGGGTGCCAGGATGTACCCCGAGACAGACATCCCGGTGTTGGAGATATCCAAGGAGAGGTGGGGTTCGATCTGCGAAAACCTCCCATTGACCGTCCAGGAGAGGAAGGACAGGCTGGACGTCCTGGGACTATCTGACAATCAAGTCGAGGCACTGCTCAACGGCGAGGTCGACGACCTCCTCTTCCACGGGATCGAGGGCCCCCTGGAGCTACCTCCCAAGGCATGGGCGAGCGCTCTTCTGGAAAGCGGCACAGACAAGCCAAACGCGCTTGCCGCGTCCGTCCACCTCAGGGAGACGGGCCTGTTGACGAGGGAGGGGGCGGAGACGCTTCTGGCGGAGTCCGTTGAAGCCCCAGTCGAAGAACTGGTGTCGTGGATGTCTTCTGAGTCCGAGACCCGTGGCTTCCTCCCCGCCGACACATCGTCGATCGAGGATGCGGTCGATGCTGTGATCAGCGAGCGGGCCGACTTCATAGAAGAGCGAGGCATGGGTGCAGTCGGCCCCCTGATGGGGATGGTTATGCAGAAGCTAGGTGGCTCTGCCGACGGCAAGGCAGTCAGCAAGGTGCTAAGGGACAGGATAAACGAGATAATCGGCTGAAGTCATCCCAAGATGCCACTAAGGGGGTTGTCTCTGAGCATAGAGGTCCTGCTGAAGACGACGAATAGGATGAGCAAGAAGAAGATCACCAGCCTTCCCATGTTGATTAAGGGACGGACGTCCTTCATTCTCACAACCCCAGTCATGCGTCCTCTGGGTGCCAGACCAACTCCCATACTACACCGGCTTCGTTCTCCCACCACAGCCTACCTTCAGAGTCCTGGGACACGGTGACGTTGTGCCATGTGTTCTGGACTGGGGTCCTCTCGAAGTGCCCCAGGAAGTAGGAAGAGTCTGTCGGAGGACCACTGGGACCATCTCCCTCGCCCATCCAATGGTAGAGTTCGTTCAGGAAGCAGAGCCCCTGCATGGACTCGTCCGAGAAGAATAGCGTCTGGTTGCCGTATGGGCTTTCCGGAGCGATAAGGTCACCATACTCGCTGCTCGGGTAGCCACAACCGGATATCTCTTCCGGACCTTCTTCTGCGACTAGTATGCTGGGGTCAGCAAGGGGCCTCTCGGCCATCTGCGACGGGTCTATGTTCACAGAGCTCAGACCCCTCGTGACAACCGGCCATGGATCGTTCTGGGTTAGGAATGTCCACCCACTGGTTTGGTTGGAGTGCGCCCACTCCTTGTAAGACTCCGTGAACCACACCACCTCTGCCTCGGTGTGGTTCCTGTCGCTTATGTGAAGTACCCCCAGGTTGATCTGGCTCTCGTCGCCGTCATGAGCCGGGATCCTGGCGCCGTACATGTCGATGAAGTCCTGCGTGTCGAACTCGATAACACGCTCCGCAGTCACATTAGTCCCGGTGCAGAAGAGAGCCTGTGCCTCAGTAACGCAGGACTCGACGCTCTCGTTGATGAGCTTGTAGTTGACCTCAGTGGCATCTTCCGCCGGAAGGAAGCCTGCCATGTAGAGGAAGATGTCTGACCACACCATCCGCTCCTGGTCGTCCGGTACGATCCTGAACGAACCGTTGTCGTGAATCAGCCTGACTTCAGTCCTATCTCCGTTCTCGTCCTCAATCTGAACCGCATGCGGCCATCCCCTGTCCGGGTCCCAGAAGGGCCCTGAGATATCCCCCCTGACCGTGGTGTCGCTGTCTAGGTGCATGCCGTCGCCACTGTTCCAAGCCCCCTCTCCTCCCTCGGGGAAACCCCGGGTGTCGAGACCCAGAAGACCGTGCCCTAGCTCGTGGCTGAGCCCGAATGACGTGACGTACTGCATATGCAGAATCCCCCTCAGCTCGGGGTGCTCCTTGCCGTCAAGCGGGGAGTAGCAGTGCGAACCATACTCACAGGGGGGCGTCATGCCTATGTTCCCAACAGGGTCGTGGAAGCGAACGTATCCGGCCCCTCCAACCGAGTCTCTGGTCTGTACCGCTATGAAGTCGAAGACGTGCCCGGAGACGTTCCATGCGTCGTAGCAGGCGGTGCAGAGGGAAGGGCTAACGTGCTCCCAACCATTTGTCCACCTCTCTCCGTATGACTCGCCCATCGTCACGAAGTAGCCCCCTTCCGTGGTCCTGATTCTATCTGAGGCCTGCTGGAAACCCACCGTCCCCCTGAGAGAAGTGTCCAGAACCCCCATGCCGAAGTGCTCTTTCGCAACCTGCCCGGGTGCAAGCACGTCTTCTGGAAGGTGCAGGCATGATCTGGAGTAGACGCCGTCTCCCGCCACGGCGTCACCGTTCGTCCCATCGTCGAAGAGGTCGTGGGGCCCGCTTTCGTTGTCGATCAGGAAGCCGAGCCACTCCGGTATCCCTGTGTCCTCAACTCCCCAAGGCCCCTCTCCGTCCATCGACCTGTACGTGACGGTGAACGTCTCGTCAAGGAAAACTATCGAAGGCTCGATTTGGAGCTTGCCCGAGGAAAGAGAAGAGGCCTGTTGCACTGCCAATTCGCCTATGTTACTAGCATCGCAGTCCCCGACCTTCTGAGGTACGAAACCATCGCCCGACCAGTCAAATTGAACCTCAGGAGAGTCGTCATCCACCGGCTTCTCCTCGATCACCCAGGATTGTTCATTTACATAGTGGAACTGATATGAGTTAGTATTTTCATCAAATGCTCCTTCCTTTTCCATTTCTGAAAAATCGTGAGCAATGGTCTCGCCACCCAGATGAGTCATTACTCCTGTGACCGCATTATCATGCCAGCAATCACAGAGAAGGTCGACGTAGTATATCGAAGGACAACCAGAAGTCGTACAGAGGTGTTCGACTGAGAAAGATCCTATTTCTGCCACGGACCCTCCTCTGAATGTGTTTCTGTCACAGTCCTGGCAGTCATCCTTGGGGGTAAAATTCGCCCACCCCTCGTAGGTCCTGGTTGTAATAGTAAAGCAAGGGGTCTCCTGAGCGCCTGGACTAACCTCTGAACTATTCATCGGATCGGTTTGATCAGATATGCAAAATGAAATAGCGCTTACAATCCCCGACATCCACGGGTAAGGAGACCTGTAAGAGCGATTGTGTATTGCGTACTCCAAGGTCGTGATTACATGGTTCTCGGGGACGTAAAACGCTTCACTTGATCCGCCAACCCTGCCAGTGTCAATGTACGACCCATCCGCGAAGACGAATCTCATTCCATCGATCGCCTCCGCGTAGAGTACCTCAATCGCACATACATCGAATGAGGTGATTTCCCAGACGTATTCCAACAAAACTTCCTTGGGGCAATCCCTCCAAGCCTTTGTTTGATCAAATTGGAACCCATAATCCCACTCTTCGTCCTCCGTTGGGTCTGGATCTGTGAACGCCTCCATGTCCGTGCAACCTGAGAGCGAGCAGAGAACCATCAACAGAGAAATCAGACA
>JAZANL010000064.1:0-5333 GCA_036251765.1 Thermoplasmatota archaeon | reverse complement strand
TGGGAATTGGGTGCAAGCTGGTCTATGGCCTTGCCCTTACCCTCGTCCCCCCATTGGGCACCGAGCACGACGCTGGCTGGCACGTGACTAGTAACACGGCCAGAGGTGTTTGAATGCTTTGGAAGGGGGGCGTGGGAATAAGGAAGCGTGGGAAGCGATTATGAAGGCCGGGCAGGTCGCGCGACAACATGGCACAGAGGCATCCTGAGGCGGAAGCGAGGCTACTGATCAAGTGGATCTGCATGAACTGCTCCGCAACTCACCGAGCCCATGGTGGGGTCAAGCCTCCTCGATCATGCAGGAAGTGTGGCTACAACAAGCTAAGGAAGAAGGCTGCAGAACGCAGGTCGACGTGAGCATGAGCATCGGTTCTGCTGGACTCGAAGGATTCGCTCTCAGTTTGGGACTGATCCTCGCTATAGGGCCCCAAAATGCGTTCGTCATGAGGCAGGGTCTGAAGAGATCCCATGTTTTCGCCACATGCCTGGCTTGCTCCTTGGCTGACGTCGGCCTGATTACCGCGGGAATTCTGGGTGTGGGCGCATTGGTCTCCAGCATAGAGGGCGCAGAGCCGCTGATTGCTATGGGGGCAGCAGCGTTCCTGGCTGGTTATGGGGTCCTGAGGGTCAAGTCGTCGATGAACCCAGAGGCGATTGATATCGATGGTGATGCCGAGGGGAGCTTGTCGGCCACCATGGCAGCACTTCTGGCGATAACCTTCCTGAACCCCCACGTCTACTTCGATACCCTGCTTCTGATCGGCAGTGCCTCTACTGGATTCATTGGCGACGAGAGGCTTGCCTTCGGGGTCGGTGCTGCATTGGCATCATTCGTTTTCTTCTTCTCCCTTGGTTACGGGGCGAAGAGGATGTCCAGAGTTCTGAACAGCCCGGAGGCATGGAGGGTCATCGACAGGGGCATAGCCGTAGTGATGTTCGTAATCGCAGGTGCAATAATCCAGCCACATCTATGACAGGATTTCGCCCAACGCCGATACCAGCGACTCGATGTCCTCGAGGCTGTTGTCGATGTGAGGGGACACGCGTAGCAGACCGGATCTGCTGGTTACTAGGATGGAGTACTCAGATTGCAGCCGGTCTGCGACGTCCACGCTGCTAGTCCCGCTGGGCAGCCTCAGGCTGACTATGGCGCTCCTCTCCTCCTCGGACATGGGGGAGGAGATCGCAACCTCCATTCCGCTGATTCCCCTGACCAGCGAGTCAACGAGCTCCAAGTCATGCCTCCAGACCTCCTCCATGCCGATCTCGACCAGCTCTTCGATGGCAGCGGCGAGTCCGAGGGCAGCCCCGAAGTGGATCGTGGTGTACTCGAACCTGCTCGCGTCCTCTGGAAGAACGAGCCTGTCTGCACGTAGGTCCCATAGGTCGGCGTTGCTCCTGAATCCGATCAGCCCGGGATTGAGGTCCCTCACCACCGCGGGCGAGATGTAACCGACGGCAGCGCCGTAAGTCCCCCTCAGCCACTTGTATCCGGATGAGACGATGGCGTCTGCCTTGGTGGAGTGCGCGTCTATGGGCACCATCCCCATAGACTGCGTCGCATCTACGACGAGTAGCGCCCCCACGGAGTGAGCTGCTTCGGAGAGCTTCTCGAGATCGTACCTCTGGCCGTTGGAGAACTCCACGTGGGAGACCGTTACGACCGAGGTCCGCTCGTCGATCAGCGACAGGATGTCATTTGGGTCCGTGTACAGGGAGTCGTCGTGCTCGGCGAGTCTGATCTCAGCGCCATTGGACTCGCAGACCCTAGCCCATGGGTACACCGTGGAGGGGAAGGCGACTCTGCTGGAGACTACGTTGGAACCCTCTGGAGGGGAAATCGCCCATGCGAGCGAGCAGAGTAGCTCGGTAGCGCTGGAGCCGACGCATACGTCACCGATCGCGCAGGAGAGGAGTTTCGAGGCCGCCTCCCTGAGTGGCATCATGCCCTCCTTCTCGGCCTCTCCGTCAAACTCTGCGGCCCCTCCCCTGGCCAGCGAATCGGCCCATTCGGAGGAAATGCGGTGGGCCACCGGGGATGTCGTGGCGACGTTGGCGTAGGATAGGTTGGTCCATTGGGCCATGTCTAACGGCATGACTGAGGGGGTCGTTCTCTTCAACCCTCAGGAGCGGCTGACTTCGTTCAGCATCTCCTCGAGAGCGGTTTGGAGCTGGAGGCACAGAGGCCCATAGTGCCCCGGAAGGTTTGGATCGTTGAATATCTCATCGAGTATCGATGCGGTCATCCCTAGCCTGACGTCCATGTCCTTCCCTGCATTGAGGAGCCACTTCTCCACAGCGTCCTTCGAGGCCGACCTGATGTTGCGGGGGACCTGGTTGTCGTCTAATTGTCCGAGGACCTGCGCAATCTGCTTGATTCGAGTTTCGATATCTGACAAGGTCCCATCTCCGTGCCTTCCAAAGTAGGGTCCTCCTTAAGCGCATCCCAAGTGGACGGATCACTTCCTCGCGATCCAAGATGACCACGGCATGTTCTCACTGTTGGCCAGGCCGTGCCCTGTGCCCTCCGAGCCGAGGGCTATCATCCCGACCTCGGCGCCATCCTCCAAGCACTCATCCAGAGCCCACATCATCGACTCCTCGAGGTCATTGCCCCCGAGGATCCTCTCTGCCACCCTGAAGCTGAGCATGCCCCTTGTAATCGCCTCGCCGATTCCCGTTGCGCCCACGCCGACCCCCTCTTGGACCCAGAATCCGCAACCCGGCAGAGGGACGTCACCGACCCTCCCGGGTGGCCTGTCGCTGCATCCGCCGGTGCTCGTCGCGCATGCGATGGAGCCGGAGCGGTCCCTGGCGATCACCCCGACGGTGTCTGTTGCCTCCTTGAACGGGGGCCTGCCCTCCACGGGGGCCTTGGGAAATGCCTTTGCATCCGCCCAAGCCCTCGCCCCTTCACCGGTGAGGCCGTTTATCTGCTCGTCTAGGAGGTCGGCTGCGACCCTGATCGGGTTGGGGGTGTCCTCCATTGCGATGACGAAGCCCATCCTCCCGTCCGAGACCTGTATCGAGGCATCGAGGAGGACTGTGCCGTCGGTCCTGAACACCGATCCCGTTCCGGCGTTGAATACCGGGTCGTCCTCCAGGACTACGCATGCCTCCACTGCTGCTTCCACGGCGGAGCCTCCTGACTCGAGTATCCCGGCGGCTATCGCCACTGCCCTCTCAACGTTTGCGAGCCTCTCTGGACCCGCTCCTGCGCCACCATGTGCTACGACTGCCGGTATGGACAAGTTAGGAACCTCCTGGCAGGGCTTTTCCCCCCTCGGGCGTCCGTAACAGGAGTTGCAGTAAAAGTGCTGCTAGGAAGAATATCCCGGACACCCTGAAGCAGGTATGGTAAGTCCAAAGTCCGGTCCCCTCCACTGTGGATGACCAGATGACTGCCGATAGGAAGGGGCCGATGATTCGAGCCAGCGCACCGAGTCCCTCCTGCGCCCCCATAATGGTCCCCAGCTCGTAGCCGCCATCCTTGGTGGCGAAAGTGAGTAGCGAGTTCTGCGTGGGCATGAAGACTCCGTTGCCTATCGCGAAGAAGGCGCAGGAGCAGAAGATCAACCAGCCGATATCGGGGGACGCGTAGGGTATGCTCGAGATGCCTAAGCCGGCGAGGGCGGTCCCGACGATCATCATGCTCCTGAGGTTGAACCTCTTAGTGAGGGGCCTAATTAGGCCGCCTTGAACGACCACACCCAGTAGGCCGACGAATGCGAATGCCCATCCGTTATCCCTCTCGCTCCAGCCTAGGCCACCGCTATCTGGATCCATGGACGTGAAGAGTATGAAAGTCCCGTGCATCATGGTGAACCCCACCAGGAACAGGAAGTTCACGTTGACGAGGGCGGAGATGGTGGGCATCCTCATCACGGTGGTGATCCTTGAGAAGGTCTCCCCCAGATGGCTGATGGGCGACTTATCTGACTCTGACCTAGACTCTGGCGGGAGGCTCTCTGGGAGCTTGAAGAAGGCGAGGATGAGCGCGATTGCGGACATGGCACTTGAGAAGATGCACGGGAGGAGGTATGGGTAGTCGATCCAGAACTCGCTATCGAACGGCCCACCGAATCCGGTTGCGGGATCGGATAGGACCCCTCCTAGGAAAGGGCCGATCATGAAGCCGAGTCCGAATGCTGCACCGAGCATCCCCATCCTTCCGGCTACCTCCTCGTCTTCGCTGATGTCGCCTATGTATGCCTTGGCTACGGCGATGTTGCCGTTCCCAGCGCCGGCTAGGAAGCGAGCGATGATGGCCATCGCGAGGCTGCCTGACAATCCGAAGACGATGAAGAAGACCGAGTTAGCCCCGAGGCCGAACATCAGTACTGGCCTCCTTCCGATGCGATCAGAAATGGCCCCCAGTATCGGGGTCGAGATGAACTGTGCGAGGGAGTATGTTGCTATCACAACCCCCACCCAGAAGTCACGGGATCCGGTGTCCACTATCCCCTCTGCAAATGCTAGGTCCTGTACGAAGTATGTCAGGAAAGGTATCACCAGCGTTAGACCCAGCATGTCAACCAGGACTACTAGGAACAGAATGACCATCGGGGAGTGTTGTCTGGAAGGCATGGCTACCGACACCGCTCCGAGAAGTGGCACTTCAAGAATTGGATAGGTCTCAGGCGGAGGGCTGCTTGTCCGTTCCAGTCGAGATTGTGTCGATTACCTTTGATAGCCTCTCGACTAGGCTGACCTTCTCGTCCTTTCCTACCAGTGCGTGCTCGAGAACTTCGTCAAGCGAGTCAACAGCCAGAATCTCGACCTGAGACTCGTACTTCTCGTCAATAAGGACGTCATTCATGTTGGACTTCGGTATGACGACCCGCTTGATTCCGGATTTAGCAGCGGCTTCTATCTTAGCTGATACTCCGCCAATTGGTAGGACCTCTCCGCGGACGGTCAGAGACCCGGTCATTGCTAGGTTCTGGTCTATGGGCACGCCCTCGAAGGCGCTGATGATGGCAGTGGCCATCGTTATCGAAGCGCTATCCCCATCGACATTGTGTGTGCCCGGGAACTGCACATGAAGATCGAAGTCCCTGATGTCCTTGCCAGTGAGTTTCTTCACGACCGCGCTGATGTTTGTTACGCTCTCCTTGGCCAAGTCGGAGAGCCCCCCGGTTGCGATCACCTGCCCGGACCTGCCCTGGGTGGGCGTGACCATGGCCTCGACAGGGAGAACCACTCCAGAGTAGTCTGACAGGCCGGTGTCTGCTCCAAGTACTGCTAGCCCGTTCACCCTTCCTACCCTCGTGCCCTCGTTCACTAGCATTGCGTACTCGGACTGCCTCTCGAGGTACCTGTCTGCTACTTGCT
>JAZANL010000063.1:0-6532 GCA_036251765.1 Thermoplasmatota archaeon | reverse complement strand
CGCTGGAGCGAATCCCCAATTTGTCCTCTTTCTTGCCAACAGAAAAGCCCTCGAAAGACTTCTCAACGATGAATGCAGTTGTCCCGCCATGCTTCTTCTTTCCATAATCGGGATGGTCGATGTCCTTAGCAAAGAGTACGTAGATATCAGCACTAGAACCGTTTGTCACCCACATCTTCTCTCCGTTCAACAAGTAGTGGCTCCCGTCTTCGCTGATCTTTGCCTTGCAACCAAGTGCAGCTGCATCAGTCCCTGCACCAGCCTCGGAAAGTGAGTAGGCGCCGATTTCCTTCCCAGCCAGCCTAGTCAGGTACTTCTTCTTCTGCTCTTCACTGCCATGCAAAGCAATGGTCATGGAGCATAGTCCAACATGTACGCAGTACATCACTGAGAAAGAAGGGTCAACTCTCGCCAGTTCTTCGACGATTATCGCTTCAGACACGGCATCCACCTCGCTCCCCCCATAATTATCAGGAATTGTGACTCCTTGTAGTCCCGTATTTTCACAGAATTCCATCCATTCCTCGATTGGTGCACGCTGTTCCTTGTCCCTTTCGAGACATGTCGGGGCCAGTGTCTCTTCTGCAAATGCCCTAACCATCTCCCGAATCATGCTCTGCTCATCAGTCTCTTCAAAATCCATGTTCCCGATATCCCCGACGAAGAAGAGATTGTTAATCTCTCTGAAACAGGATTTTTTCCTCAATCGAATAGTTCAAATTGGAAACTGTCCCGCGGCCGGACGATATCAGATGAATAGCGGCGATTATTTCGAATTTAGCATAGCCCATGATAGGAAATACACACTTGATCACCTATGGGTCCAAGTGCTGGATGACGATGACGAAGAAATGACTGTAAAGGTAGGGATAAGTGAATTCATCAGAGCAGAATATGGCGATATTGTCAGGGTAGTTCTTTCCAAACCTGAGGACGATAGCGAATTTCAGATTGATATTGGGGACAGCGAAACCCAAAACGATGACGACGCACCCCCGGCCCTACTCTCGAGAGGGGATGAATTGGATGTGGATGATCTCATGATCACTATCAGGACCAGTGATGATAGGGTTCTGATTAATGCCCCGTTCCCATGCAAGATCGTTGAGCTAAACGGTGATGTCGAGGATAATCCAGACTTGGTAAACGAGGAGGCATACCAAGATGGTTGGTGCATGATAGTGAGGCCCCACGATTGGGACGAGGACATGTATCTGGATCAGTCAGAATATATTGAGTACCTGAACGAAATCTGAGTCACGGCCAGTCGAGGGCGGGCCAGTCCTCGAATTCCGACTCCTCCCAACCGATTTCACCCAATCTCAACAATAGAGAATCTTTGTTTTCTATATCTTCTTCGACTTGTATTCTGTGTAACCACTCTTTCAACCTCCCGAGCTTCCTACCGGGCTCCAAACCAGTGACTCTTGAAAGCAGGTTACCATCGATCAAAGGCGCCTTCCCCGCGCGCAAATCCTCGGTTTTATGATAGCAGGACTCGAAATCTCCAATTTCAACCCCGGAACCGGAAAGATAGTCCAGGACTCTCTTTCTGTTAGATCTATTATGGACGGCTATGAATCTCCTGACGCTTCCGATAGAGCTGTCCAGGTCCAATCCCCTGAGTCCATGAAGGAGGGACAGAGTCGACGCTTCCTTCCTAGATAGCCTCAGATGTTCCGCAAGCAACTGTGATAAGTCCGAAGCATCCGAAGTTTCAGAACTGCACATTAGGGCCAAATTAACCATGTGGTCATCTGAATGCCTAACTTCAAGATTCACCCCCACTTGGGGGATTATCCTTTCCAGAACTCCGTGAGAATGCATCATCCCCACTATCTCTCCAGAGTGCTGTCCAGACAGAATCTTCCTCAGTTCGCTCCATATCCTCTCCTTCGAGACCATTTCTAGCATTTCTAGGTTCGAAGAAATAGCTTTGCTGAGTCCAATATCTAGCTTCCTAAGTCCATTTTCGCCTATTTCCAGGAACCTGAAAGCACGAATAACTCGCAACCCATCTTCGCCAAGCCTCTTCTCCGCATCTCCAACCGCTCTCAGAACTCCTTCCCCCAGGTCCTTCTCCCCTCCATGGAAATCCAATAATTCCCCGAATGGCTCGTCATTTCCGACCAATTTCTCATTGAGCCCGATTGCCATTGCATTGATGGTGAAATCCCTCCTTTCCAGATCATCCTCTATTTCTTCTCCGAAGATGACGTTTTCTGGCCTTCTTCCATCCGAATAACCACCATCCTCTCTAAGAGTGGTAACTTCACACTCGTATTCTTCATTTACAGACTTGTCAACCCTGACTATGGCCGTTCCGAATTTCTCTCCCACCATTATTGATCGTGGGAAAATAGACCTAACCTCTTCAGGCGTTAGGGTAGTTGCAATATCAATATCATCAATGGAGTCTTGAGGAAGGCCAGAAAGCACGTCTCTAACCCATCCCCCAACGATCCACGCATCGCCAAAATCCCTCAGTCTGTCGAGTACTAGACGGTCTTCATCCCCAAGGCGGCTGAGGCTAATTCTCCTGCTCGCGTCCGCCATATCCTGCTTCCAGAGGAGCAGATATATTGAACCACGGCCCTTCCGAGGTCCGTGCAGGTGGATTTAGTTCCAATAGAGATTCTACGGCCCCATGAGCAAACTCGCCCAAAGAAGGTCGATGAATTGGAGAAGATGACGAATCGATGGAACGCCTATGTTTTGCCCCTGGTGGTCGATAAGAATACGGGAGTGATACTGGACGGACACCACAGGCACCAAGTCGCACAAAGACTGGGACTGTTGTGCCTTCCATGTGTCCAAGTTGACTATCTAGGGGATGAATCGGTAGAACTAGACGTTTGGCCAAATTGTGGTAGAGACTCTGTAACAAAGGAAGAAGTTGTCCAAGCTGGGCTGCAGGGGGATCTATTTCCGCCAAAGACCAGTAGACACAGACTCTCAGATCACTTGCCACCCATATCCGTGTCACTTTCTAGACTTATGCAGCCTGCATCATAATCATACTTCTCAAGGCACTAAGTCTTCATGACCACCCAGGAAATCTGGCATTTCTTCCCCCGAACCCGGGCTTGCAATGTCGATAGAAAGAAACTCGCTGAAAATTGGCCAAAGTGGCCCCAACCAGTCTATTTCTGACATAAGGAGATCAACCACAGGGTGCTCCAATATTTCCTCTTCAGTCGAATCCTCATCAATGAATGGCAGGTCAGTGGGCATTTCCCGAAGCGCTAAAATTAGGGCCCGAACTCTTTCTGATGTTATTTCCTCTATTTCGATTAGGCCCCCTACTAGGTCCACAGCATCCTCTATGTGATTTGCAAGTGAAATCGGATCCAGAGGTCCTGATTCTGACTCTCCT
This sequence comes from Thermoplasmatota archaeon, assembly GCA_036251765.1. GTDB lineage: Archaea > Thermoplasmatota > Poseidoniia > Poseidoniales > Thalassarchaeaceae > UBA36. The sequence goes on along the minus strand of JAZANL010000063.1, from coordinate 3,156 downwards.
ACATCCATCGGACCAAAGACCACCCCCCCTAGATCAGTGTCTAGCCACATTTCTCCTTCTTTCTCCTTCTTCAACAGCCTCTGGTGAACGGGCCCACCAAACGGCCCTAGGACAAAACCCCCATCAACAATGAGATCCTCTATTGTTTCCGGAATCTCCCTAACTGAACCTGTAATGAGAACCCTTTCGAACCTCTTTGACCCCTCATCAATGCTCTCCAAATCATTGGGACGAAGGACTCTAATTAGTCCTGAAGATTGGTGGATGCTAAGCCTTTCTTCGGTGTATTCCCTGACCTCTTCATGAGGCTCAACTATCGTAACCGTCCCCTCGTTGCCGACCATCCTGTCAATTATGGCGGCCAGATATCCTCCCTTTGAACCGATCAGCATGATGTCTTGCCCTTCAATCACCTCGAGGTGATGCAGAAGAGTCGCGATCATGTGCGGGGCGGAAATGGTCCTAGTTGCTCCAAAGCCAGTAAACAGGAAAGGTACAGGCCTATCGTTCCAGAATGGTTCCAAATCAAAGTCTGTGAAAAAACCCGGATTGACATCTTCCATTGCAATTTTTGCCAATTCATCCATTGGAACTCCTGCCACCTCAAGTCTCTGGATTAACTCGGACATTGACATGAGCTTAACTCCCTCTGTATGGTGATAACCACCATAGAGGATTTGAATGCATTGCCTCTCGGACCTCATAGGGTCCGTGGTCTAGGGGTTATGACGTCGCTCTTACAAAGCGAAGATCGCAGGTTCAATTCCTGCCGGACCCACCAATAATTTAACCCATCTTTCCCTCCAAAAATCAATTTTTTGTGACTGAAAAGGTCAATAGTGTGTGCTAAGACAGAATTTCGTGGTAGAAGAGGCTGCAGCCTTGGCTTCGAGACTCAAGCATCGCCTCACTAAGAAGGGTTGGACAATTTCTACCGCTGAGTCTTGTACTGGCGGTCTGATTTCATCACTGCTAACTGATATTTCAGGAGCCAGCTCATGGTTCAAACAGGGGTGGATAGTTTATTCCAACGAATCAAAAATGAGGGAATTGGGGGTAGAGTCCTCTGCTTTCGATAATGATGGCTCCGGGGCAGTCTCTCACAAGGTCGCAGTTCAGATGGCTAGAGGTGCAAGATACAAGTCTGGTTCCAACGTCTCTATTGCAGTAACTGGAATCGCCGGTCCAAGTGGGGCGACGGAAGATAAGGAAGTCGGACGAGTCCACGTTGCAGTAATTGCTGAGGACTACTTCTTGGTGAGGAGGATGGATTTTGGAGAGAACGACCGTTTGGACAACAAGAGATCCTTCGCTTCATTCGCTTTGAGGTTAACTTTGGAAGCAATAGACAGGGTTGAGGAGGGTGCAAAAACAGAAACCTCCCTCAGCAGCGATCCGGTTGGGGTCAAAAAGGGCGGGGATTCGCTTGACAAGGCATCTTTGCAAGGTACTGAGGAATGGGAAGGCGGGATTTCGTGGGGTTCGGAGAAGAAAACAGTTTCTCAGTCGCTGAAGAAAATCGACTTAGCATCTCTGACTGATTGGGACGAATAACCGTCCGAAATAAAATTCACAATCGATACCATGAAGGGCGTCCACATACGACGTCCAGCGCATGCACTCGCCTAGTTGGGAGGAGATGTACAATCAACTCACTTCTGCTGGACTAATTGTCCAAACCAGTGCTGTTGGAAAACTGGAGAACCTACAGAGTGTAATACCAATCATTGAGGCTGCTAACACTTCAGGCGTCCGCCTTCTAAATTCAACCACTATTGACGAGCTTCTGGCAATTTCATCAAGTGATCTGGAAGATCCCAGCGGAACAAACCGTCCACTCGAACAATCTACACTTCCGAGCAATCAACAAGAAAAAACACATGGAAGGATTCTGGCACCAGTAGGGCCGTCCTCAGGCAACCAAATCCCCCGCCCACGTCCATCAAGTGGCTTCAATGTCTCCGATTTCCCACTGGAGGCATCAGAGGTGGACTCAGACATAGAGATTCACTTTGACATCACCGGATCATCTTCAACAGAGGGGAGAATCGTTGACATGCAGTCTTGCTTCAAGAGCCGACTTAATCAAATTAGAGAAATAATGCTTAATCATAGATCCCTGCCAAGAAGGCCAATTACGAATTCGGAAGCTTGGAGGAATAGGGGCAGATACAATTCAAAGGACCTAGAAATAACAATCGTCGGACTCGCCGGTGACGTGAGATGGACAAGGACAGGGAGCATGCGCTTCGTTGTTGAGGACGAATTCTCCCAGATCCCCTGCATTCTGAAACCACCATCAGATGCTACTCCGCTTCATCCCTCACTCGACGGTCTGATGAATGATGAGATTGTGGGCGTTAGTGGTTGGTTCCTCTCGGGAGAGGGAGAACCGATTTTCTTCGTTAGAGATATTCACAAGCCACCCCTTGGAAACCACTCGAAGGCCCAATCAGGCCAGGACTCCGCTGTGTCGGCTGCATTTCTCTCAGACGTCCATTTTGGGAGCAAGACATTCTTGCACCCTCAATGGGAGAAAATGATTCACTGGTTCAAGAATGATCCATTGGCTAGGACCGTGAAATACTTCGTTTTGAGCGGCGATGGGGTCGATGGCGTGGGCATATATCCGGGCCAGGAAAGACACCTCACAATCACTGACCTATTCAACCAGTACGGGGAACTGGCAAGGATGCTGGAAGAAGTTCCAGACTGGGTCGACGTTGTGATGCTCCCAGGAAATCATGACGCAGTAAGGCCCGCAGAACCACAGCCAGCCCTTGATCCCGAGGTCCAGCAGGACTATTCCAACACTACATTCGTTGGAAATCCCTGTGACTTCAGCCTACACGGAGTTAGGGTCTTGTCATATCATGGCAAGAGTATAGATGACTTCGTAGCAACTCTTCGTTCAGTAACTTACTCCAAGCCAGAGATGGCTATGAGGGGTATGCTTGAGCGCCGACACCTAGCCCCGTCTTGGGGTGGCAAGACTCCACTTTCTCCCGAACCTGAGGATCGCCTAGTAATTCCAGTGGTCCCGGATATTTTCGTGACTGGGCATGTCCATGGACACTTTGTCGGTGATCACAAGGGGACATTGATGGTGCATAGTTCAACTTGGCAAGATCAGACAGACTTCCAGAGGATGTTGGG
>JAZANL010000062.1:0-57536 GCA_036251765.1 Thermoplasmatota archaeon | reverse complement strand
TTCGTCAACCTCCAGCAGGACGGGACCGTAGACCTCCCTGAGGCGATAGGGTCCAAGGGGCAAGTTTACCTCAGGATTGCCGCCGATGGTGTAGGCCAGGTAACGGTGGAGGTCAACGAGGCGCAGAGAACCTACAATGCGAAGTCAGAGGACGGAGCAGAGATCGCAACAGGAGACTTCATCGAAGTGGTAGACACCATCGGAGAGGTTCTGGTCGTCAAGAGGGTTTGAGTCAGAAAAAGTAGTACTCGGACTCCAAAGATCGCGTCGGGTAAGCATTCATAGGTGACTGCACCCTCATGTGGAATGAGTTGAGCCAATGGCAGATGGAGCAGATATACTAGGAATAATGATTTTTGCAGTCGTACTGATTCTTGTGGCCGCTGTGATGTTTTTCGCACAGCGATACAAGAGATGCCCACCAGACCAGATCATGGTGATCTACGGTAGGACAGAGAGGACCGCAGAGGGGCGCCCGAAACCGTCCAAGACACTTCACGGAGGCGCCTCACTGGTCTGGCCGCTGATTCAGGACTATGCCTACATATCCCTGAAGCCGATGACAATAAACATCGACCTCAGAGGGGCTCTATCCCTACAGAACATCAGGATTAATGTTCCAAGCACCTTCACCATAGGCGTCTCGACTGAGCCTACCGTGATGGCCAACGCAGCCGAGCGTCTCTTGGGATTCAAGGTAGATGACATCGAGGAGATGGCCAAGGAGATAATCTTCGGTCAACTGCGTCTAACAGTTGCGACCCTGACGATCGAGCAGATCAACCAGGATAGGGACTCTTTCCTAGAACTGATTCAGAAGAACGTCGGTCAAGAGATGAGGAAGGTCGGACTATACCTGATCAACGTTAACATCGCTGACATCACAGACGAGTCAGACTACATCGAGAGCATCGGAAAGAAGGCCGCATCCACTGCCGTCGAGCAGGCTAGGATAGACGTGGCAAACGCAGAGAGGGACGGAGCCATCGGTAAGGCCGAAGCGGATAGAGTGAAGGAGATCCAGGTCGCCCAGAATACGGCAGAGGCAGAGAAGGGTAGGAAGGCAGCAGAGGCCGACCAGCGTGTATTCGTCGAGCAGCAAGAGGCAATGGCCGTAGGCGGTGAGAACGCGGCCCAGGCAGAGATAGCCAGGGCCAATGCAGATCTCGCAGAAGCCGAGGCATCCGCCAAGCAGAGGGCCGACGTGGCAACAGCACAGGCCGAGGCAGAGATCGCCAAGGCAACCTACGACGAGGAAGAGCAGAAGCTCCGAGCCTCCGAGATTGCAAGAGAGACCGTTGCCAAGCAACAGGTCGAGATAGCAGCAGAGGCAGAAGCAGAGAGGCAGAGGAGAATCGCCCGTGGTGAGGCAGACGCAATCCTCGCGAAGTACGAGGCAGAGGCCGAGGGTGTCCAGAAGGTTCTCGAAGCAAAGGCTCAGGGTTACAGCAACCTAGTGACAAGCGCTTCAGGTGATCCCAAGGCCGCAGCAACCCTGCTCATGGTCGAGAAGATCGAGACCATGGTGGCCGCTCAGACCGAGGCAATCCGCAACCTGAAGATAGACAAGATCACAGTATGGGACAGCGGTAACGACGCAGACGGAAACTCCGCCACCAGCAACTTTGTCAGCAGCCTTGTCCAGAGCCTTCCGCCGATTCACGACGTCGCCAAGATGTCCGGAGTCGAACTGCCAGACTACCTTGGCTCGATGACCGATGAATCCGACGAGTCCTGAACAACGGATGTATCCAAATGACGGAGGGCGCGGTTGTCGTAGGAGGGGCGAGGACACCCTTCTGCGAGTGGCTAGGTGGGAAGCGAGGGGACGGCGGCCCAGGTGGACGCCTAGCCTCCGTTTCCGCAGAGCAACTCGGGACCATCGCAATCTCTGGTGCCATGGAGAAGACTGGCACCGACCCCAGTTCCGTCGATCACGTGGTTATGGGACACGCCCTGCAGACCTCGGGCCAAGCCATCTTCGGGGCTAGACACTCAGGACTGAGGGCTGGAATCCCTGAAGAGGTGCCAATGCTAACTCTGAACAGGCTCTGTGGGAGCGGTGCACAGTCGATCGTCAGTGCGACCCAGATGATAATGCTGGGCGAGGCCGAGGTAGTTGTCGCAGGTGGGATGGAGAACCTAAGCCAGGCCCCGCACGTCCTCAGAGGGATGAGGGGGACATACAAGCTCGGCCGACCTCCAAGTGCGGGGGAGGAGCTTCCCCAGGACATGGAGGACTACCTTTTCACAAACCTGGTGGATGGGGTAAGTGGCATGTTCATGGCCCAAACCAGTGACGAGCTTTGCCGTAGGAAGGGAGTACAAAGGGAGCAAGCGGACGAGTTCGCGGCAATTAGCCACCAGAGAACCGAAGCAAGCGTCTCTTCGGGAGCATGGGCTGAAGAGGTTGTATCTGTCGATACATCGGAGGGGATGGTAGACCACACCCACGAGGACCACGTCGTTCTTGGAACCACGATGGAGACTCTTTCCGGACTGAGGACTCACTTCGGCCCGGACTCGTTGGTCACCGCCGGAAATGCCTCCGGTGTAGTCGATGGCGCGGCTGCCGTGGTGGTGAAGTCGGCTTCTCGAGCCGAAGCAGACGGTGACGAACCGCTCTCTCGAATCGTCTCATGGGGGATTGTCGGACTTGAACCAAGTATCATGGCATACGGACCAGTTCCTTCCAGCCTGAAGGCGATCGAGAAGGCCGGCCTCTCCGTTGAGGACATAGATCTCTGGGAGATAAACGAGGCATTCGCCGGACAAGCTGTCGCATGCATCAAGGACCTCGGCATAGACTATGACCGGGTCAATGTGAATGGTGGAGCCGTCGGACTGGGGCACCCGCTGGCGGCAACGGGCACGAGATTGGTCCTTACTCTCTCCCACGAGCTCAGGAGGAGAGGGGACAGATACGGAGTCGCCACTGCATGCATAGGGGGCGGTCAGGGAATCGCCGTTGTACTGGAATCCGCCTAAAAAATCCAGAACCTAGAATCGGAGGGGTTATGCCCTATCAAATCGGGCGGGATATATGGCCCACATACCCGGCACCGGACACGCAACAGCAAAGAGAAGCCTCTTGAAGACAATTACTTGGAGGACAATAGGAACGCTCGATACGATCATCATCACTAGGATAGTAACGGGAAGTTGGTCTGCAGGGGCGGCAGTAGGGGTTACGGAGCTTTTCACAAAGATGTTTCTCTACTACTTGCACGAGAGAGGATGGGCCTGGAGCGACTGGGGATTGGAAGACGTGGAGCCAATCGACCCCTCTTCAATTCCGGAAATTCAACATTCCTAGCAAAACATGTGGATGACGAACTAGCAACCGCTTAGGTTAATTGCCCAATGCTAGGCCCGCGCGATGATATGGCGATGGGAATGTACACTAGGGAACGCGTCCTTGCGAAGACATTTGCTTGGAGAATAATTGCGACTTTGACGGGTGCGGCGGTAGCTGGACTCCTCACGGGAGAGATAGAGACGGCGGGTTGGTTCATCGTCATCGAGTTCCCATTGAAGATGGGCTTCTACTATGTCCACGAGAGGGCATGGGAAGCAATAGAGTGGGGCGTCTCCGAACCTGCAGTATGAACTACTCTCCGATGAACCAGTGCTCCTTCCTAGGTGGCAGTGGACGATTCATCCATAGTGGCCTCCTCTCCCCACGAGGGTGGACTTCCCTCTCCTTTGCCATTTCGTTCCACTTCTTGTAGTACTCAAACGACTTGTTGGTGTCGACTTCGACGTCCCCGTACCTTTCACCTTCAACAGGCCTCGAGATCCTTACTTTCTGTAGCCAGCAGTGAGCACCGCTTATCGGATCAGGCTGAACTGCATGGGTGATGTTCTGGTGCACCCCGCCATCCCTCCACCAGACCCTGTTCGTGTCTGGGTCGTCAGACTCCCAAGGTCTGACTCCTGAGACAGTCCTCATCCTCATCCTCCCTTCTCCTAGGTCCTCTATCTCGACCTCGTTGGTCATGTACCTGTTCCCAGAGTCTTGCTTCCTCCTCCATCTGCCAATGTGGTGGGAGCACCCAATAATCCCGGGCTTGATGCCCTCAGTAACCCAGACCTTGTCGATGAACCAGCCTATCTCGGTCTCTACCTTGAGTAAGTCCCCTTCGCCGACCCCTAACTTGGCAGCATCTTGCGGATGCACCCAGAGGGGATTCCGATGGGCTATCTCTGCAAGCCATTTGGCATTGGCCGACCTGGAGTGGATGTGCTGAGGCAGTCGGAAGTTCGGCAGCAGGCAGTACTCGTCCTCGCCCTGTAGGTTGTCAGGATGCACGTGGCTCATTACCCTGTAATGAGGGATGGAGTGCTCAGGATATCCGAACTCCGCCATGCTGTTAGAGTAAATCTCCTGCTTTCCGCTCGGGGTTGGCCACCCATCTTCCTCGTGCTTGTTGTAGGTAGCCTCCTCAATAAGGAAGGCTCCATGCTTCCGCATGTAACCAAGCGGATCAGTACCTTCGGCCTCTGCAGCTTCGGGAAGTCCCGGAACCCTCTCGAACATGTACTGGTAGTACTCGTCGATGGTGATCCTCTCGCCCTCTCGATAAGGGCTCATGAAGTGCTCCCTAATTCCCATGGTTCCATCGTCTATCCTCCACGAGAGCTCATTCCAGAACTCATCCTCTTCCCATACCTCGCCGGGATTGACCTCGTGAGTGAACTCTACTTCATGTCCCTCTCTGCGGGCATACTCCCTCAGGACAGGTTGTCTGAAAGCGACCCATTTGCCAGAACTGGTTGCGTATGAGTTGACGTCATGCCTCTCTGAGGCGTGACCCATTGGGAGGACGTAGTCTGCGAAGAACGCAGTCTCGTTCCAAGTAGGGGTTAGAGCAACGTGGCATCCAACAGAATCCTCGTTTTGCAGCATCTCGATCCAGGAGAAACCATCTGGATATGTCCAAACCGGGTTGAATACTCTGGTGAAGTAAACGTCCATCTCCCCTCTTCCGTCCTTGACTAGGTGAGGTAGGATGTGACTCATCTCGTAGTGCGACATGGTGTATTCTGGCGGGAAGTGCAACTCGTTCCATCCATCCGGATCAGGGGGGACGTCAAAGAGGTCAGGCTTGTACTTGGACCACGAGTTGGGGGAAGTCCCACCCTCGGTCCCCACGCTACCTGTTAGGACGTTCAGCAGATGGAGCGTCCTGCTCACTTGCCACCCGCCTAGATTGCCTATCGCGGCAGCCCTCCAAACGTGGGTAGCCAGACGGCTTCCAGCGTTCGCCACAATCTCCCCGACCTCTATTACCTGCTCAACTGGAATCCTACATTCGCTAGCAGCGAACTCCGGGGTGTACTGAGAATACTCTTCCATCAGAAGTTCGATGAAACGTTCGAACTCTCTGGGCTCTTCGGGGTAGTCCGCCTCCAACCACTCCTCCCAGTTGACCCATTTCTCTACGAAGTCCCTGTCGTACAGGCCTCTCTCGAGTATCATATTGGCCCAGGTCAGGAATAGGGCAGATTCTGAACCCGGCCACGTCGGAAGCCAATGGTCAGCCATTGCTGCTGTGTTGGATAGCCTAGGGTCGATCACTATGAGCTTGGCTCCATCCATCATTCCTTCCAGAATCCTCTGTGCATGAGGGTTGAAGTAGTGCCCAGTCTCCAAATGCGAGGATGTCAGGAGGATTACTTTGGCGTTCGCATGATCAGGTGATGGCCTATCGTGGCGATGCCATAGAGCATACCCGGTTCTAGCACCAGCGGAACAGATGTTGGTGTGGCTGTTGTGACCATCAACCCCCCATGCCTTCAGAACCCTGTTAGTGTACCCTTCGTGACCAGGACGCCCGACGTGATACACGACCCTGTCCTTTGCCCCCGTCTTCAGAGACTCTCGAATCTTGGACGAAATCTCGTCCAATGCTTGGTCCCAGGAAATCTGCTCCCAACCACCTTCTCCTCTTGGACCAACCCTTCTCATCGGATGGAGTATCCTCTCCGTGTCATTGATCTGATTAATGGTCGCAGGGCCCTTCGCGCAGTTCCTCCCCCTGCTCCCGGGGTGGTGTGGGTTTCCCTCGAACTTCGTTACCTGCCCAGAGTCCTTGTCAACATAGGCCAGGAGTCCACAGGCGGACTCGCAGTTGAAGCATGTCGTCGGCACCAGGGAGTACCTCTTTTCGACCATCTTAGGCCACTCATTCGCATCAAGCTCTACGTGGTCATGCCAATCCTCCGGTTCAGGGAAGTGCTTCAAGCCCCCACTTGCTCCTTCGGCATTAGGCCTGTCCAGGTTGGGAATGATCCGGAGTCTCTGCGCCACGTTTTCGATGAATGTCCTACCCAATCAATCACCTCACAACAATGGCTCCATTTGTGGTTTCATGACCAATTTATTGTCATGGGCTAGGATTCCAAGGAGCACCACCCCCCCAATTAGGAAGACGATAGGTTCCATCAATGAGATGGGGAGGAAGACTGCAGCCCCTATTGCCAAAGTCTCAATGAGGAATTTAGCTGGCAGAAGGGAATCTTCTGACCAAGATCTGCCCTTGGCCTGCATAAGCAACCAAGCTGTGTACATCCCAGTTAGCAAAGCCAGAGGCACACCTGCAATTGCAAGGTACGTGAGAATGGCCCGATCAAGGTCCAGTATTATGACTCCAGTGCTTAGTGCCAGGATGCCACCATAACAGGACAGTATGTATGCACCTTTTACCAACCAAGAGTCCCAATTGGGCCTCAGCATTACGTAGAGGAATCTCTCTGGCCTGTCCAGGTCGATGACTAGTAGTAGTCCAGTGATGGCTAGGAAAACGATTCCGATGCCGAGGGTCATCGCCCACAGGGAATCATCCATTTCCACCAGTCCAGACAGCATAGCTAGGACGGCTACTACGTAGGTTCCCGCTGAAATCCCCTTGGTCCAGATGTAAGCAGAAACCTCCCACCCCCACAGGATTCCTTTGCTGGGCTGGTCGTAACTTCTCTTCGCCCCAACCGACTCTTCCGAAAGTCTGTCCATCACGTCCCTGATGATTGCCTGGTCCCGTGGTGATGACTTCTTCGCCTTCTTTTCAAGAGCGAGTTGAACGATCATTGAAGTGGTATCCGCTCCCTCTAACCTGCTGTCCGCGTACTTAGCGAAGTGCCCCACGCCGAATGCCTGCTCGGTCCACATCCCCGAACCAGTCACCTCCGTTGCGTTCGGATCCAGCATCTCTTCGCTAGCATCGATGTAGTACAGGTTTGGTTTAGCCCCCGATTGTGGCTTCCTTACAGTCGTCTCATGGGAGGCCACAAGGTTGGAAATCGCAGAATTTGGGTCGTCCAAGTCTCCTGAGACTATGGATTCTGTCGGACATACGATTACGCATGCAGGTTCGTATGAGTGCTCAATTCTGTGTGCGCAGTAGTTGCACTTAGCTGCAGTACCCTTGTTGGGGTCGATGTACAGTGCATCATAGGGGCAGGCCTGCATGCATGACTTGCACCCTATGCACCTCTCATCATCGAAATCCACTATCCCATCAGACCTCGTGAAAAGCGCCGTAGTTGGGCAGATAGTCGTACACGGGGAATCCTCGCAATGATTGCATCGATGGACGCTGAACTCTCTAGTAGAATCTGGATATGTCCCCGTTTCGATGTACTTGACATGGGTCCTGTTGACCCCTATTGGAACGTCGTGCTCCGACTTGCAGGCTACCGTGCAAGCATGGCACCCAATGCAAGTCTTGTTGTTAATCACGAATCCGTAGTTCGTCACATGACTGCGACGAAGCATCGACGCAAAATGGTTCTGTGTCAACCTAGGAGAATTTTCAGGATGGCTCCTCCAGCAAGCCAGGCACCCGCCATAGAACCAATATTCCCCATCATCGTGACCAATAGGACCCTCCCTACGCGATTCTTCCAGAATAGGGAAACCTCGTCAAGGACCAGGAAGTCCTGTGCATCCTTGCCAGTGGGTGAAGCCACCTTTAGCTGCGTATATCCTGCGAACCACCCAGCTGCCAGAGTTGGATTTAGGGAGGTGATTGGGGATGCTATTGCCCCCACAAGAATCGAGAGAGGGTGGCCCCTAGCAATTAGGACTCCTGCCCCCGCCAGCGCCGCGTTCAATATCAGCCAAGTCTGCGCAGTCTGCTTCAGTGCTTCCAACTCTCCATTCACAACCATCCATGCAACCGCCCCAAGAAGGAAGATTGGAATTGCTGCCATCAGCACCCTCGGCCAGATTGCCTTGGGGGGCTCCTTGCTAAGCTCGGCCAACCTAGATGTCGTTTCGATTGCAGGCTCTCCCAAATTGTGAGCAACACCGTTGAGGTGTCCGGCACCGATTACCGCCAGAACCTTTCCCTTCCCTCGGATCTGCTGAATCCTTCCGGCAAGGAAAGAGTCGCGTTCGTCAATCAGAACTTCTCCTGCTGCAGGGGCAATCTCCCTTGCTTCCTCCATCATGCTGCTGAGAAGGTCTGAGTCTCCTAGCACCTCGTCAATTGAAATATCGTCGTCGTCCTCTTCCCAAAGCAAGGTGTTCAGAATCCTCCATTTCTCGATAAAACCCATCTTCCTCCAAGCCCTCCTCAAGGTGATTAAAACATCCCTGTCGATCATTTCCACGGGGACTCCGGACTCCTCTGCCGCTTCCACCGCCGCAAGTAACTCTGCCCCGGGCTTCTCTCCCGATGACACCCCCATCCTCCTCTGTTGCGCAGCAAGTGCAGATTGCAGGAGAATCATTCCCGACCTGCCCTCTTTGATAATCTTCAGAAGGTCCTCAGATTCTAGCGAGTCTGGTTTCTTCAATGCGTCCATTCTCGATGGACACAGCTCAACTGCAACCAAGTCTGGACCCCATTCTTCGATCTGACTCGTAACTAGGTGCACCGATTCACTACTGACATGGGCAGTCCCCAATATTCTCAGGCTGCCATCGATGTCGATTATGTTGTTGCTTTCACTTGACATCTTTTCATCTCACCGCTTTGATTGAAGAGAAAACATCCGAATGTTCGGCAACATCATGCACTCTGATGATGTCGACCTCTTTTTTCATGGAAACAGCAGCTACTCCAAGGGTTCCGGCAAGCCTATCTCCGCTACTTTCCCTGCCAAGAAGATCTCTGAACATGCTCTTCCTACTGACTCCCCACATCAGCCTCATTTGCTCCTCGGGTACAATCTCCCTCCCAGAAGAGAGGAGTGCTAGGTTATGCTCCAGAGTTTTCCCAAATCCTATACCCGGGTCAGCAACTATGTGCGATGGGTCTATGCCGGCTTCGACTAGCCTACCTGTGGCTGTGGCTAGGTAAGACCTCACTTCACTCACCACATCTCCATACTTCGGATTGTTCTGCATGTTCTCAGGCAGACCCTGCATGTGCATGACGCATACGGGACACTCGAACTCGACTAATACGTCAATCATCCCATGATCCCCCAGGGCCGAGACGTCATTCACCATGTTAGCACCCAATTCCAGTGCCTGACGTGCAACCTCGGCTCTTCTGGTATCCACAGAAATGCAGATTTCTGGAAGCTCGGACCTGATCCCCTCTATAGCAGGGATGACGCGCGCCAACTCGTCGTCCAATGTCACTGACTTAGCACCTGGCCTAGTCGACTCTCCCCCTATGTCGATCCAATCAGCACCTTCTGCTGCCATTCTGGTCGCGACGCCAATTGCATGACCTGTGTCCTCTGACCTGGATTGGGAGAAAAATGAGTCAGGGGTGACGTTGACGACCCCCATAATCCTTGGAAACCCGTCGTCCCGGCGTTTTAGCATAGGTCGCCAGTCGGCCATATGAGACTCGCAAACGACGATTGCTTTATGATGTGACGGAGGGGCAATCGGGCGATGGTTCTGGGCGAGGATGCTTCCCTAGAGGCCTCAGAGCCACAAATTGCTCAAGACTCAGGCGAATCTCACGACCCTGAGACTCTGTTCATCCTAGACTCCATAGTTCAGAGGCTAAAGCCTCGAGATGCTCACCACGTCAGGGACATGATTACTGAGCGAGGAAGGACCTCTGGGGCCCTTTTCCTCTCAAGCGCACTATGGTGGTGGATCACAATTAGCAAAGGCTCAGAGCAAGTCAATGACTCGCTAATTCCACCCTCGACTCTGGGGTCATTGGACTTCGAAACAGTCAGCATGGTTATCCCGGCTCTAGTCATAGCAGCCATACTCTTCACTGGAATAGGAAGGGAGAGGGGAAATGCCACAATGTCACAGATCGGAGGAGGCTTGGGTGTACTAGCTGCGTTCTACATTGTCGAACCAGCGATGATGAATTGGGGCGAGCTAGAGGGGGATGCGCTATTCGCTACTGGCAGGGTCCTTGTTCTTGCAGTGATGGTTGGCTTCGCTTCACACATGATGTTTGACGCGCTCCTTCTTCAGTGGGTGAGGGCAAGCATGCTGAACATGGGCGTGGACGTTTTCCCATCCTCTGGAACAGATGCCATGGAGGGTCATGCTGATGAGTCACCCCCTTACGCATGAGTCATGACTGCCGGGATGCCACCTCATCTCTCAGTGCTTCGCCTCGGACATCGACGTGATAGGGACAAGAGGATCACATCTCACCTCGGACTTACAGCTAGGGCATTCGGGGCCGACGAGGTTATTCTAGCCGGAGACAGGGATCCGTCTGCACTGGAGACTTGGGATTCGGTTACAGAACGATTCGGAGGTGACTTCACGAGTAGGTTTGAAGAGAGCCCCATGTCTTTCCTGAGGGGCCAATCCAAATCTGGAGAGGTGACAATAGTGCATCTAACGATGTATGGTAGTTTGTGGGAGGAGGCCATTCCAAGCATTTCGTTGGAGAAGCCTGCTTTGGTAGTGGTCGGCGGTACAAAGGTTCCGTCTGAGGTATTCCACTTGGCTGATCACAATGTGTCTGTTGGGAATCAGCCTCACTCTGAAGTGGCTGCTCTTGCGGTATTTCTGAACTCCTGGCTAGGTCCCGTAGACAACGAATCCAAGTTCTCGGGCGCTAGGATGAAAGTGATACCATCGGCCAAGGGAAAGGTCGTAATCAACGATGATGAAGAGTGAATTTGAGATATTGGAATTCCATTTTCCCTGTCAACCATTAAGAATCGTACTTGGGCAGCGTTGCTGATGTCGGAGAGTCCAGCAGACGGGGGCTTCTGCCCCGGCGCTGGTATTCGTGGCGTCGACTCCCCACCAACCTTCCCAGATGCAGCCGATTTGCTCATCGATTCTGAATCCTCGGAGCAGCCTAGCGGGGCCCGTGGCGTGCTTCTTCTTGCTGATGGAACAAGGTTCGAAGGGCGACTTTTCGGCTCGGAGGAAATTGCAGAGGGTGAGTTGGTTTTCACTACTGGGATGTGTGGATATCAAGAGAGCCTTACCGACCCATCCTTCGCCGGCCAAGTCCTAACTTTCACATATCCTCTTTTGGGAAATTACGGTGTCCACCCGGGAATTTCGGAGTCTTCTTCGGTCCATCCCAGAGGAGTCGTTTGCAGGCAACACATGTCATTCCCTGACCACCGTGACTCGGTGGGAAGCGTGCACGACCTGTTGGTGGCTCACAACATCCCCGGGATCGAAGGTATCGATACAAGGGCACTGACTCGTAGGGTCCGAGAGCACGGCACCCTCCTCTGCGTTTTCGGTCCCGCGGAAAGAATCGAGGAAATGGAAGTAATTCTTGATGAGCTCACTCCTCCTGATGCGGATGATTTGGTCGCCCAAGTAACCTGTAAGGCCCCTACTCTTCTGAACCCGGGAGCCCAGGATGAAGAAGGAAACGCCCTGCCTCGCCTCGCGGCCCTAGATTGTGGTGTCAAGCACAATATTCTGAGGGAACTCTGTACTAGGTTCGAGGTTGTCTGGTGCCCCGCCGACATGCCTCTCGAGGAGATTTCCCGCGACTGGTCCCCTGATGCGCTATTCGCCTCCAATGGCCCTGGAGATCCAGCACACCCCGGGGCTGCAACTGACGCTAGGAGGACATTAGCAGCCGCAGTTCGACAGGGGATGCCAGTAATGGGAATATGCCTCGGGCATCAGCTGATGGGCCTCGCAGCCGGACTAAGGACATACAAGCTGCGATACGGCCACAGAGGCTCCAATCAGCCAGTCATGGACTTGGAGACAGGCAGGGTCCACATCACAAGTCAGAATCATGGATTCGCGGTTGAGGATCCGGTTCAGGGTATGCTTGCTCCCCATCCTAGTGGTGCCCGCTCCGAAACTAGCGACAATGTACTTGGGGCTGAGTTCAGGGTCAGGCATGTCAACTCTAACGATGGTACGGTTGAGGGGCTCGACTTATTGGACAAACCCGCATTTACCATACAATTCCATCCAGAGGCTTGCCCGGGACCCCATGACGCCTCGCCATTGTTCGACAGATTCCAGAATTTGGTTGCAGAGCATCTTGGGAGGCCCAAGGCGGAACTAGTTAGCAAGGAAGGCGGTTCTTGATGCCTCGTCGTGATGACTTGAAGCGCATCCTCATCCTTGGTAGCGGACCTATTCGTATTGGCCAGGCAGCCGAGTTCGATTTCTCCGGCTCACAGGCCTGCAGAGCACTACGCTCAGACGGTTATGAGGTCATTCTAGTCAACTCCAACCCAGCAACCATTCAGAACGACCCAGAGATGGCTGATAGGATATACATCGAACCGCTCCTGCCAGAGGTGGTGAAGAGAATCATGGAGTCTGAGAAGCCAGACGCACTTCTAGCAGGCATGGGTGGGCAGACTGCTCTGAACATTGCCTCCGCTCTCGCTAAGGACGGAACCCTGGACGAGTTGGGGGTTGAGCTGATAGGGTGCAATCTTGCTGCTATAGATGAGGCGGAAGACAGGGACCTGTTCAAGAGGGTGTGCGAGGAAATCGATCTACCTGTATGCAAGGCAATGGCATGCGAATCGATTGAGGAGGTAATAGCAGCGGCTGAGGAACTAGGCTCCTTCCCATTGCTGATTAGGCCCGCCTTCACCCTCGGGGGCCTCGGAGGTGGAACTGCATTCAACATGGGGGAGTTGGTTGAGATTGCTAGCCAGGGGATTTTGCACTCAGCCATTGGCCAGGTGCTAATTGAGGAGAGCATCCTAGGCTGGCAAGAGCATGAGTATGAGGTGATGAGGGACAGCTCGGACAACGCGATTATCGTGTGCACTATGGAGAACATCGATCCGATGGGAGTTCATACGGGCGAGTCGATTGTAGTGGCCCCACAACAGACCCTTTCCGATCGTGACCATCAGGGTCTTCGTGACTCGGCCCTGAAACTAATCAGGAGACTCAACATCAAGGGCGGATGCAATGTACAGTTCGCAGTCGATCAGGCTACTGGGGACTATAGGGTCATTGAGGTGAATCCTCGAGTCTCTCGCTCATCTGCATTGGCTTCCAAGGCAACAGGCTATCCAATCGCAAGGATGGCTGCCTTGATTGCCGTCGGCTACACACTGGATGAGCTCCCCAATCCAATTACCGGAGAAGGTACCACGGCTGCATTTGAACCAACCCTGGACTATTGTGTCGTCAAGATTCCCAGATGGCCGTTCGACAAGTTCAGGACTGCTGACAGGAGCCTCGGGACCTCGATGAAATCTACTGGCGAGGTGATGGCCATTGGCCGTTCCTTCGAGGAAGCGTGCCTCAAGGCTTGGGCTAGCCTAGAGTACGGAAAACCTCATCCAAGGCCATTGACTATGTCCGATGCTTCCGATGGCGAGACTATGGATGAGCGGGCTTCAGAGAGACTACCAACAGCACTCCTCGAGGACTGGCTTCGAATACCCACGGATAGGAGGCTTGGAGCCGTCATTGAGGCTTTTAGAAGAGGCTACTCGATTGAGGACGTGAGGGATCTAACTGGTGGAATTACAAGGTGGTTCCTTAGAAGGTTCGAGAGAATTGCGGCTATAGAGACGGAGATCAGAGCGGCTGGAGAGATAGGCATGCGACCTGCCGAAATACCACAATCAGAGATGAGGTCATGGAAGGGGGCGGGATTCACAGATCTGCATATTGCGGATGCGCTTTGCGGCTTCCCAGAGAGCGGCTTCAAGAATCTCCCAACCGGCCAAGATGAAACCGCTGTAAGGATTAGGAGGCACGAAATAGGCGTACACCCAAGATATCGGATGGTCGACTCGTGCGCCGCTGAGTTCGCTGCAGTAACTCCATACTACTACTCGACTTATGAGGGCGGTTCGGCTGAATCCGGAGTTGACTACGTCCCAGGATTAGCATCCTCGGTCAAGCAGAGGATAGCTGTCGTGGGTTCGGGACCGATTCGAATCGGACAGGGAATTGAGTTTGACTACGGGTGCGTGCACGCTGCAGGCGCGATACAGGACTTGGGGCATGAGGCGATAATCATCAACAACAACCCGGAGACGGTATCTACTGACTTCGACACCAGCGACAGGCTGTACTTCGACCCATTGACTCTGGAATCAGTCTCTGAGATACTCCTCAGGGAAGACGCCAATGGGATCCTGCTGCAATTCGGCGGCCAGACTGCGATAAACCTAGCACTGCCCCTGTCCGATGAACTGCCTCACCTCTCGTCTATGGGTCTGGAGCTTGTGATGGAGGGCACGTCCCCTGAATCGGTAGACGAGGCAAGCGACCGTGAAAGATTCGAGGCGTTCGCACTTCGATGCGGTCTGAGGATGCCAGATGGTGCAACTGCAACTAATCCAGAGGGCGTTAGGCATGCCGCAAATGAGATCGGCTACCCGGTTCTGGTCCGTCCCTCCTACGTCCTTGGAGGGAGGGGGATGGAGATTCTGGCCAACTACAAGCAGTTGGAGTCATACATGAGGGATGCTTACCTTTCATCAGACAGGCCCCTGCTTATCGACAAGTATCTTGGAAACGCGATGGAACTGGATGTCGATGCCGTATGCGATGGAGAGGACGTCCTAGTGGGCGCGATAATGGAGCATCTGGAAGAAGCAGGGATACACTCGGGAGATTCTACTTGCTTCATTCCTCCGCAGAACGTACCAGATGAGATCCTCGAGCAAGTCCATGAATGGACGAGGGTGATAGGGCTGGAACTTGGAATTCGCGGCTGCTACAACATCCAGTTTGCAATCCACGACGGTCTGCTGTACGTTCTCGAAGTAAACCCGAGGGGGTCTCGGACGTTCCCCTTCGTAGCCAAGTCCACAGGGATCCCACTTGCAAGGATCGCTGCAAGAGTCGCCTTGGGTGATAGGCTGTGCGATTTGGAGATCCCGGAACCGCATACCGATGCCGTGTGCGTCAAGGCCCCCGTTTTCCCATTCATCAAACTTCGTGGGCTGGATCCCGCACCAGGTCCCGAGATGAAATCGACCGGGGAGGTCATGGGTTCCCACGTTAGGGCATCAGCTGCCTACCTCAAGGCAAGACTCGCAACCGAAATCCCCGTGCCTACGGAGGGAGGGGTTTACATCACGGTGAAGGATGAGGACAAGTATGCAATGATCCCACTAGCAGATAGCCTCAAGGAAATGGGATTCACTATTTTCGCTACAAGGGGCACCTCTCGCGTACTTCGTGGAGTCGGAGAATTGGAGGTGGAGACGTGCTACAGGATTGCAGAGGGGAGATCTCCCGACGCGCTCGACCTGATGCGCCAAGGAAAGATACAACTCGTCATCAATACTCCCAGATCGACTGGAGGGGCGGTTCTGGATGGCAACATGATGAGGAGGCTGGCAGTTGAACTCAACATACCCTTCGTAACTACCATGGCAGGTGCAAGAATGGAGGTTGAGGCGATCAAGGAAGCCTTGGATGGGATTCCAGAACCAAGGCTTCTGGATATCAAATCCCTTAACTAGAGAAAAAAATAGGATTTACCTTCTAACTTGACTCAATTAATTAGGGTGGCTCCGGTCTCTGTCCTGATTATCTTCCCATCCTTCTTTGTGTGGACGGCCATTACCGCCTCGGTTGTCCCATCTGGGAAGTCCATCACAGAGTGCTCGACCAGGATATCCTCGTTCTCGTAGATGCATCTTGGATTATTGATTACTACATCCTTATTGGCCATCATGCTAGCCATCATCTCGCTCATCTTGGACTTGCTCATTGTCGTCCCAGTTTGATGACGTACGAATTCGAAGTCATCGTGTAATGCCTCTATGTAGTGCCTTTCGTCCCTCTCTTCCATTGCCTTCATCAGTAGTTCGTAAACTCCCATGATTGATGGTCCAGTATGGCTCATTTGATATTTTTCTATAGGATTGATAGGACCACGTATCCAATCAATAGTAGTGGGATAAGTAGCAAAGCAGTAATCAAGTCATCCTTTGGGTTGACTTGATCTAGGTTCTCTCTGTAGTAGATAAATACAGGCGGATAGAAGGTGACAGTTAGAGGGAGAATAATCCACCAAGGGAAACCCTCTGCGAGGCCTCCCCAACCCGTTATCGTCATTGCGAACCATTCTGCGAGCCTCAGCAAGATGCTCAGAAGAATGTAGAAGCAAGATATGGCAATTCCATGAAGTGCGAGGATGTACGACTCTTCCTTTTCCACTCTAAGCACTCCCTAGGAGCGATAGAACTGCATTTCTGTCAAGCTCGAAGAGTAGGGAGGAAGCCTTGGGTCCATGACTCCTTCCAATTAGTGCCCAATATATCGTGGAATACCCCTTCCTTCTTTCTATTCCTGAAGACTCGCAGGCGCTCGCAATCGCCTCGTTAATCTGCTCATCTGTCCATTCACATTCCGAAAGGAGGGGTGAGAGCGCAGAAAGGAATTGCTTGCTCTCAGAGTCTAGCCTCTCCCTGGTTTCATCGCCCAGTTCCATCTTGATCTCGATCTTGGCGTCTTCTGGGAAGTGCGGACCATCAATCCAAGTCCTCATCCTAGATAGTCTGACCATTAGCGACTCCCCAGGTTCGCCTTCGATGTGGCCTGACCGATTCAGGGATTCCCAGACGTCCTCGTCGGAGGACTTGATCTGCGCGAGCATTGATAGGTGCCTGAACGAAACCCCGCCTACTGACTCAAGTGGGTCTGAACCGGACTCCACTTGACTCAGCCTGATGGCCCCTTGTTGGGTCTGGGCGGCCACCAACTGCCTTTTTGTCATACCCTCCTCTTCCTGAGACGGTCTGGAAACAAGTCTTTCATACTCGTCAGCAGTACGGAAAAGGGCTCCTCCCGTATCGAATTCTATATGTCGGTTGATCTTGCTCCTGGCGATTACGAAACGAAGAATCTCAGGGGGGACAAGGGAGAGGGCCTCCATCGGCCCGATGGTGAGTCCGGTGGAGCTTGACATGGGCCCCATTCCCTTCAATTGGATCCACTCGTACACTATTTTGTCCGGGGGATCTCCACCTAGGAGTTTGCAAATCGGAATGCCGGTATCGTAACTTCCTCCTGCGGACCCATGGTCCTTTCCGGCCGGCTCGCAAGTAATGCCATGAATCGCCCATCTGGCTGCCCAGTCAATTCTCCAAGGCATTTTCCCCTCGGCCTTTCTGATGTCTGATTTCCCTTCTTTTCCATTCGAGTCAGTCCAATGGACGAATGGCTTCTCATAGCTTGTCACGGTCACCCCATCCATGCTCCCATCGGACCCCATTGGGTTGTAAGGGAACCAGTCTCCAGCAAGCTCTCTCCCTGAAATCTCCTGGATGATTGCCCTGATCTCTTCCTTATTTGAGATGGCTAAGTCGATGTACTCCGCGAATTCCCCGGATTCGTAAGTCTCGTGGTTCATTACCACCTCTGGACGGACGCCTATCTCGCCTAGGGCCTCGAGGAAAGGCCCAAGGAAGTGCTCCGCGTAAGTGCCCGCTCCCCTTGGCCTTCCCTCGGAATCGGGTGCTGGGATATATGCGAGTGGCTGGCCGATATATTCCTCGTATTCGGGTGATAGGAAATCATACACTCTCCTTAGTGGGTCCATTGAATCAACGATGAAGATGTATTTCGAATCTAGCCCGGCATCAATGCATGCCCTATGGATCATCTCGGCCGAGAGAATCTCCCTCAGGTGGCCTATGTGGAACTCACCTGAGGGCGTGATGCCAGATGCTGATACCTGTTTCCCACCACGCTCCATGAGCCTTTGTGCGGTATAATCCGCCCAGTGCATGCGCCACCTCAGACCGTCGCTGCTCTAATCAGCGCCCTCAGTGGCACACCATCGACGTCATCGTCCCAGGACTTGTTTACAAGAACCATGCACATTTTTACATCCGCACCAGATGCCTTGAGGTCCGATGCAGTCTTTTGCATAGTAGTGCCGGAAGAGTATACATCATCAACAATGATTACCCTTTTCCCATCGATGCTTGCATAGACTTCTGAAAGATGCCCGCTAACATCCTCGTTGATGCTTCTTACTACTGCCATCTCCAGGTCCAAAGTGGAAGAAATCGCTTGAGCGAATGCTATGCCGTTAATGCTCACCCCTACGATGGTGTCTACATCCTCGCCCACCATCTCATCTATGATGTCGCAGAAAATGTACGAAACCGCCTCGATTCGGTCTCCTTTCACAGCAATTGATCTCCAACCGACCTTAACGTCAAGTGGTTTTTCATCTACCTCGTAGTCGCTGGCAGAGAGCCACTGAACAGTGGTCTGTGAAAGTGAAAGCTCATCCGCTATTTGCTGGGTGTTGAGTCCACGTGTTCTGAACTCTTCGACCTTGGATCTTAACTCATCTACACTTAGGTGCATCAGTCGTTGGTAGCGTTAGAGTGCTATGAATCCACCGGGGCTATTCTATGCTCGGAGATATATTTTCCATATTCAGAATCTTCCGGTGCTCCCAAAGCCGCCCTCGCCTCTCTCAGTTTCCCCCAAATCCTCGATCTCAACTTCTGAGAATTGAACATCGGGTATGGGAGCTATTACTAGTTGAGCTATCCTCTCTCCTGACTTAACCTTGTAAGAATCACCCTCTCCAATCCATGTCATCAGGACGAACAATTCGCCCCTGTAATCGGCATCAATTGTTCCTATGCTATGTGGGAGGATGAGGCCTTTCGAACCTAGGGATGACCTTGCCCTTACTTGACCTTCGAATCCTTCAGGAATGGCAACTCTTAGACCAGTCCTTAACTTCATGCTAGACCTGAAGTTTACGACTGTGTCCTCCAAGCAGTAAAGGTCCCATCCAGCAGCATGCGCGCTTCCCTTGGTAGGCATCCTGGCGGCGGGGTCGGTCTTGGCTACCTTGACAACGGGCGTCGCACCCATATGTTTCCGAGTCAGCATCGGTCCTTGACCGTTCCCAACCTCCCGGTGGGGTGAAAAGCCACCCTATTCTCGGACGGGTGTGTCGAACCGCGGATACGAGGATCTCTTGGATCGTGCTAGAGAGAGGATTCCCAAGGATATCAGCGAGCGTTCCAGATGGACTATGCCACAGCCAGACATCATGATCGAGGGAAGCCAGACGATTCTCAGAAACTTCTCGGAGATTGTAGATGCGATGGATAGGGACGCAAATCATGTTTTTCAATATCTTCTGAACGAACTTGGTACTTCGGGGAGTAGGGAGCAAGTCAGAATCATGCTGAAGGGCAAGGTCCCTCCCAAGAGAATCAAGGAGAAGATAGTCTCCTATGTGAAGACCTACATCCTATGCGGCGAGTGCAAGGCTCCGGATACGAGGTTCATGCGTGAAGATAGAACGACCCTATTGAAATGCCAGGCATGTGGTGCCACAAGGCCAGTTCGCCTGTAGTTACTCAGGTGAGAAGTCCAACAGGACCTTCCCCTTATTTTTCCGATTATGAATGTGCATCTGCGCATCCGCCACATTTTCGAACCTCCACACGGAGTCGATTACAGGGTCTATCTTTCCTTCCTCTAGCATCTTTGATAATGAAGCAAGATGACTCTTGAAAACTGAATCATCCTCGAGTAGGCCCATGTGGACTCCAAAAACCGCCTTGTTAGAGGTCATTAGTCTGATGGGGTCAAATCGAGGCATCCCCCACCACATTCTAAGTTCTGAAAGCCTCGACCTCCTTTCGCCCTTTACTGCTGCAGATGCTCCGAAATAGTAGAGTTTCCCGCCCTTACGAAGGGACTTGTAAGATCGTAGTAGGTGGCTACCGCCAACTGGGTCGATTGCATGATGGACGCCTCTTCCATCTGTCATCTGCTTACACACCTCTTCGAAGTCCTCTTTCTCCCTGTCTACAAATCTCATGCCCATCGACTCCACAAAACTCCTCTTCGGAGTGGACGCGGTCCCGACAACAAGAGAAGCCCCGAAGGCCTCACATATCTGAGCCACTGCAGTACCCACACCACCAGCAGCGTGATGGATTAGGACAGAATCCCCCTCTCTAATCCTGCCTAGGTGAACTAGCATGTGGAATGCTGTACCATATGTGACTGGAATGGAGGCTGCTTGGTCGAAAGAGACCGAGTCTGGAATGGGGATGACTCTCCTAGAATCTAGGCAGACCTTTTCCGAATATCCCCCAAATCCAGTCATAGCTAGGACTCGATCACCCTCCCTTAGGGAATCTACACCTTCTCCGACTCCAATTACTACTCCGGACGCCTCGTATCCGGGAGTGAATGGGAAGTCAGGACTAGAGCCGTATAGCCCCTGCCTCATCATCAATTCTGCGAAGTTTATTCCCGCCCTGTGAATTCTGATGCACACTTCTCCTCTTTCCGGCACAGGGTCTGCATCCTCCACGATCTCGATTGTCTCGACTCCACCGGCCTTTGGGTAGACAATTTTCCTCATTGAAGCACCTCGAACTTAGTCTCTTAACACCCCTCTATGGGATGTATTTTCTAATTTCTTCTATCTCCTTCTTTTTCTTAGATGGCAATTCACCCAACGGATGGCCAATCTTGATGAATCCAATTATTCTCTCTTCATCAGGTGATGCTCGAATGGCATCATAGGTAGCCTTTGAACGTGTTATCGCACCAGTGCTCCACTGGGACCCTATGCCATTGCCCCATAGGGAGAGGACAAGGTTGTGTGTAGCACATACTGTTGCAGCGTAGTCTTCCTCTTCTCGAAATGCGTCCTCAGGTGTCAAGGCGCTAGTAACACAAATTAGAACAGGTGGAGAAAGAATTTTCTGCACCGCCTTGGAGATTCCCGCCTCAGCATCCTCTCCAGAGGATACCTTTTTCTCAGCCAGTCTCTTTACCTCGGGGATGATTTCCCCCCTGGCTTCTTCACCCATTACGTAGAATTTCCAAGGATGGGTATTCTTGTGGCATGGAGCATTCCTAGCCGCTTCAAATGCCAACTCTAGCTCTTCCTCGCTAACCTTCTTGTCACTGAATCTATAGATGGTGCGCCTTGAAGTAAGCAACTCTTGGAATTCTGACATTTCCTTCACCGTTCGATTTCATCGAACTTGGAAGCCAATACGAAGTCTGACTCGGTCAGGGCGTCAATTTTATGAGTGAAAATTACAGCAACCAATTTTCCCCACCCAAGGCTGAAATCGGCGTGATGAGATTGCTCCTCGCATATCTCCCCAAGTGCATTGGTGAATTCGAGTGCAGATGCAAAGTCTGGGAAATCCCATGCACGAGTAATGTGGTGATTATCCACTATCTCCCAGTCTTCGTGTATCTGAACTATGAATGCTGCAGACTCCTCTTCGCTGAGAGGAGGGGTGCCTCCTTCACAAGGGACACATTCCATAGCAGAAAGCCTTTCCATTTCTTCACCCCCATGAAAGGTTGTTGCCATGCCCTTCGCTTGTCTTCTCAGCCATCTCGTGTACTTCCGATCTTCTCTTCATATCATCCTTCTCGAATTTCAGTAACTCTTCGTCCTCGATGTAAGTTTTCCTCAGATGCGTGACGAGTCTGACTTCTACAATCGCATCACGTGAAATCGATCTGAAATCCCCATTCTCATCCAGTATGTCTATCGAAGAACTCCTCCCACCAACCATCATTCCACGAACCCATGGGTCCCTGTCATCGGGCAGCATCCTCCTGTCGAGAAGCATCTCGACCAAGTCGTCCTTCCTTAGGCCATATTTCCGGTCCAGAAGAGGGCCGTGAAAGACATCGCCAAGCTCATCCAGACTGGGAGACCCATAATTCTCGAAGAAACTCGCAGCCCAGGCGGGCAAATCGGCTTCTCCACTCGGTCTTCCAGCGTCCGACACATGCCTTCGTTACGGCAGTCATAGAAAAACCAGCGGGTCGCCAATGGACCCCAATTTTCTGCATATTGTTGCTAATGATTGAAGTGCGATACCGTGGCGGAGACGACGGAGGTAGTAGCTTGGCATCGGTAGAATGGAGGTCGATTCCGACAGTACTCTATCCTCAGGAGATCCTTGACAAGGCATTTGGAAGGGCAAGTAGTCAGGCCGATTTGGTCGAGGACCCGGACAAGTACCATCGAGTAAGGAAGCAGATGAATCGAATGGTCCAGTCTGCATGCGATGTCGCGACAAAGACACTAAATTCGTATGTTGATAGATGGCCCAGCCTAAACGCGTTATCAGAGTTCGACCAAGCGCTAGTGGACGCTGCTGTCGGGTGTGATGACTACAAAAAGAATCTAGCATCATTGCAATGGGCCGCCGAGAGGTCCCAACGAATCTCAGGAGAAGCCCAGTCAAAGATACTCAGACTTCGGGATATCGACGGTTTCCACAAGGCAAGGAGGCATGCATATGGGCGCTTATCCTCAGTAATCGATCAGATTTCACCTCAGATTATGTGGTTGGGGGAGGCTCGAGATGTTCTCAGGAAACTCCCTTCTACCGACCCATTGGAACCTTGCATTGTAGTAGCAGGTTCCCCAAACGTCGGGAAATCGGCATTAATTGGCGCACTTTCGAGCGGGGAGCCACAGGTCGCATCATACCCATTTACGACAAAGCAAATCCACCTAGGACACTTCACTCACAGACGAAGAGTGTACCAGATGGTGGATACTCCGGGGCTTCTAGATAGGCCCATGCCTGAGAGGAATCAGATCGAGATGCAGGCCATCGCTGCTCTGGAGCATTTGGGTGATGTTCTGTTGTTTCTTATTGACAGGACTGATGACTCGACAACTCCAGTCTCGGAGCAAGAGCATCTCCTCGAAGAGGTTCGTGGGCTGCTTTCCGACAGGAGGGTTCTGGTGGTTTCAACTAAGTCCGATTTAATTGAGGAAGGCGACGATCAAGACGATCACAGAATCAGCTCAATTACCGGGGAAGGATTGGAGGAGTTGAGGTCTGACGTTATCGAGATTATCGACGCTGATAGGGTAGAAGACCCACTCACCCTCCCTGAACATTGGCCTCGTCAGGACGAGGTTTAGGCCCAATTGCAAGAACTATACGTGCCAAGAGTGGCCACAAACTACGCAGTAGAAGTTGTGTCCGCCATAAGACTCAGGAAGTCCCGAGACATCAACCTCAGACCCGCAGTTGGGGCATTTTGTCACACGCATACCCTGCCCAATACGGATTGGTTATTCAACGATACTGAGGGAAACCCACTTCTAACCTCTTATTTTCTTTATCAGATTTCTAATCGGGAAAGCCATCTCTCCAGCACCAATTAGTAGCAGTCCAGAGGTGGCAGCTAGGATAATCTCCACGAAATTGTTCAGGTGTATGCCAGAGGAAATGTCCACTTGCTGCTTCTCGAGACCAGATCCCTCATAACCAGCAGTTACGAAACGGTAGGAACCAGGTTCGAGCCGGAATGTCATGGAACCTTCGTTTTGTGAGCCTCCGGCAACTAGGAAATCTTCAATCTCCTCTTCTGTGCACTTTGTGAGTCCCATCGAGTCGGGGGGGCAATCTTCTGCCGCCGAGGAATCTACTACTCCCAGCCACCCCCTGTCTGGTTCATCCCACTCAACATGGATTGTGATTTCCAATAGTCTGAATGCTCTTGGGACATCCAAATCATCAACCGTCATTACGACATAGCACCCCGAGTCATCATCCGAGCAAGGCACGATAGGAACCTGTTCTCCTTTGACCGGTGTTTGGTATCCGAACAGACTCAGAACCAGAATAAGGGCGCACAGCAACCCGACTAACATCGGCAGGACGGAAAGAATCCTCACCATCATCTAGCATTCCTCCTGTTTCAACATGATTTAACCTGACGCTCCCATGATTATCTGGAATGCTAGTAGACCTACGAAGATTGCAATCCCGAAGTACATCAAGAAGCTGAATCTTTTCCTCGATTTCTCTCGCCTTTCATACATCGCTTGGCAATTCTCATCGCCGCAAATGGGAGGTTCGCTTTCCAATGAGATTGGCTTCCAGCAAACGGAACAATGCCTATGAGGCTCTATGCCGACCCTAGTTCTGGTTTTGCTCCCCCTCTTTGAGGCCGCGGCATGGGCTTGCTTCGCAGTCCTCTTTGCCGCCTTCAGAATTGTGTCTTTCCTACTGGCCATTAGCCCCTCACCCTCGTCCCCTCAAAATTTTCCCCCTGCAGTGATTTATTGATTACTTCAGTATCTCTCCCATCCAGTACGTCAAGATTGAGTCCATGCTCCAAAGCCTCGCCTACACCAACCGGATCAACGACTTGGGAGGAACCCGCCTCAGCATGTTCTGGAGGCCCGACAATCTCTTGCAATTCACTCAGCGTGAGCTCATCGAATGATTTTGCTTCTGGATTATGCCTTGGGTCCTCTGCATAGACTCGAGATACGTTCGTCGCAATAACGCACTTCTCTGCCTCACTCTGAATCGCCAATCTAATTGCAACTGCATCGGTAGTGTGGCCAGGCTCAGTCCCCCCCATAACTACAACATCCCATTTCTCCAGTTCTAGGACTGCCTCTCCAATGCTTTCCGGAATCTTGGCAGACACAGCCACTCCACCTTCAGATAGTGCTTCCCTAACAATGGTGGCGTTGAGTCTAGTCGCGGCAATTCCAATCCTGTCCAAGTGGGATACATCTTCGATAAATGGCTTGGCCAATTCAATCCCCTCTCTCGCAGGAGCGCCACCTCCAACGACCAAAGCCACCTTTGAACCAGACTCTACTCTCGAAACGATTACTTCGACCATGCCCTGTAACCATGTTTGCCTACCCTCAACTTCAGGCCTAAGCAAGCTCCCTCCGAGCGCAACAACAACAGTCGCCATCGACCATAGGTTGGGCACCTTGCCTTTCAATACGTATGCTCTACTGGCGCTGAAGGGTTGAAATGCCGCCCATGATGGCAAATCACGGAGGAGTAGCATGTCTGACGAGATAGCGCAGCAGCAGCGTAGGCTTCGACTAAAGAAGTCGCTAGAGGAACTCTCGGCAATGAAGGGCATGGGGACTGAGTTAGTTACGGTCATTATCCCCCCTGATAGAATGATTAGCGATGTTCGCCAACATCTTGGAAATGAGGCCGGACAAGCTGCCAACATCAAGTCAAAATCCACCAAGAAGCATGTGACTGATGCAATTGAATCAGCAATCTCTACCATAAATCGTTACAAGACCCCCGGAGAGGGGGGCATCGCAATTTTCGTTGGCCACGTGATTGTTGGAAACAACAAGACAAGGCTGATGTCTACAGTCATTGACGATCCACCAGAGCCATTTCCATCTTTCAGATACAGGTGCGACTCATCCTTCGAAGTTAGTCAGTTGGAAGAGATGCTTATCGATAGAACCTCATATGCTCTCTTTGTCATAGATAGGTCCGAGGCTGCTTATGGATTGGCCTCGGGAAAAAGACTCCACTGCCAGGAGCACATCACTTCACTAGTCCCCTCCAAGCATGGGAGGGGGGGCCAATCTGCACAAAGGTTCGAGAGGCTTATCGAGGAGGCAGCTCATAATTTCTTCAAGAAAGCAACAGAAAGAGCGTCGAACTACTGGCTCCCCATGGTTCAGGATTTGAAGGGAGTAATAATCGGAGGCCCAGGAGCGACAAAGGATTTCGTAGTGAAGAATGATTACTTTCATCACGAAATCAAGAAGCTAATTGCTGAACCATTCTTTGATGTTGGGTATTCCAATGAAAGCGGCCTAAGAGAGTTGATTCAACGCGCCGGCTCAACAATGGACCAGATAGAGCTAGATGTCGAACGGACAATCGTCGATGAATTCTTGCAGGAGGTGATGAAGTCAAACCCAAAGGCGACTTATGGTGAGATGATGATACGCTCAGCTTTGGATCAAGGTGCCGTTTCCACCCTACTCCTCTCCGAGGCAATAACGAAGAGGAGAGTCACTTGGTTTTGCAAGGGGTGCAAGAACGAATGGGTTAGCACACATGATAAGTCATCGGCAACCCCAATTTGCCCCGAGTGCAAATCAGACAAAGTAAGTGAGGACGATGAGAATACAATGGATCTCATCGACGAACTAACTACGCTGGCTGGACACACCTCTGCAAAGGTCAGACTAATCTCTCTGGATACCGAGGAGGGCTCGACACTCAATACGGCATTCGGCGGAATCGCGGCACTGCTGAGATATCCAATTTCATGAGGTGATTTAGTATTAGGGACCTAATTATTGAGATTTCTCCAACCTTCTCTAAGGCAATGGCGTCGATGGAGGTAGAAGACTCAGTTTGGATTCCATTAATTGGCAGAGCGACCGTTGAGGACCATGGAGACATTGCCCTCCCGTGCCATTCTCTCGCGAGTATTTTGCGAAGGTCCCCTCAGGATATCGCTGAGCAAATTTGCTCACTCGTCAAGGAAGATCTCGACCCAATTGCAAATGTCTCATCAATTAGCGGGTTCGTCAACGTCAGCGCAAAACCAGCTTGGCTCTGGAAATCACTTTCGCAGCTACTTTCAGACCCAAGATTGGGCATCGAGACCGAAAAACCACTTACATTCGCTATCGATTATTCTGCCCCAAACGTGGCTAAGGAGATGCACGTTGGCCACTTGAGGTCAACGGTGATAGGAGACTCAATTGTCAGGATGCTAGAATTCAAGGGGCATAGGGCGATCAGGGAAAATCACGTAGGGGATTGGGGCACCCCATTCGGCATGTTGATCGAGCACCTACTAGATCTCGGAGAGGATCAGGCAGCAAATGAGTTGGGAGTGGGGGATCTAGACTCATTCTACAAACAGGCTAGGGCTAAGTTCGTCTCCGATGATGAGTTCGCCGATCGCTCCAGGAGCAGGGTCGTTCTTCTACAAGGGGGGGATCCCGAGACTCTCCGTCTATGGAGAATATTGGTTGATGAATCAATGAGGTACTTCAACGAGGTATACTCGATGCTGGGGGTTCTATTAACAGATGAAGACATTAGAGGCGAGTCCAGCTATAGGGACTTACTACCCGACGTCGTTGCACGACTCCACGAGGCAGGAATTCTGGAGGAGAGCGAGGGGGCAGATGTTGTGTTTCCGGGCGGATGGGTCAATCGAGAGGGAGATCCGCTTCCGATGATAATCAGGAAGGCAGACGGTGGATACAACTACAGCACCTCAGATTTGGCGTGTATTATCGACAGAGTAGAGAGGCTGGGTTGCGATGGATTTCTCTATGTCGTTGGAACTCCTCAAAAGCAGCATTTCGAGATGGTTTTTCAGGTTGCCATACAAGCTGGATTCATGAGTGAAAAACACCAGGCGATTCACGTCAATTTTGGCTCAGTCTTGGATACGGATGGCAAGGTCCTGAAGAGCCGCGAAGGAGAGGTAATCAAGCTGCATGATCTACTTGATGAGGCAATAAGGCGAGCTGAGGATGCAATAAACGAGAAGAACCCCGATTTGGTAGGCGAGGATAGGAAGCAAGTCGCCAGAAAAGTGGGTATCGGTGCAGTCAAGTATGCAGATCTATCCACCGAAAGGACGAAGGATTACGTTTTCGATTGGGAGAGGATGCTATCCTTCGAGGGCAATACGGCCCCCTATCTCCAATATGCACACGCCAGAATTTGTAGCATTTTCAGAAAGTGGGGAGGGGAGAGGGACTCGCTTCGGGCTGATCTTGACTCTATTCTGGAAGAC
Organism: Thermoplasmatota archaeon; assembly: GCA_036251765.1. Lineage (GTDB taxonomy): Archaea > Thermoplasmatota > Poseidoniia > Poseidoniales > Thalassarchaeaceae > UBA36. The sequence continues at coordinate 29,617 of JAZANL010000062.1, read as the reverse complement.
GGCCAAATTAGCCTTAGCAACGAAGAACTGACACTAGCACGACGACTCGTAGAATTCCCGTCTATTTTGGATGATTCAATCACTACCTTCAGCCCTCACAAGATTTGCAAACAACTCCACTCAGTAGCATCCTCATTTGCCTCTTTCTACGAGAATTGTAGTATTCTGAACGAGGAGAATCCAAAGTTGTCTAGAAGGAGACTAGCCTTGTGCGATCTTACCGCTAGAGAACTCCAATTGGGATTGGGGATATTGGGAATCGACGTCCCAGAGAGAATGTGAATCTAGGCATGTTCAAAATATGCAACCTCTCGCAGTCTTCATGGTTAAAGTAGGCGACAAGGCACCCGATTTTACATTGAAGAACACGTCAAAAGAGGGAGTGACACTCTCTGATCACCGAGGAAAGACTGTCATTTTGGCATTCTATCCCGGAGCATTTACTGGTGTTTGCGACAAAGAGATGTGCTCATTTCAAGATAATCTCGCCATTCTGAATGATTGCAATGCGACTGTATTGGGGATTAGCGTAGACTCTCCATGGGCGAATGCAGAGTTTGCGAGAAGATACAACCTAGAATTCGAATTACTCTCAGATCTCGACAGAGAGGTAGTAGATTCATATGATGCCGGATTCGTTGGTCTCGGAGGTCTCGATGGCTATGTCAGCGCAAATCGCGTAGTCATAATAATCGACAGCGAGGGGACTGTCCAGTATCGATGGGTGGCCGAAAATCCCGGGGTCGAACCAGATTACGAAGAAGTAGTCTCTTTCTGTTCACCTTAGCCCCACGCTAGGTGCCTGACTAGGGACCCATAGATTATTCCAGAAACAGCAAGGCTCTCCTCGTTGAATCGATCCATGTTGTCCAGGTAGGTATGATATTCTGATGAGCCGGAACCATAGCACATCATCGCCATCCCATATTCGTCAGACTCTTCTTGGTGGATGCCAAAGACGAATGGCGCATGATCCGAGTTGTCTGGCATCTCCTCCGAGCCCAGCTGCCTGATGCTAATGCTGTACCTTTCGTACAGTTCAGGATGGGAATCAGCAAACACCTCAACCAAACCCTCGATGTGTCTCACATCTCTCGCACTGTTTCCCAGAAGGGTTAGTCCAGCGTTCCTCTCTGAGTCTACGTGGTTCATATCCAGGTTGATGTATAACCTGAGATTCTCCTGAAGCATTTCTCTATGCTTGCTGACCCATTCTGAGGACCCCCAGAGACCCTCTTCTTCGCCACCCCAAGTGCAGAAGTATATCGTCAACGCAGGCTCTCCAAACTCTTCCTGCAATAGTCCGAATTGCCTAGCCATCTCCATCACAGTTGCAGTCCCAGCCGTGTTGTCCACTGCACCTTGGCCATTGTAGACTGTGTCGTGATGAGCCCCAATAACTACCAATTCATCACTCTCGCCCTCTATAATTCCACAAGGGACGTGGACGTTCCCATTGTTCTGATTGTCAACTTCTACGCTGAATCCTAGCATCCCATCGGAATTCACTACGTTGTCACGGATTGACTCGCCCACACTCTTAGAGACCATTACGAATCCGATGTCGTACGGCTTTTCCTGGAACTGGGTGATATCCAGGGATTTCGAGTAAGGGACGCAATCACCAGAAACCAAATCATCACAATTCTGCCTAGAATTTATCGTAATCAGTCCCCTAAGACCATTCTCCTGTGCTCTCATCATCAGGATGGTGTTACTTTCGGTCCCCGGTTGACCATCTTCTCCGTCCAAGATCCACACCAGTCCAACGCCATTGCCTGCTGCACTCCAATCCTCTGATTCATTTCCCATCCCTAAGTCGATGACATGGACATCGCTGTTCGATGGGATATTGACGCTCCCGCTGTACCCCTGGACTACGAAATCTGAACGATGCTCGAATTGTACTATGTCCCTGTCCAAGTCGGCTACAGAGCAAGGTGCAGGGCCGCCGAAGATCCCCCCAACATTGCCAGGCTGGCAAATCGTCAGTTCGAATGTGTTTCCCATGTAGTAAAGTGGGACGTCAAACTCTTCTAGAGTAGATGGCAATCCGCTATTCGAGAAATTGGTCTTGATAGATTGTGCCGCATTCTCTTCTTCTACAGTCCCAGAAAGCCTCCCTCCCCAATTCGGATCGCCTAGGTCAACTAGGCCCTGGGCATATGATCTAGTTTGGTTGGTGTCAAAGTCAATTAACTCGTATTCTTGCTCTCCCTTAATCCATTTCACCAGATCGTCCCCGAACAAAATCCCGCCTCCCGCCGCTCCAATGACAATCATGCCAATGACTACCATCGTGGAAGTCGACTTCCCAAAACCAGATGCCAATTCAGCCATGTTATTGCAATTGAACTCTTTCCACCACTATTGAACCCATTCCAGTTACGGTCATGGTGGAGGTCAATCTTCAGCATCGACCTCTTCGCCAGTCCACCTTTTGCCCAACGAGTGGTCAATGTCCAACTGATCTAGTATCCTAGCCACCACAAAGTCAACCAAGTCCCCAATATTTCTAGGGGAATGGTAGAATCCTGGACTCGCAGGAAGGATTACTGCACCCCACTCGGATAGGTTGAACATAGCTTTCAGATGAGGTGTTGAGTAGGGAGCCTCCCTGGGTACAATGATCAATTTTCTCCTTTCCTTCATTGCAACCAAAGCACTCCTAGTTGCAAGATTGTCACTAATTCCTGCGGCTATTTTTCCAATGGTTGTGCCACTGGCCGGACAAATGACATAGGCATCGAATCTAGCAGAACCCGATGCCGCCCTGGCAGCCAGATTGGCATTATCCTCCAGAGTCACGCCTTCTCTTTCGGCCAATTCACTAGGGGAAATCCCACATTCCAGATCCAGATTAATGGCTCCGGTACTAGTTACTATCAGATTCACAGACCAATTGTGCTCAACAAGAGCCTCGATCAGTTTGACACAGTACTGTGCCCCCGAGGCTCCAGTTAGTGCGACAACGGCCTCAGGCATGGCATTGCGGCACCCCCACATCCATTCAATGGTTTCCCAATCTCACATCGATTGTTCTAGACACTCTGCAAGGAACTCATACTCTTCTACACTGTTGTAGAGCTGGGCTGAGATTCTGATGTATTTCTTTCCATGGTGCCTCCATGGGAAGACAGGGACTTGGATTCCAAACTCATCTAGAAGATAGTTGTGATAGGGGTCACCCTCCATGCTCATAGGCCCCACCTCCTCTTCCCCGGGCATCTCCACGGAAGCAATCGAAGAAACCATAGACTCGGGAACCGGCTCTGAAGTCCCAAGGGCGTTGCAGATGATCTTCCTCCCCTCCAGTGCCAATGAACGGTTTCTTTCCATTATCTCCGGCCACCCACCTTTCACAAGCCCGCCTAGGAAATCAATGGCTAGCGGAATGCATAGCCATGGAGTCGGGTCTTGGGTTCCCGGCCATCCAAATTCAAACTCGAACTTCTCTTGGTCCGTCCCTTCGAAGCTAGCACCGTGGCTAATGCTTAGAGGTCTAATCATCTTCTTTAGATCAGACCTAATGTGAAGAAACGCAGATCCCTTCGGCGTGCATAGCCATTTGTGGCAATTTCCAGTGCAGTACGCAGCATCTAGTTCAGTTAGGTCCAGGGGGACAATGCCTGGTCCATGCGCTGCATCAAGAAGAACATCAACCCCTGATTCCTGCAAATCTCTGACGAGACTTTCGAATGGCATCCTAAGCCCAGTAGCGCTAGTTACTGTGTCCACCATGGCCAGGACTGTTCGTTCGGTAACCGAACTCATCATGAGGTCAACAATTTCCTCTTCGCTCTCAACTCTGAATGGGATTTCTACAACTACAGTCTTCGCACCCGCCCTCTCGGTAACGAAGTCTACAGCATTCCAACAGGCCTGGTAGCTGTGGTTGGTGACTAGGATCTCATCACCGGGATTTAGTACCAGGCTCCTTAGTACTGTGTTCACTCCTTCAGTGGTATTCTTCACTAATGTCATCCCCTCCGGGTCAGCATTCATGAATTCTGCAAGCCTTCCAACAGACGAGTTCATCAGAGTGATGTAATCCCTTTCGAAGAATCTAACCGGGTCCCTCTCGATTTTACCTCTGAGCCTAGTTTGCTCTTCAAGAACTGCAATTGGAGTAGCCCCGAAAGAGCCATGATTCAGAAAACAAGTCTCCTTCGAGAGCATCCAGTGCTCAGCAAACTCACTCCTTCGTGGCCTGCTCACACTATCATCTCTGGACTCCAATCTACAGGACTCTTTGGCACTCTTCCGAGGATTTCCTCACATGTCAAAATCAGGGCCTCCTCAATTCTCTCGAAGTTAATCGGCTCTCCTCGATTGTCTTTTTCATATCCTAGGTGAGAAAGGCTGGTGTGGGTACCAGCGGGAATTCCACAGCATTCCAAATCCTGAACCCTGGTCCCAGGCGTGTCAATATTGATCGACATTCCATGGCGGCTAACCCAGTGTAGGAATGACAGCCCTATTGAGCAAATCTTGTACCCATCTAACCATGCCCCTTGCATTGCCTCGTCTCTATAAGCAGAAACTCCACATTCCCCAAGGGCCGAAATCGCCCACTCTTCCAACTTTCCAATCACTCCTCTGACACTCTGTTCTCCGATTTCCCATTTGATAATCGGATATACAACGAGTTGCCCGGGTCCATGCCAAGTAATCCCTCCCCCTCTGTCTGTTAGACAAGTTGGATAACCGTCTACGACAACATTGTCACGGACGGCCTTGGGGCCGATTGTGACTACCTCTGGATGCTGGACGAAGATCAAGGTATCATCAATCTCGTCAGCAATCCTCCTTCTTTGTAGATCCTTCATCCAGTCCGACATTACCTGGTAATCTACTATTCCGCACCTAAGTACTTCGATTCCTTCCATTCGACCCCTCAATTGATGTGGATGGCATGACCAAGGGTCTTGAGAACACTCTCATGGAATGCCTCGGACATTGTTGGATGTGCATGCACCGTCCCAGCCACATCCTCAAGCAGTGCTCCCATTTCTAGGGCCAGCACGAATTCGGAATGCAACTCTGCCACATGGCTTCCCACTGCTTGAACCCCGAGGATTACGTGATCCGATTCTCTTGCTGTAACTCGGATGAAACCGCCCGTCTTCTCGGCCTCTAGGCTCAATGCTCTTCCATTCGCGGCAAGTGGGAACTTGCCCACGATGATTTCTTCACCCCTTTCCTTGGCTTCATCGGGAGTTAGTCCGACAGACACTATCTCAGGTTCGGTAAAGACGATTGCGGGTATGGCAACCTTGTCGAATTCTCTTTTGTGGCCAGCAATAATTTCTGCGACCATTTCACCCTCTGCACTGGCCTTGTGTGCTAGCATCGGCTCACCAGATACGTCTCCAATGGCATATACGCCTGGAACTGATGTTCTGCATTGCCTATCCGTCCGAATGAAGTGTCCAGAGCCATCCATCCTAACTCCGATGTTTTCTAGTCCCCAGCCCTTGGTATTGGGTTTTCTTCCCACAGTGACTAGAACCTTGTCTACCTTGGTCTTGTGTTCGACCCCGTCCTTCTCGAATGTCAATTCGGCCTTTTTCGATGCACCCCTTCCCTTGATTTCGACGCCCCTGGCCAGAGACTCGGTGTGGACGGTAACCTTGTGCTTCTTCAGCCAGAGTTCCAACGGCCTCCTAATTTCCTTGTCCATTATCGCCAAGACGCTACTCATCCCCTCTACGACAGTAATTTCTGAACCAAGTTTGGCTAGCGCGCACCCCAGCTCGAGACCAATATACCCCCCTCCCACAATTGCGACGCTCTTTGGCAATGAATCAAGATCCAAAGCACCAGTGGAGGATAGGACAAACTCCTCGTCACATGGCATGAATGGCAAGTCAATGTGGCTAGATCCAGTGGCGATGATGACATTCTCCGCTTCTATCTTCAGACTGGAGTCACCAGTATCTACTGTGCAACTCTTCGGACCATCGAAACGGGCCCACCCCTTGATCAAAGTGGCCCCAGCAGCATTAAGCAGACCCTCAACACCCTTGTTTAACCTATCAACAATAGAATCCTTCCACGAAACCAACTCCCCCATGTCAACTTCAGCATCACCTGTTACAGACAGGCCCATATGCCCTCCTTCGGAAGAATGCTGACGAAGTGACTCAAATCTCTCTGCCGCGTGGATTATCGCTTTGCTTGGAATGCATCCTCTGATTAGGCAAGTTCCTCCTGCCTTGTCGCCCTCGACGACGATCGTATCAAGGCCAAGTTGCGCTGATCGAATTCCCGCTACGTAACCCCCTGGTCCGGCACCGATAACCAATACCTGGCACTTGCGTGTTTCTGCCATTTGAGTTCCTCACATGAAAATGAGTGCTGGGTTTTCCAACATCCTCTTCAGATGCTGTATCAGAGAGGCCCCATCCGCCCCGTCGACCACCCGGTGGTCAAAGGCGCTTGAAAGGTTCATTATTCTCCTGATAACTATCTTGCCATCCCTGACAACAGGCATCTCTCTGGCCTTGTGCACGCCAAGGATAGAAACCTCTGGATGGTTGATGATCGGAGTTGCTCCCAAGCCACCCTCCCTTCCTAAGCTTGTGATCGTGAAAGTGGATCCGGTTAACTCATCCAGGCTAGCACTGCCATCTCTTGCCGATCCTGATACCCTTTGCATTTCCGATGCAGCATTCCAGATGTCCATTGCCTCAACGTGCTTAACCACAGGGACATACAAGCCACGATCAGTTTGGGTTGCAATTCCCAGATTCACCGCCCCTTGCCGGTTTACAACTCCACCTTCATCATCGAAGTGCGCATTGCATTCTGGATGTTCGGGCATGATCTTGGCGAGAGCTAGCATGATGAATGGGAGGTATGTCAACTTAGGTTGAGTTTCGTCCTTTGTCGAGTTTAGGACCTGCCTCAAAGACTCCAACTCAGTAATGTCTACCTCTTCGAAATACGAGAAGTGGGGGATCCTGCTCTTTGAGAGGCTCATTTGCTCGGAAATCTTCCTTCTCAGTCCGACAACCTTCACTGGCGTAACCTCGGTCCTCTTCACAGAGTAGGCCATGGGAGGAGCTCCAGCTATCGATCCGCCCGCTGCAATGTATGCATCCAAATCAGCATGCCTTATTCTTCCTGCAGGGCCTGAACCTCTAACGGTCGAAAGATCGACATCATTCTCCCTTGCTCGCTTCCGAACTGCAGGACTGGCCAGAACCCTTCCCGTTGAGCTTTGTGACGGTGCCTTCGGAGTTGGAGCCGGAGCTGGTTCAGGAGTTGGGGCCGGTGCCGGAGCAGGGGCAGGAGCTGGTTCAGGAGTTGGGGCCGGTGCCGGGGCCGGAGCAGCAGCTGGTTCAGGGTCCGTATCCGCTCCTTCATCACCTCCGACTGCCACTCCCCCTTCACTCTCCATGACCTCACCAGTGCTGATTTCTAGTAGAGTCGTACCAACTGCAATCATGTCGCCAACACCTCCGCTTAGAGAAGCTATAACCCCGCTTGTTGGGGACGGAATTGTAACGGTGGCCTTGTCGGTCATTACATCCACGATCGGGTCGTCTTCGGATACTGAATCTCCAACCGAAACGTGCCACTGCACTACCTCTCCTTCAACTACTCCTTCTCCGATATCGGGTAACTTGAACACGAAATTTGACATCTCACTCCTCCTGTGTTTTCTTGATCGCCGCCGCGATTCTAGATGGTCCGGGCATGTAATCCCATTCAGTAGTATGGGGGAATGGTGTGTCCCATCCTGTCACCCTCTCAATGGGTGCTTCGAGGTGGTAGAAGCACCTCTCCTGAATCGAAGCAGCCATCTCCGCTCCGAACCCGCTTGTTTTGGGGGCTTCATGGACAATAACACATCTGCCAGTCTTCTCAACCGAACTCACTATTGCCTCTTTGTCCCAAGGAACAAGGGTTTGCAGGTCAATCAGGTCACATGAAACTCCACTATCCCCTATTGCTTGCTCACAAACATGAACCATTGCCCCCCATGAAATTACCGTGCAATCGCTTCCTTGTTGTGCCAGCCTTGCCTCGCCAAGGGGTATTCTGTAGATGTCATCTGGAACTTCTGCCTCTGGGTGATCGGACCAGGTAGGGACGCTGTGAGGGTCGCCGTAGAATGGTCCTCGATAACATCTCTTTGGCTCAAAGAAAACTACAGGGTCATTGCACTCGATTGAGCTAATTAGCAGACCTTTTGCATTGTATGGTGTTGAGCAGTAAACCACCTTTAGCCCTGGGGTGTGGGTGAACTGAGACTCTGGGGACTGTGAATGATGGTGCCCACCTCGAATCCCTCCACCAGCCGGAGTCCTTAGCGTGACGGGGGACCAGAACTCGCCTCCAGAACGGTGTCTAACCTTTGCCATCTCGTTAACAATCTGGTCATAAGCCGGGAAGATGTAGTCAGCAAACTGAATCTCGACAACGGGCCTGAGTCCATTTAGCCCCATTCCAAAAGCAGTTGCAGCAATTCCACCCTCGGAAAGGGGGGTGTCGAAAACTCGATGCTCGCCATGCCTCTCTTGCAATCCATCCGTCGTTCTGAAAACACCTCCGAAGTATCCCACGTCTTCTCCGAAGATGATTACATCCGGATTGCTTTCCAGCATGTTGTCCAGAGCACTGTTTAGCGATTGAATCATATTCATGTTTGCCATGTTCAACCCCCCATCATCTCGTCATGCTGCTCCCTGAGGTGCCAGGGCATCTCTTCGTATACCTCTGTGAAGATTGTATCTGCAGATGGATATGGGCCATTGGCAAGATCTCCGAATTTTACGGCCTCCTTGTAAGCATCAACAACCTCTGAATCGATCCTTTCCTCCAGTTCTTTGTGCTTCTCCTCGCTCCACTCTCCCAATTTTATCAGGTGACCTTTCAGCCTATCAACAGGATCTCCCCCGGGCCACTTTGCATGCTCGTCCTTTGGCCTATACCTGCTGGGGTCGTCACTGCTGCTGTGTGCCCCAGTTCTGTAAGTTAGGACCTCGATGTGTGTTGCTCCAGAGCCCGAAGCCGCCCTCTCTCGAGCCCACTTGGTTACTGAATATAGCGCCAGGAAATCATTCCCATCCACCCTGATGGAGGGAAGGCCGAAGGGTATCCCCCTAGATGCAAAATCCCCGATTCCAGTAGCGAAGTTTGCATGAGTGGAAATTGCCCATTGGTTATTTACTACATTGAGGATTACGGGGGCGTTGAAAACGCTTGCGAAGTTTAACGCATAGTGATAATCGCCCTCAGCACTTGCCCCGTCGCCTATCCACGTGATGGTGACCTCATCAAGACCCTTGTATCTAGATGCAAGAGCCACTCCTACTGCCTGGCTGAACTGCGTCCCAACCGGGCTAGAAACAGAGATGAACCTCCCTTCTCTGTAAGAATAGTGTACTGGCATTTGTCTGCCCTTGATATTGTCTTCTTCGTTTCCAATACAGTGGCAGATCATGCTCACCATCCCCCTCCCTCTGACAAATTGTGCACCCGGTTGCCGATAAGTTGGGAAAATCCAGTCTTGCGTCTCCAAAGCCATTGTTTGGGCGATAGCCACTGCCTCCTCTCCCAATGAACGCATGTAGAATGAAAGCAGACCGGTCCTCTGCATCTTCATCATCCTATCATCAAAGATCCTCAATCTCACCATATGCTCCAAACCGGTCAGCAGTTCCTCGGTAGTGAGTTTTGGATCCCACTCTCCAGAGGCATTTCCATCGTCGTCAAGTACTCTGACGAGGCCACTTGCTAGTTCAACCGTGTCTTGAAAATGACACTTCTTGGGATCGGGCCTAGTGAAATCTCCAGGTTTCCATGGCCAGCTTTCGAAACTTGCTTCCTCCCCTGGCCTGAATGGGGCGTCAGGAACGTGTATTTTACCGTCTGAGTCCTTAGGGGCCATCATTCATCCCTCCACTTTTCATGAATTATCAACCTCTGCAGCAACCAATCTCTTCTGCGAAATGATGTGACTAACCGCAGAACCAGTTGAGTCCCTGGTGACCACTGGCTCACCCCCCATTGCTTCCTCCCAGAGAAGACCTGCTCTGTAGCTAGATCTAACCAGAGGCCCGCTAGCCACTGCTCGGAAGCCAAGATCTCTGGCAATGCGATCCCAGTCTGCAAATCTTTCTGGTTCTGGGAAACGGTCTACTGGAAGGTGACTGTAGCTAGGCTGCAGATACTGTCCCAGAGTAATCATGTCGACACCCGCCTCACGAATCATCTCCATCGCCTCTTCAATCTCTTCATCCGTTTCCCCGAGTCCGACCATCAAACTAGTCTTGGTAAGTAGGTTCGGGCGAATCTCCTTTGCCTTCCTCAGAATATTCAGGGATTGTTCGAAGGATGCCCTTCTATCGCGAACTACTCCGTCTAGCCGGGGCACGCACTCGACATTGTGGGCGAAAACCCTCAATGGCAGACCTTCCAACATATTCTCGAGGGCCTCAATATTCCCATCCAAGTCAGAACAAAGCAATTCCAATCCTACATCCGGACTCTTTTCGGAAACCTCTAGGATGCAATCTCTGTAGTGCATAGCCCCCCCATCCGAGAGATCATCTCTGTTTACGACAGTAATTACTGCATAGCTAAGCCCCATCTTGAGAACCGCATCAGCCAATTCTTTGGGCTCTTCGGCATTTAGTTCAGGAGGCGTCTTCACAGTCCCAACCGCACAGAATCTGCACCCCCTTGTGCAAACTTCCCCTGCGACCATGAATGTAGCAGTGCCCCGACTCCAGCAGTCGTGAACGTTCGGGCAACGGGCCTCCTCGCAGACTGTATTCAATCCATGAGTCACTACATTGCTCTTGGTGTCGTTGAAACTAGACTGGGCCAGGCCAGTTGGAAGTGACGTTTTGAACCATGAAGGGAGCCTCTTCCTCATGTTCTTCCTTTTTTCCAATGGGCTTATCTCACCTGCACTTCCACATCCTCCGGAAGCCTCTGTCCCAGAATCGATGATTGGCAACCGCCTCTCCATCGTGTTCAGCGGGTAGAAGAACGACATTAACCGTTCTCATTGCAAAGTCCCACTTCTAATGAGCAATCGGTAAAGTGTGAAGTCCCCTGCGCAGCACATGCGCGGGGCAGTATTGGTAACCGGGGGGGCCAAAAGAATAGGCAGAGAAATATGCCTCGCCCTCTCAGACGAGGGATTCTCCATAGCAATCCACTACAGGACTTCGGAACAGGAAGCAAACCAACTCGTTGATGAGATCGAGTCTAGGGGTGGAAAGGCAATCTCTCTTCAATGCGACCTCAATGACTCAGATTCCGTGAAAGGATTGATCCCCAAGGCAAACGAATCACTCGGGAGTGTAGTGGGAGTAGTCAACAACGCATCCCTATTCTCCTTTGACAGGATAGAAAGCCTATCCGAAGAATTGTGGATAGAACACATGAAAGTAAACGCATTTGCGCCACTAGTCTTGATCAGCGAGCTGTCAAAGTCCGCCCAAGAGAATTCATGGGTGGTTAACGTATTGGATTTCAAGGTCGAATCGCCAAATGCAGACTATCTCTCATACACGGGTTCTAGATTCGCAATGTACGGATTGACGTCCGCCCTTGCCATTGACCTCGCTCCAAGAATCAGAGTAAACTGTGTTGCACCAGGGCACGTTCTCACTAGCGATGTCCTAGATGCGGACTCACTGAATGAAGTTCAATCGCAATCGCCACTGGGTTTCGGCCCATCTACAAATGACGTATCAGAATCTGTGGTATTCTTGGCGAACTCCATTTCAATCACCGGCCAAACGATATTTGTTGACTCAGGTGAGAGATTTAGGAAAATGGGTAACGATCCTGCATTTGACAAGGTGGGGAGAAATTGACAAAAACAACCAAGCATCTTAGCTCCATTATTGGAAACCTCGAGTCCGCAGGTTGGACAACATTGAGACTCGAAGATGTGGTTCTAGATTTGGACATCGGCGCACATGAATACGAGAAGGGGGTGAAGCAACCAGTAAGATTTGACATCGAAGTCTTACTCGAAGGTTCAGAACCCCCAAAAGACGATCAAATTGGAAACGTGTTAGACTACGAATATCTTCACCATTCAATAGAATCAGCAACCTCTCGAAGGCACAGCCTAATGGAGACAATCGCTTCTTCAATTCTGGAAACTATCCTCCTCCCGGAGAATGTTGTAGCTGGGGTGGTGAGTCTGACGAAGATCTCCCCCATTGGCTTTGATGGCAAGTTTGGCTGCACTCTGGCGAGAGTGAAAACCAAATCTGAGGATTAATGGTGCAGGGGATGGGATTCGAACCCATGAAGCACTAAGCACCGGAGCTTAAGTCCGGCCCCTTTGACCAACTCGGGTACCCCTGCATCCTAACGAGGCCCGACTTTCGATTTCAACCGAGCGGACGATAACGTCCTATAACCGACGCATCCGCTACTCCAAACTCCCGAACTCTTTAACATCCCGGATGCGGCGCACAATCGTGCGAAATAGGAATCACCGCCCCTCTGTGCGTCAAACCACACTGGTCTCACTGTCATTGGCATTATTGATGCTCATCCCCACCAGCTTAGATTTGGAAACTTCAGAACTTTCCGATTACGCCCCATTCAATGCCTCCGAAAGCGCACCGGATGCCAACTTGTACAAGTTATATTTCGTACAAGCAGGACAGAACCAGACTGCTGGAATGGACGGACTGATTAGCACTCAGCCTCCTGAGGGCAATGATGACCAGGAAGTGGCAAGCGCCTTGGATGACGATGTACAATTCATGTCCATATCATTGATGTCGTCTATGGAATTTTTCGGGAGGAAGTTCCATGCAAATGACTCATACTACATACCAGTTGAACTATTCCTCAAGTCAGAGGGTTCTCAGAATTCAAATGTCGATTGGACAGTTTCAATTATGACCTCTGAGAGAACAATTGGTTCAACAACATACTCCGGTTCGGTTTGCTCCTCATCATTTGGAAGCAGTTGCGATTTCGATCATGAGATTATAGATGTGGGTATCGGCAATTCTCAATCTTTCCAAGTTGGGAAGAACGAGCGTCTCATCATTAGAGTTAGGGCCAGCATGTCCGGGTGCGACAGTAGCGACAGTCCGTTCGGCGGTTCTAGCTGTTCTGCAGATGTTGCCTTCAACAATATCGATAACGAGCCAAACAAATTCTCCAAGATGGAGACAAACGGTAATGCACTGATGAACAGCATCATTGTGGTTCAGAGGGAAGGTGCGAACATTGCCGAGGGTTCGGAGATAGATTGGTACCCTAACGACATTGTTGAGGACAGAGAGATGCAGTTCTCCATTGACGCAATCAGTGCATTTGGCCGTGCCGACATCTCAAGGGTTGACATCCTTATGCGGGGTCCAGATGGAAACTATGAGGTCGACGAGAGGATCACTGGGGACATGGAGGACATAGAGGACTCAAGCACAGGAATATTTGGCAAGTTCCTCTATACCTATGATAGTGGGCTTCCACCAGGCGAGTATACCGTATTTCTGAGAGTCAGGGACGTGGGTGGAAACGAAATCGAAATAGAGCACGAACCAATCGAGATGCATCAGTTTGGAGTGTCAATCAAACATAGGTTCGATCGATCAGTCGAATACTTCGCACCAGGCAAAGTCACTCCCGTGCCCATGGTTCTTGTCCATAGGGGAGATTCCACCAAGTCCATGAACGTAGAACTCGAGGTTTTGACCAACCTAGGTAGCTCTTGGTTGGTTGAGTTCGACTCCCCGGCAGGATACGAGATGAGCTCCGGAGGTACAGTAATCAATCCCACTGTGACACTAACTGCCCCAGATGACCTGACTGGGATGCCGAAGAAGATTGAGATTCGCGCAGTAGCCGAGGCCGATGTGGATGGCGTCATCTCCGTAGTCCATCAGGATACGCTTGTCCTAAACGTCGAGAAGATTGACGTCTATCAACCCCCTGTGGTTTCGGTTTGGTCAGAAGATCACAAAATTCCGATAGCGAACTCTTCCAGGGGCGACGCACTGGATTCCACCATCCCCAGATTCGCAGAGTATGGGGAATTCAACCCGTTTATTCTGGAGATTTTCAACACCGGTTTCGATGCCGACACATTCAGGATAGACATTCTGAAGAGATCTAAATCAATCTTCCAGTTGCACGACAACCTAACTGGTCAACGGATACTCCAAGACGAGGGTGACGGAACTTTCCACACCCCCCTGCTGGAGAGGCACAGCACCAAGGTCCTAATCCTAGGGGTGAAGCCAAGTTTGGATAGAGAGGATGAGGACATCGGAGAGATAGAGATAGAAGTTATCAGTGGAGGAAATGCCTCTACAACAACTACGGTTTCATTCACCATCCAGAGGACATATGGCATTAGGGGAGAGGTATCGCAGGATTGTGATGGGACTCCCCTCGGCCACATGAAGGTGGCACTTTGTGCTCCGGGACAGGATAGGCCCGTATTGGACTTCAGGGCTCGTTTGACAAATAGTGAGACTGATTTGGAGGCAGCATCATGGTGGCTTCTTCAAAATCCAGCCTCATTGAAAGAAAATACAGACCGAAATCCCGCTTACGGCCAATGGGAGTTCAGGATAACAAACTCGGACGGAGAAGCAGTCCCTCGGGTATCCCTTGGACCGGGGGACTTCACCGAGGTCTTCCTCAGCGTGACTCTGACCAATCAGGTGGAGGTCGGGAATCATACAGTTTACCTTAGGATAGTAGAGGACATAGAAGACGATGACCCGAGATACTTCGATCTGCCAATGACATTCGAAATCGAAGCAGACCAACCTATGTTGGAGATTGTTCAAGTATCTCAGAACACTAAACTTGCACCTGGAAATGACTATTCTATTCAGATGAAGGTGAAGAATGAAGGAAACAGCCCAATGACAGTTCTTCTGGAAGCCGATGTCGACGAGAGTGGTTGGGATGTCAGCATTGGGGGGCTCTCCGGTTCCCCATTGATTGAAATTGAGGCCTTTGACGAGGCGACATTTACGGTCGAAGTTTCAGTATCTAGTTCGGCGAACAATGGGGACTCAATTCCGATTACAGTTACAGCCACGCCACTAGACACTGAACAGAGCTTCTCCGAGTCTCTAACAGCCAAGTTCACTCTTACGGCGATAGTCGAGATAGGGTCCTTCGTCGATATAATCGTTAACGAAATGGCCCACCCTAGGCCAATCACCCTTGTTCTGGTTTTGGTCAGCGTACTATTGCTGTTTGCTGGAGTTCAGAGCAGACTCAATAGGAGGAGATGGGCCGCTCAGATGAGAATGCTGGAGTCACTTTCCGAGGATGATGTATCAGTAGAAGAAAACCCACCTGAGATCCCGGCCCCAGTTACGGTCGAGGAAGCTAGGGGCCCAGATAGGTACGACGACGAGGATGTCGAGCTAATATAGTCTGCAAATGTACGAACGACGCTCCATTCTTCTTAAGACCCGAAGTTTCCGGCCTACGAAAAGGGACTGACACTCATGCAGTTAGTGACTTCAAATTTCGAAGAATCCGGGTCGATAGCCCAGAAGCGATCCGCCACACTTCTGACCTTCTTGATGCTCATTTCCAGCATAGTCTCAATGCAGTTAGCCGCATTCGAGGCTTCAGCCACCGTGAACGACCAGGATGCAGACGGCCTCCCTTATGGGATTGAGTTCCTAATCAACACACAGCCTCAAGATTGGGACTCAGATAACGATGGTCTTCCCGATGGATGGGAATGGCAATATGGTTTGGACCCCCTCTCTTCGGTGGGGGACAACGGCTCGACTGGCGACCCAGATTCCGATGGCCTCACCAACCTGAACGAGTATCTGTATGGGATTCCTTCAGGTTGGGACGAGCCATCTACTACTAACGTCTTGGACAACGGGGTCTGGTGGAATGGGACAATTCCCGTTTCAAACTGGGATGAGGAGAGTGCCATGCAAGTGATTCAGGGTTCTGGATCAGACGGTGCAGACGAGGATCCAGTCGGAAACATATGCACTGATACTTTTGACAACGATCACGATGGAATGGTCGACTCTAACGATCCGGACTTCGACGGTGATGCCGACTGCAGCTCCAATGACGATGACGGGGATGGAATCGAAGATGAGGATCCCAACGGTTGGGATACGGATGGGGACGGAATGCCGGATGGGTGGGAGGCAGCAAATGGACTCGATCCAACATCTAACTCAAATCAAGATGGGACTTTCGGGGACCCTGACTCTGACGGCCTATCAAACATTTACGAGTACGTCAACCCAGCATGGGGGACCAGGAATGGATCGACATTCCCCCCAACACAGTACTTCCGACCCGGTCCAATCAATATGACGATCACAGAGTCTCCTTGCAATCCAGTACTTTCTCTTGGCCCTGGTGGCTGTGGGATTTTTACTGCTGAGGTCGATGGCATCACTCAAACCGACCCCCAGAACAACGATACCGATGGAGATGGACTAAATGACTCCCTGGAGGGGCTTATCCTACTTACGGACCCAACTTCTCCAGATACAGACTCCGATGGAATCCTTGACGGAATCGAATACAATGGCTCGTACGGAGACCCTGCCCAAGGATCAGACCCTAGGAGCAACAACACAGATGGGGACCATCTGGATGATGGCGAGGAAGACCTCAATGGAAATGGCGTGATAGATGATGGGGAGACCGATCCAACGAGAATAAATGACGAAGGTGATTTTGATGGCGATGGTCTACAAAATTGGCAGGAGAACAACTCTTGCACGCTGTGGAACGTCTCCGACTCCGATGGGGGAGGAATAAGTGACGGGGACGAAGGATTCCCCGGGCAGACTGATCCGTGCACCTCCATCTTCGAACTCGTCTTCACGATTATTTCTTGGGACGGGGATGCTGATACGCTAACTATCAACTCCACATTAGGGATCAATCCGGACCCTGTGGATTGGAGGGGTAACGCACCAATGGGTCACTATGTATCCCCCAATGGGACGCTTACCCCGTTCAGCTACGTGTCCTTGGAGGAGCCATCATTCCTGAAGGGAGTTGATGCAGAACCCCCCGTCGGCGCGGCAACGATTTTGTTCACCAATGGGTCTTGGTGCTGGGATGCCTCTGCCAATGCAACTAACGACCCATGGTGCGATGATGACTACAAGGATTCGGACGGCGATGGTCTTGCAGACTGGGAGGAATTGACAGCAGCGTGGGGGTACTTATCGGACCCGACACTCTACGATACCGATGGTGATGGCGTCAATGACCTATCCGAAATTCTGAATCTCACAGACCCAAGAGAGCCCTGCCACAATCTTCTCGATACCGATGAGGACGGCCTCAACAACTATTTCGAGAATACCACCGGTTGCTCGATGATTTTTGGAATCGGGGGTTTCGGATTCGGCGGGAATTTCACTTCAGATGTCTGGTTCACTCTCTGGAACGTAGCCGATTCTGACAATGGTGGTGTAGAGGATGGTCAGGAATACCTAGACGGAACAAACCCCCAAGACAATCCAGATGACGACATCAACCCACTTGATACCGATGGAGACGGAATCCCGGACCTAATCGAACAGGAGTTAGGAACTGACTGGCTAGATCCTGATTCTGATGGAGGCGGGGTGCCCGACGGAGAAGAATGCCCAGAGGATTTCTGGGTCCTCGATTGCATCGGGTCACCTAGTGACCCCTTCGACCCCAGTGACGACATCCAGCAGAACGCACTCATGTTCACTGCAACCAATAGCTCAGAGGGATTGGATCCAACGGTCAAGCACTATTGGAGATGGCACACCTATGACTTCTATACTGGGGTGTCTTGGGGAGTGAATAGTACTCTAGTTGGAAATACCCCAGTCATTCCAGAATTCTCCACAGAACAAGGTGTAGCCGACCAATCTTTCTGGAATCACTCGGGACCACTATCATGGGAGATCGTATTCGATGAAGCAGGGTACATCGGCCCCGGGCAGGAGCTAATTCAGCCGTACAATGTAGTGAATTACACTACTTGGGTAGATAATTCGGCCGGACTCAACTTTTCCAACTACACTCGCGACATAATCGTCGATAGTGCCGTCATAGAGGCACTGTATGTCAATGCCCCTGAGGTGATATTGTCTGCTGCAATCCGTGAGAATTCGACAGCTTTCTCTGGCTCCGATTACGGCAAGGACCTACCTCAGGAATTCATGAACAGCTCCGGTTTCGTCGCTAACCTAACCCAGGATATTCTGGATCAGTCGGGAGCCATATCTGCTTGGGACAAGGTCACTGCTATCCAGGATTTCATTGTGAACGGCAATGACACATTCTCTTTCCTCAGGAATCACTATGGTTCTGGTAGAGAAAGCGGACTTGGAGTCGATAGCGATGTCACACATTGGATTCTAAACTCATCCAGGGAGGGTGATTGCGATGAATTCACCTCTGTTTTCGTTACTATGCTCAGGATAGCGGGAATCCCGGCACGCAAGGTCACTGGCTTTTCGGGAGGAACATGGGATGGAAAGGCATTCAACGTATATGGAAAGGATTTCACAAGGTGGGCAGAGGTCCATCTGCAGACTAATCAGAACCAAGGTGAGTTAGATCTTGGTTGGATCCCCTTCGAAGCATGCCCTCCGATGTCAGAAGTAAGGGTTAATGTGGAGTCTTGGGGGCCAACATCAGTCCAGAGGAACACCACGTCGTCCGAACCCATTTGGGTCCAGGGGGCATTGGAGTTTGTGGAAAACCAGACCATGGTCGCAAACATCTCACTCTCAATGTACTTGGTCGAACCAAGTCAGGCAGAGTTGGTGCCCGGGAGCGCAGCAATAGTTGAGCACAAGGTCGCAAATGTAACAACCGACGAAAATGGCTCATTCAATCTAACAGGCCTACCACCCCAAATAATTCAGCCAGGGTTCGGCTCTTTGGTGATCCTCACCACCGAGATGGGTTATGTCGGCACGCAAGGGATTTCGATGCCTTGGCAGATCAATATCACAGACACTGTATCACTTTCTATCACCAGCCCAATTCCAGTGGGGCAACCAATGCTCGGAATCGGGGTAAACTCGTCTATAACGGGACAACTATCTTGGTCAAGTTCGCCATTCCTAGACCCATCAGTTGTTGATGACCTACAGGTCATTTTGAACTACTCCTCGGATGTGGACGGCGAAGTGTCGATAGTTTCGGGCGTATCTGGTGGAGGATACTATGAGTTCATCGTCCCAATAGATGAGGCTGAACCACTTGGTTTGATGGATGCCGCAATTTCCTTCGAAGGCTGGCATTTCGACGACTTGAACAATGCCACTACGCCATCATACCATGCCTTTCCCGAGGTCAATCCTTTCAAGCTCAACATCACGCTATCCCCGAACCTGACGGCAGAGATCAACTCCCAAGGTCAGAATAACTCGATTCTGGAGATTGGAAGCAATATCTACCTGAACGGCACTGTACTAAGCAGGGGCCCATCTCCCACGGCACTCAATGGGACATTGATTCTGGAGATGCGCAGGGCAGACCTCTCGGGACCATTCGAAGAGATCACCACGTGGTATCTCAACAACTCATCGTGGGGAACCAATCCGGGTGAGTTCTCCATCACTTGGCCATTCTCCGCCTCCGACGTCCCCCTCCCCGCTGGACCTGTAGATGTGCGCCTGCAGTTCGATTCCGATGACTTGAACTCTAACGATCAAGAGCAATTCGTCGATATCTACGGAATACGAAGTTTCATCGTATTTGACTACGAGCTTCCCTTCGCCATCAGAGGTAGAGAGTATGCAGTCGACGTATTCCTGGAGGATCACACAGGATCATCATTCGCTCCTTTCGACGGGGAATACGCTCTAATTTTTGATGGCGGAGCTGTTTGGAACGAAACAGATCCTGAAGCTGGAAGGGTCACTCCAACCTTCATCCCCCCGTTCACTATGACGCCCGGGGACTATGATTGGAACCTGAGTTATGGTGGCTCTACTTGGCTCAGCGCTAATTCCACCTCTGGAGTACTAAGGGTCAGGGGGATGGGCAATGCATCTGCAAGCCTCTCCAACGAGTGGTCAGTCAGAGGTTCTACAAACTGGATATCCGGATTCGCGAATGACATGGTGTTGCAGAATCAGATTACAGGGAACAACACCTCAGTAACGGTCCAACTCCTGATACCATCAGATCTCCCTCCCACTCCTGGTGGTTTCCCAGCAGCACCCACAATATACAATATCGCTAATGGCTGGGTAAACGAAACAACAGGCGCATACAATCTCTCCTTCGAGATCCCACAAGGTGTTCCTTCCGGTGTATACGAGATTGACGTAACTTTGAGCTTCTCTGGAAACCCGCCAGTAGGAGGGAGTTACTACAACCCGGGAGATCCGACAACAATCAGTGTGGGCGTTCAGACCGAGTTCGTAGTCCAGACCGAACCCGAATCTACGATCGTTACTGCTGGAGAAGAATTGATCCTTAATTCCACTGTTACAGATGTCGAGGACCCCAATGCAGCATTGTCCGGGGTTTCTCTGGACCTCTATTTCGACTGGGGAGGCCCCCTCCAGACAATACTCCAATCAGGGACTACGGACTCCCAAGGAGTCGTTTCCTTCGATCCAATTGTTCCTTCCTCGGCCCCACCAGGATTCTACGACATCAGGGTGCACGCACCCGACGACCTCTCTGACACCTTCGCTACACCAGATGCAGGAAGGTGGCTCGGCAACGAGAGCTTTGTGAACCTAACCGTGCAGGTGGCTAGCTCGGTCGAGATCTCCTCGATACCCTCTCAAGTCACTGCTCTCCAATCCTTCAACCTAGTAGGTAATGTGATGGATTCAGTCGATGTAAATAGGACCGTAGATGGACCGGTCGGAATTAGTGTGTTCTTCCTAGACGAACCCGAAGAACTTCTGATTGAAAACCAAACTACGAATATGACTGGTGCATTCAATCTCACAGTCCCAACGGATACTCTAGGAAATGGAGTAATCAGGGGGGAAAGGACAGTTGTCGTCAGTGTAGTTAACGGTTCAACACCATTCTACCTGACAGGAAACGGAGTGGAATCAATACTGGTGGTTGGAGTTTCTCAATTCGTAGATTCCAATCCATTTGTGAATACAATTGTTGACAGAGGAGAATCTATCACCATTACGACTAGACTAGTGGAGTTCAGCAACAACGAGCAACCACTCTCGGGCTTCGAAGTTCTGGCTCTTTTCCACGACACATGGCTCGATCCAGGAGTCACATCCGCCGATGGAAGCGTGGCCTTCGAATTCGAGGTCCCCCACGATCACCCACTTGGCCTTGTGAACGTCACTTTCGTCTTCAACGGATCAGAAGACCTCCATCAAGCGGTGCAGATATTGAACACAATAACAGTCAGATCCTCTGCTACCATGGTAATCGACCCGATCACCGCGAACCCACTGCCGGGGGAATTCTTCAATGTCACCGGCTCTCTGACATCTAGTAATGGATCAGGATTGTCTGACACTTCTGGAAACCCATTGAACCCCACGCTGACATTCTCCATTGATGGGGACTCGAATACATTCACTGTTTCACAAGTCACATTCGATTCCGATGGTACTTGGTTGGCTGAAATTAGACTCGACTTGTCCTTCCCCCGAGGCCCACATGGATTGGAAATTTCCTTCACACCCCAGGTAACATATTTCTCCTCTGCATCTGGATTTGCAACCTTTGATAGCAGAGGCTTTTCCGTTCTAACAATAGAGAACCCAGACGACCTAGATCCCGATAACAGGACAATCAGGGGAGACACTTTCGACATCTCCCTCTCCTTGATAGATAACGCCGGTGGACCAGTTATTTCTGCTACTATAGTTGTAAGAATCGACAATATCACGGTTTGGGGCGGCCTGACTGATTCTAATGGGACCGCATCAGCATCAATACTGGTTAGGCCAGACAGGGACCCAGGGCCAATGGTGGTAACGGCAACGTTCTCTGGAATCAACGGAACAATTGGACTTCTGGGCGACGAGGCATGGACCAGGGTAGTCGTCCTAGCGCCGACAGACCTAGTTCTGAAGGAAGCCTCCTCCCCATCCATAGCAGGCGGTTCAGTAACATTGGTCGGCTCTCTATTGGATGAAAGAGGACAACTTCTGAAGGCCGATGGCAACTCCACTGGAGGCTTGATCCATCTGTACATTGATGGTATTGACGTAGGCCCCTCCTACACAACAGTCTCCAACGCTACAACCGGTCAGTGGTCAATCACATACCAAATCCCCTCGGATATGGACTTCGGAACCCATACGGCTCGGGTAGATTTCCTAGGCGGATTTTCTTGGGTGGACCCGATGGGTCAAGGTGACTCACTAAATCCAGAATACTACTTGGGATCCTCGGACTCAATGGCGTTCAATGTGACCCAACCAACTCAAGTGGTAATTTCCACCGCTCCTGCTGAAATTGACAGAACAGAGGTGGCAGTAGTAGAGGGAATTCTAACAGATGGGGTAGGTCGAGTAATACCAAGCAGAGACCTAGTCATGACTGTGAATGGGGAGGAGCTATCTGCAATTTCGGTGGATGGAAACGGGTCATTCACCGGCTTTGTCCCAATCGCACCAGACATGACGCTCGGTCCGATGATTATCGGGATAGAGTTCGCAGGCGAGGATTTCCTCCTCCCCTCGGAGTCCTCCGTAGTCTTCACAGTATTTTCTCCGGTATTCGTAACAATGGAACAAATCGGGCCAATAGCGGTTGGCGACACCATGTTGATTTCAGGTTCCGCTAAGGACAACCTAGAGGATGGTTGGCTAGGAAGCCAAACAATCGAGATTTTTGTCGATGGGGTCCTAGTGGGCATAACCAGCAGCCAGGAAAATGGGCTTTGGTCCTTGGAGTGGACGATCCCAGAATCAATGGACGTAGGAAATCACTCTATCTCTGCTATCTCCCCAGAACAAGGATTCTACAGGCAGGGAATGACGGAGTCAAATTTCACTGTTTCATATCACACCTCAATCTCTCATCAGGTAGAACAGACCTATGTTACTAGGGGAGGGCACTGGAACTTCACTGGACGACTCTTCGAGTCTGACACTGGATTCGAGCAGGGACTCGAGGGAAGAGAGGTTTCAGTCCTTCTGGATGGGTCTCAGGTTGAATTGGTCGTCACCGGAGAGGGCGGGTTCTTCTCATACAGCCATAGGGTGCAATACGCATTAAGCAGGGGCTCCCACAACGTCTCATTCACTTTCGCTGGCGAGTTCCTCTACCTGCCTACAGAGGCCGTCTCCCAGGTATTTGCCCTGTCTGACATAGTAGTCGAGGTTCAACCCATTACTAATACGATTATCCGAGGAGACGCTTCCCCATCCAGCTCGATAATGATACAGGGGCTTGTTAGGGAAGTCGGAGGCGAATCAGCAATATTCGCCAACCTTTCCATGAGTCTAACCTGGGGGGAATCAAATTTGCCAATCAGCTCCGGGCCATGGGAGAATCCAAGCACGATGAACTTCCAAATTAGAGCAAAGGCCCAGGAGTTCATGCATCCGGGTGAGAACATCATCACAATAGTGGTCGATTCAGACCAGTCCAGGTTCCTCAACGGAGTTTCCGAGGAAGTCGAGATTCTGGTTATGATCGAGGTCGACTTCGAATACTCCGAACTGGATCTCTCAAACGGCCAGAGAGTAATCAGGGGGACAGTAAATGCCACTGCAAGGGATACCGGAGCCCCTCTTGAGGGCCTATCCCTTACTGCTAGCCTGGTCAATGGGAGCACCACTCACTTCTCCGTCTCTAAGTTAACCGGGGAAGACGGCGTCTTCCAGTACGAATTCAAGTCAATGGCCCCCTTGCCTGCTCTGTCCGAACAGTCACTACCTCCCGAGGGATGGGGGCTCCTCGCAGTGCTGATTTCCTCGGACTCCGATTTCATCGATCCCGGGAGCCTGGCTCTTCTGCCCCAATCAGGCGTGTCCATTAGTTATGAGAAGCAAGAGAGCGACTCATTCTTCGGCAGTGCAACAGCTGCACTGGGAGCACTGTTGGTGGCAGCGGTCGCGATAGCCATCGGTGCACTGGCATTCAATAGGAAGAGGAAGTCAACGATAAGGGAGCTAGCCAAGGTTCTGGGACAGACCGTGGAGATGCTTGCATCTGGCGATGAATACCGCAGGGCCATCTTCCTATGCTACGAGAACATGTGTTCGGTCTTGATGCGCAGGGGCTTCCTACGTAGGAACTTCGAGACAGTCAGGGAGTTCGAGCACGCGATTCGGGAGGCTCTGCCCATCAGCGAGGCTTCATTGGTTTCACTGGATCGGATTTTCGAGGAGGCAAGATACTCAAGTCATGTTCTAGGTGACACTCACAGGGATAATGCGCAATTAGCCCTCTCTTCGGTGATGCAGGAGATTGAGGCCATTCAAGACATTCCAAAGAGAGAGATGCACTTCGAGATCGATGAGTGACTCAATCCAACTTGATTGTGACGAATTCGCCTTCCCAAATTGCTCCGGAAACGCTCCTTCCCTCGGGGAGACGAAATGTTCTGATCATTCCTCCAAACCTCTCTGGAACAATCATCCTGACAATCTGAGAGTCATTCTCAATCGTGGTCTCGATGGCAAACTCGCGCTTGTTGGTTTTTTCCAATGGTAGTCTGATTTCAGACTCTGACCACTCCCCTCCGAACTCAGAGACAAACTCCCCCAAAGTGGAAACAGAATCGCTAATGACTCTGGACTCTATGTCAGAGACTACAGAATCGTGCATCTCCATTACTTCCGAGAGATGTGGCAACTCATTTAGGAATCCTCTATGCATAGTCTCCGCATCTGTGTCAAGGCCAACTTTCAGATCCGCCAGCCCACCAATTGACTCTATCTCGGCGTCTGATTGGACATCGACCCTCGTCCACTCCATGCAGTCCCCAATTGCCCGACTCGGATGAACCCATTGTTGGTCAGATCTCGAAAAATGCCTTGACTCGTTCCGCTGTTCTTTCGGGTTTCGATGTCCGCATCTTCTGCATTGCAGGCATACAATCGCCAACCCTCCTTTCTAGGAGCCTCTTCTCTAGGAGAACCACAATGGCTCTGTCCTCCTTTTTCCTAATTGGCCTACCAAGAGCCTGTAGTATGCTATTCACGGCTGGTTGGAGGCTTGCGTACCTCCATGCTCTATTCCTGTCATACTTCTTCGAGTAGTACTCTAGCAAGGCATCTTGTTTGGCGCTCGGAGGTGGCAAAGGCAGACCCACACAAACCAGAGCACTCAGCACATTTTCTGAATAATCCACTCCCTCTGAAAGCTTTCCACTCAGGACACCGAAAAGAGCAGCACCACCCATTTGCTTTTGCTCGTAGAGTTTGGATATCAAACTCTCCACGCCTGATTTAGTCATTCGTTGCTCTTCCTTGATTATTTTCTTTGGACTCCAACTATTCTCAAATTCTCCATGAATCCTGTCTAGCATTGAATAGCTTGGAGCAAAAATTGCAACATTTCCTTTCGTATTGTCTATTACTGACTTTACATGGTTAATTATTGATGGAAAACTCCTCTCTCTTTCCGTGAACTTGCTAGTCACATCACTCGCAATTAGGACTGGCCTATTGCTCAAGGGGAAACCCGAAGAATACTGATTACACGAAGAACGTGCCATTGGTATTCCAAGTATCTCTGCATACATTTCTGGTGGGAATAAGGTTCCGGACATGAGTATCGAACCTAGGCATTGTTCGAAGATTGGCTCCCCCACTACGCTGGGATCGAGCAGATGGCTAGTCACCCTTGGCTCTTCTAGTATCTCGTCGAAGACTAGGGCTAAGGCAGGATTTTTCCTATATCTAATGCAAATTTCCAGAATTTCTGCAAGTCTTGTACAATCATTCTGCTCATCTTCGTCAGCATCCTCATCCTCTTCGATTACGACTGCCAATAACCTCCCAATCATCATCCTCAGACGAGATATTTCGTCTTCGGGATCTTCTTCTAGAACGCCACCTATGGCCTTCGAAATAATGTCCAGGAACTCCTGGGTAGCTATTCTGATGTCGTCGCCCTTCGTCTGTTCATTTTCATCCTTCTTTTCTTCGAACCATTTTCTGAGCCCAGAATCATCTCTCAATGCTTCGATTTGCTTCTCCAGTTCTTTAGCATCTCTGAGATGACTTGATTCAGGGATTTCCAAATCCCTCTCCCTCTTCTCCATGCTCTCTTTGTATTCCTGGACATCAGACAAGGCCCTTTGGAAAACCCTCTCAGTGACTCTCCTCTCAAGGCCACTCCTAATCCGGTCCGGAAGGTTATGCGCCTCATCGACAATAAGAATTGTATTTTCCAGATCAATACCCATTACGGGCAGAGACGCCTCTCTGACCCCCTCAACGAAAACGTGGTTGTAGTCGCAAACGACTACCCTCGTCTTTTTTGCAGCTTCTCTTGCCGTAGCCCAGGTACACACATCCAACTTTCTTCCTCGCTTCAGAACCTGGTCCACATGTCTCGGTTCGGAATGTATGAACTCCTCTAATTCAGCCCTCAAAAACCTCCTCTCTGAGTCGGTTAACCCTATTTCGCAGTTGCATTTACCTGTAGACCTATCAACTGATTTGCACATCCCTTCTCTTCCAATGATATCGACTACTTTGATTCTGGAGAATCCAGTTGGAAGCCTTTTGTTTATTTCTCGAATTGTGTCTACAACAATCCTATGTTGAGATTGCCTTCCAGTTAGAAACATAATCTTCGGGATTTCTACGTTATCGCTTTGATTCGCAGCATTGAGTGCGGATGCCAGTGCCGCCGCAGTCTTTCCAATCCCCGTGGGTGCCGCTGCAAGTAGGAAACCCCCATTCTTCAATGCCTCAATACCGTCAGCAATCATCCCTGTCTGGGATTCTCTTGGAGACTCATGAGCGAAGAAAAGACCATTGTTGACTATTCCATCACCAGACATGGGGATGGACCGGGGAATTGACCGTCCATAAGTTTGCATCCCAAAGTTAAGCACTGCATCTGGGTTGAGTGGGGTTGCCCCGCACGCATGGTGCGGGACGGTGTGTGTATTGAGATCTAGTTTTGTTCTGCTTTCCTTGGGGTCCGAGGAGCTTCACTGGGGTCATAGCCAACTGCGTTGCTCAGTTTCTTTGCCCTGTTCCTGATATTTCTAAGCCCGTTGCCGAATCTCCTGGCATCGCTTGATTGGTGGTTGGGGGAGCGGACAAGCCGCTCCCCCGAATTTTTTGTGTGCATCCCAACTTCGCCCATATCTCTCTCTCCTAAGCGTTTGAATCCTCATCGTGTCTGAAGCGCAACTCATCCATGCGCTTTCTCAGTAGGTCCACTACAGTGGCACCTTCGATCATCTCCTTGCGGATCATCTCCCTGGCCGATTGCCTCAGTACGACATCCGCAGGCTCGCCGACAATCTTGCAGTAGTCCCTGAGTCTGACGGTTAGATCGGGCCCCAGGTCAACTTCGACCCGATCACCCTTTCCAGGAAGTGGTGTAGACAGCATCCTCCTAACTGCCTCTCTAATTACATCGGACCTATTTCTCATACCATCGAAGCCCACGAGTCTGTCAAGCTCCAGTAGGTGATCCTCCGGTATCCTTAGCGAGACCATCGGACTGTTGCCTGGCACCTCCTGCTCCTCCTGAGTCTGCGAGAGACGCGTACAGGATATAATTGTATTGCAATTGAAATGCAAATGAATTACAATGATTAGTATTTGTAAATCTCAACTTTCTGCCTCAAACGAGCGATTCAAGGCACATGGGCGTCTGGCATCGCATGGTGCAACGATGAAGGTAATCAACGACGCAATACACGGCCAATTCAAACTGGAGGGCGTGACCCAGGATCTCCTTTCCACTCCTGAGATGAACAAACTAAGCCACATCAAGCAACTCGGTTTAGCCCATCTTATCTTCCCAGGCGCAAACCATACTAGGTTTGAGCACTCACTAGGTGCTTCACACATCGCAGGTAGCATGGCTCAATCTCTTTCTCTGGACGACATAGACACGGACACACTCCAGGCCGCCGCTATGCTACATGACGTCGGTCACGGCCCCTATTCACACACATTGGAGCACATTTTGGCAGACAGGGGGGGCATGGATCACATGGAGGTGACCAAAGGCATCATCCTCGGCGAATATGATGTAATCGTTGACGGCGAAGGGGATTCAATAGACGAAAGGAAATCAATTCCCGCCATTCTGGAGGACAATGATCTGGATCCAAAACTAGTCTCGTCATTGATCACTGGACCGGATGCCTCAGGAACGGAGAGATCGCTGCTAAGCTGGACTGAGGGCAGAGAGGATTTCTCTGGAGGGGATAACACGTTAGCGCAACTAGTCCATGGCCCAATTGACTGCGATCAACTAGACTATCTGTTGAGGGACTCGCACTTCACGGGAGTAAAGCATGGCGTAGTGGATCACAACCGACTAATTGAGTGCCTACGTAGCCAGGGGGGTGACATCGTAGTAGAGCAGGGTGGCCTGTCAGCACTAGAGGGAATGTTGGTCGCTAGGGGGCTAATGTACAGCGCAGTTTACTTCCACAGAGTTACTAGGGTTACCGAGGTAATGCTTTCTAGAGCTGTTGAGCGGGCAGGCGACTCTTTGCCAGACTCTCTCGATCTTCAGAGGAGAGTAGACGCAGAGATTTGGGGCGCACTTGACAAGTCTGGTGGTTTCTCAAGGGACATGATTACACGACTAAAGTATCGGAACCTGTTGAAAGTCTGTCTGAGTCGTAGGAAGGACGATTTGGAACCAGAGCAGATCGTAAAACTTGCTTCAATAGCCAATGACTTGAGAGTCAGGAGAGAGATAGAGGATGACATAGCATTCCGAGCTGGTCTGGAACCGGGTTACGTTGCAATCGACGTTCCAAGCGTCAAACTGCTTCTTTCAGAACCCAGGATGGCTCAGGTGGACGTCAAGGTAGTTGGTGACGATGGGAAGACCAGATGGCTCAAGGAGATCACACCTATGGCGGAGGCTCTTAGAAAGAGGCAGGTCAGTCAAGAAGCAGTTTACGTAATGACTCTGTCAGGAAACGAGAAAAGAGTGTCCGAAATCGCTAATCAGATACTATTCGGATAACGCCTTCCTTACTGATTGCTTACTTGGAACATTGAAAAGGGGAACATTGGCAGGGGCGCTCGCCCACATCAGGGTTCAACATAATCGTTGGTGACCAAATGGACAATGCGATAAAATCAGTTTACGAGACAGTGAAAGCAAGAGACCCGGACCAGCCAGAGTTCCACCAGGCGGTAGAAGAAGTACTCGACAGCCTCGGTCCAGTAATTTCTGAGTACCCAGAGTACATCGACGTTGTTCAGGGGATGGTTGAACCAGAGAGGGTGATTCAGTTCAGAGTTCCTTGGTACGACGACGAGGGCAAACTCCACGTAAATCGTGGTTTCAGGGTCCAATTCAATAGCGCTATTGGACCTTACAAGGGAGGGCTTAGGTTCCACCCGAGCGTCAATCTCTCAATTCTGAAGTTCTTGGGATTCGAACAGGTGTTCAAGAATAGCCTGACTGGATTGCCAATGGGCGGAGGAAAGGGAGGTTCCGATTTCAATCCTAAGGGGAAGTCGGACTCAGAGGTAAAGAGGTTCTG
>JAZANL010000061.1:0-9103 GCA_036251765.1 Thermoplasmatota archaeon | reverse complement strand
GAGTGGGAGTAATCCGATTCTTTGATGAATGAGGTGCCCTGCCCCGAGTCAGGCCGACATAGCTTAGTTGGTGGAGCGGTGGACTGTTAATCCACAGGTCGCAGGTTCGAGTCCTGCTGTCGGCGCCATTCACACTCCCAACCCTCATTTGCTTCCTCCGCCTCAAGCGCACTATGAGCAACAGGCAGACAGCCGACAAAGTAGTCGAGGCAATCGGTGCGTCCGGAAGGCACTACCGAGATAGCCTACCCATGATAGCAAGCGAGAACATCCTCAGCCCGATGGTCCGGAGGGCATGCGACTCCGACCTCCACGGAAGATACGCAGAGGGCCTTCCGAGGAAGAGGTACTACCAGGGGTGCGACGACTTCGATACCATCGAGGAGATCGGGATAGAGAGCGCGAAGAGGGTCTTCAACTGCCGGTTCGCTAACATCCAGTCGACCTCCGGCACCAATTCCAACATCGGTTCACTGAAGTCTCTGGCTAAGCCAGGTGACAAGATTACTGCTGTTTCCACAGCCGATGGGGGACACATATCTCATGCTAGGATGGGAGCAGTCGGCCTCAGGGGACTCGATCTAGTAACATACCCATGGGACGAGGAAAGGATGGAACCAGACATCGATGCAGCAGCCTCACTGATTCGTAATGAGGAGCCTGCAATCGCACTCTTCGGACAATCAGTATTCCTCTTCCCAACACCCTTGGAGGAGTTGTCCCAGGCCGCTCATGAGGTTGGAGCCACTGTGATGTACGATGCTGCTCACGTCATGGGACTCGTAGCAGGAGGGCAGTTCCAGGACCCACTCAGAGAGGGTGCCGATGTGATGACCGGAAGCAGCCACAAGACGTTCCCAGGACCACAAGGAGGGTTCGTGCTCTCGGACTCAGAGGACGAGAAACTCCATCGGAGGCTAAACAGCGGAATCTTCCCCGGAGTCTGCTCATCATACCACCTGCATCACATGGCTGGAAAGACGATAGCCCTGTCCGAGTTCGAGGAGTTCGGACAATCATACGCGGAAGACATAGTCTCCAACGCCCAGGCCCTGGGTGCGGCACTTTCCTCTGAAGGATTCGACGTTATCGCAGAGGAAAGGGGGTTCACCGTGAGCCACCAAGTAGTAACAAGGCACGGAGAAATAGACTCCGGAGCGGGCAGGGAGGCCGCCTCCACACTAGAGGAAGCCGGGATTATCACCAACATGAACATGCTACCGGGAGATACCAAGGCAATGACTCCCAGCGGCCTCAGACTGGGGACTCCGGAACTGACTAGGTTGGGAATGGGGGTTGACGAGATGCAGGACGTCGCTCGCTTCTTCTCCAGGGCCCTGCTAGACAGGGAAGATCCATCCTCAGTCAAGAGCGATGTAAGGGAATTCAAGTCTGAGTTCCAGAACGTGCATTACTGCTTCGAACCAGGGCCAGCCTATCCCGGACTTGAGTGATGCACAAGATATTCAGTTGGCACCCCCTGTCCGACCCGTGCACAGGCAACATGTCCTCGCCGTGACCATTTCACTTCTGCTCCTGCTACCCGGTTGCGCATCTTCCACCGAAAGCGAGAGAGAGGTGCCAGAGGAACCAGATTGCGCAAGCAATCCAACCACAGACGGGTGCTTCGAGAATACAATCACCGAGGAAGACTGCTCGCAGAACCAGGTCTTCACAGGAGAAATATGCAGGACCATGATGAGGCCGGAGATGCTCGACTTCGGCGAGTCACAGATAACTCTCGAGATAGGCATAGAGATTCAGCAGCTTACTCCAAGCTTCCTAGGTGACGCACCCAGTTCTTGGGCAGTCAGCCCAACGCTACCAGATGGAATCTCAATCGACCCAGATTCAGGAGTTATATCAGGAACCCCCGCACATGAGAGCCCCTCCAAGTCATACACCATCATAGCAGCAAATGCAATGGGGGTATCATCTTTCAGGCTCGAGATCACAGTCCTGCCTCCGGAAATAACTTCCATCGAGCTTCAGGCTCAGACGTTGTATTGCACAATGGGCGAGACATGCCACTTGGAAACCCCAACCTTCCTCGGAGGCACCCCAGAGAATTGGGCTTGCAACCCCCCTCTGCCCTTGGGGATGTCACTGGGGGCCGACGGCTCCGTCTCCGGCATCCCCTCTCATATCGGCGATAGCAACCACACCATTACGGCATCCAACGGTGCAGGGGAATCCTCAGCCACACTACGGATTATTACTGCTCACGAGCCTCCAGAATCGATAGATTACGGCCAATCATTCTTCACCCTCTCACTAGGACAGCCCATCTCGATATCGCCCAGCACGTCTGGCTCCACAATCACTTCATGGGAGATTAACCCCGAACTTGTCGAAGGACTCTCAATAAGTGAATCAGGCATCATATCGGGCTCTCCTGACGTGCTTCAGGAAGCCTCCGAATACACGATTACGGCCGAAAACTCAGGTGGAGAAGCCCATGTCACCATCTACATCGAGGTAATCGATCTTCCAGTCTGGGACCTCGAGTACGAGACTTCCACATTCGATCTTTCCATCGGAGATGACATCGGTTCAGTGACTCCCACTTGGGGGGGTGGGACTCCAACAACCTGGCTAGCGTCACCCCCTCTCCCCGATGGATTCTACCTGAGCCAGGAGAACGGCGAAATCTCAGGGGTCGCCACTCATTTGCAGGAAATATCCTACCATACAATTTGGGCAAACAACTCAGCGGGAGGGGACTCGGCCCAACTATCCTTCCGAGTCATCAACCTACCCCCACAAACGGTGACATGGGCCTCCAGCGAGTTCGCTCTCGCATCGAACGAGAGCACATCCATACAACCACAATACTCGGGACCCTCCATCGACACCTGGGAGGTGCACCCCCCACTCCCATCCGGACTATCGATATCGGACTCCGGGATCATCTCGGGAATCCCCGATCAGCGAACCGGTTGGTCCGAGTACTCACTATGGGCAAACAACTCAGGTGGTAGCTCCTTCAGCAGCATTTGGATCGCAGTTCACGACCTGGCTGCAGACCAGAGCGAGCTACTGAGTGGCATGGGGCAGACCAGTTGGGGGGGATGGCCATCCCCCATCCTCCCGATAGGCGAGTGGTCCTTCCCAGTTGCTTTCGCTGAAGGGGGCTACACATCGGAAATACCGGTAATTTCCGCAAGTCACGTCGGCAAGGGAAGGATGCTAGGCTATGGTCATGAGAGCTGGGTGTACGGAAGCGGTGGGGACGAAGAGACCACATTCGCCCTCAAGGCAGTGGAATGGACATGTGGGGCCAATGCTGTCATCGGTCTTGCCTATGGTGCCGGTTTCGATGGTTTCCAAGACGACCTGGAGTCACGGGGGCACACAGTGCAGAACTCGGTTTCCCCCGATAACCTGTCGGGCCTCGACTGCCTCCTGGACGAGTTCTGGAATGGCCATGACGATGAGGACAACCAGCACATCGTCTCCTTCCTGATGGGTGGCGGAGGGGTGATAATGGGAGGTCATGCTTGGTACTGGTCTTACTCCAATACGGACGTGTCCCACAACTATCCAGGCAACAAAATCGCAAAGGAAACCGGACTCTTCGTCTCCAGTGCCTGGGGCTACAACGATGTGGACATGTCGGAGCTCCCGCACGAGTTAGCACGCCCCAGAGCCGCCATACAGGCAATCAGGGAAGATCGAATTGAAGGAAACCCACTCTCAGATTCCGACGCCTCAATAGCTGATTCCACAATCTCCCTCTGCACAAACGTTGTATCACTCGACTTCGATGAATTCTGGGCCCCACTAAGAGAGGTCGTTAACCAGACTGGATGGACTGTGATAGAGTACGGCACGCTCTGGGAGGACGTAGGTTACAATCTAGGGGAGGACCCGGTCGCCGATTCACTACTAAGAGTGGAGACGGCACTGACCCAGGGGCTTCCAGCAGACCAACTGCCAGCGCACCCAAGCCATCATGAATTCCCCGGAGAAGTCCCTAGCAATGCCAGCAGGGTCGATATAACAGCTTCAATAGATGGCAACCAGAGCGGACTGCCATCGAACTTCGGATACTCCTCCGCGAGGGCGCACGTCAGGATGACTACTGGGGCCTACGCCGCTCCCGGCGAGGTGGTGGAAGTCACCATCCCGTCCAGCGTAGTTGATTCTGGGGCTTACATACTCGTGGGCGCTCATAGTGACAACCTTTGGGGGAAGGACCAGTTGCACAGGCATCCAGAGATAGTACGCTGGTGGTATGTGGATGACACCCAAATGGAGGTCGGAAACGCCTTCGGAGGGCCAATCTACGTGGCCATCGAACCAGGGTCGACTCTGGGCACCTTCGAAGTCACCATATCCAATGCAGTAGAGGCTCCATACTACAACCATGGGGAGACAGACCTGGAGGACTGGATCCAGATTCATCGACACGCACCTGCGCCATGGGCCGAAATCGGTAGCGACCAGTTCATCCTCTCCGTACCCAGCCACGAAATTAGAGGCCTGGAAGGTCCGGACGAACTCATGGATTGGTGGGATCAGGCCCTAGGAATGGAGCATGATCTGTATGGATTCCTCCCCTGGCCCAGGGTCGAGAGGGCTGTATTCGATGCCCAGATATCCGCTGGATGGATGCACTCTGGATACCCCTTCATGGCCCACGACCTCAGCGTCGCTGCGGTAGTCAACCTGACTCACATGAGCACAGAGGGCGACTGGGGGATGTTCCACGAGCTTGGCCACAACCACCAGTGGATGCCCTCGACCCTTCCAGGCACAACCGAAACCGGATGCAACTTCGCCAGCATCTACCTGATGGAGGACCTGGTTGGGATAACCGGGCACGGAGCTGTCTCACCCGACCAGCGCGAGTCCCGGACCAGGAGCTACTTCGAGAATGGGGCCAACATCGCGGACTGGTCCGTATGGGTCGCCCTTGAGACATTCCTGATGATTAAGGAGGAGTGGTCTTGGTCAGAGATTACATCGGCACTCTCGGTTTACTACGACCTCCCTGCAGCTGAGGTGCCACATACCGACGACGAGAAATTCAATGCGTGGGTGCTACACCTGTCGAACTCGACAGGATTCAACCTCGCCCCATACCACGCTGCATGGGGATTCCCTCTAGACCAGTCGACGTTCGACGCCCTTTCCCACCTCCCAGTGTGGGTCTCAGACCCCCTCAGGGGGGAGTTCTATGAGTACCCCGCAATTCTGAGGGACCTTTACTCGCCAAGCATCTCCGAGGCTTACTCGGTGAACATCTCATGGGAGACCTATGACAATGGAACCAACATCACCCTAACTGCATTCTACGGAACCACCGACGGCGGTACTCAGCCCTCTGCATGGTCCAACAACTTGGAAATCGGCAACACCCAAGTCGGAGATGAGAATGCGGAGATCACCGGGCTCTCGTGCTGCGGCACGGAGTACCACGCAAGAATCAGGGCCGCCAACGATGCAGGAGAGACATGGTTCGGACCGATATCCTGGACCACAGACTACCTATCAGACTGACTCCTCCTCAACAACCCCTCAATAGAAATTCCAGGTATCTTCTTCTCGTGGAGAGCCGCAAGTGGGATCCAGACAACGGTGTGCATGATAGTGACGATGAAAGCCGGGATCAGAGCCAGCCTTGGCTCGCCATCCATGATTGCGGCCACTACTCCTAGAACTGCGAAGTGAGAAACATAGATCGTCAGTGACAGCCTCCCGGCGGGCTCTAGAAAGGACAGCCTACCTCCCATAAGGGGCTCACCTCCAGATATCTCGTCCCCCTCGAGCACCCTAAGGGATAGTGCCACCATAGTCCCGGATACAACCAGGAAGGGCATACTAGCAGGGAAGAAAGTTAGGATGGCATCTCCTGATGTGAGGGCCCAGTCAATTCCTTCGACCACGGACAAGACCAAAGTTATCGAAGTCGCTAGGACTCCCAAAACCACGCCTCTTTCTCTGGCCTTGGCATCCCCTCTTAGGTCATGGAGGACTGTTCCTAGGAGAATGTAGAAGGCCCATGGAAATACGGGATATGTGCCATTCCATAACAGCCTGGCTAACCACTCCTCGGGACCTCTGGCATCGACCCTTTCGAACCATCCCAATTCGGTGCCAGCGTTTGACCCCAAAATCAAGGGCGATGCACAGAGGAAAAGCATCAGCATGGACCTGAATGCCATGCTAGTCCTAACCAGAGCAGGGCAAACAGCAGCTGAAATCGCTAGCAGCGTCAGAACCCCTGGTGTGTGCCATTCGAACCTGCCACCCCTCTCAACGTTTAGAAGGAGGTTTACCAGAATCTGACACACGCATAGAACGGCAAACCGCGGGGCAATCCATTTAGCCCACTGGCTTGCAGAATGGCCCTCAGACAACCTCCTCGATGAACTGCTGTACATCCCCCACCCGGAAATAGTGACGAACATAGGTGCTGCCATTCCTCCGAAGGCGGCTGCAACGAATGCCGCCGGATGTCCTACGGTAATCCCACTAGGGGGGACGATTGCCGCAGTGTGGACCTCTACCATGAACAGGACCGCGATGGCCCTTATCCTGTCTATGTGCTTGAGCCTCATGG
Source organism: Thermoplasmatota archaeon (assembly GCA_036251765.1). Taxonomy (GTDB): domain Archaea; phylum Thermoplasmatota; class Poseidoniia; order Poseidoniales; family Thalassarchaeaceae; genus UBA36. Next base: position 2,535 of record JAZANL010000061.1, on the reverse strand, counting down.
CATAACCCCACAATGGTTGCACCTAGTTGAGGGTTCGTAGAATTCAATGCTTCTAAGAAGCAAAATCACTCTCACTATTCTTCGTCTTTGCCGATCCCAAGCATAGACCTGGTGCTTGGGTCTGAAAGGCCGTATGCCAGTGACACAATCGATGTCAAGTACATTAGGGCAATAATCGTGTGCACCACAGCCAAAGAACCACCAACGCTCCCTCCGAAACTGGTCCAACCCATTGGGCCCAGGTTGTTAGAGACCGCTTCAGTGAAGTCCTCAGCCCCCTCATCATCGATCTCGCTGAAAACGTGGATTTCGAATACTGGCATCGACTCAGTGCTATCTTCCGATAGGTTAGGGTTCAAGAAACCAGGTCCTCGTGTGTCCAAGTGGAAAGTAACCTTGACCTTACCATACATTATCGCCGTAGTAACAGGTTCGACCTTCAGGTCTATGTCAGCTGCTAGGTAAACAGGTAGTGCACCAGGAATCACGTCGACGTAGGTGGAAGAACCAATCAACTTCCCCTGTATCTGTGTATTCTCGGGCTCGACTGTCACCGAATGCTCAACCATGTCTATCCCCTTGTATGTCGTCTTGCTCCCGACCTCGGAGGTGGCTATTGCGTATCCTGCCACATTGAAGTTGAACGGATCGTTCGGACTTGCAAGCCCTCCAGCAGTCCCCATCAAAGAAGTATCAGAATTCCCTGCATGTGCGGTCAGAAGCCCGCTTGCCCCCTCTTCCCTGTGTGGGGCCCTCCAAGTCAGGTGTTCCGTCATTCCGTACACCTTGCCATGTTCGCATGGAAGGTCGTAGCCAATGAAATCACCATTTGCGTCGTAGTCGAAATCACAGATTCCATCCCCATCAGAGTTGATGTAGCCCTGCGCCATTCTCTGACCCATTGTGTCCCCTTTCGTGCTCATCTTGTACACGGACCAGTCCCCAGTGCTAATCCCATCGGAACCGTAGTAGGTTGCGTTCGTCTCGAGGCTGTTCCACGAGAAGAAACCGAAGTAAGCGCTGACTGCGTCATCCCAGCCATATAGCCAGTTGCTTATGGGCATTGAGTAGTAGGGGGTGTTCCCAGTCACGAAGTTCAGCAACACTGGCATCACGGTGTCGAAGTAGAAGTTAGCGACCCAATCCCTCAGAGCGTGCGCTGCTTCATCCGATATTCCGTAGAGCGATGCTACGTAGGCATCATCCCAAACGTGCTGCACTCCCTCGGAGTCAGGCAGACTCAAACCTGAAAGCTCACCGTACATGAATGGACCAGGGAATGAGGACTTGAGCCCAATTTCCGGATCGTTCAGGATGAAATCAGACTGCTCCATGGTTAAATCTGCCATTCCTGCGAAACTTTCCCGATTAAGTCCGATTGGAATGTAAGTGCCGCCCAACGGGTCGTAGTCGCCGAATGCAGTCAGCCACCAGTCGTTGGAGACCATGGTCCCCTGGCCTCCAGCCAGAATCAACTCGAACTCGGTGGGGGAACCAGTCAGCCCCAAGCCCACCCAGGGCTCGACGTATTCTGCAATATCCGCTATGGTTAGTAGGCCCACGTTGTAGGTGGTCATAGCGCCGAAGTAGTCTGCACTCTGCAGAGGCAGGAGTAGCCCGACCACCATTCCGGGAAGGGGTATTCCGCTTATCTCGAATGATGTGAGCAGTCCAACGCTTTCGTTGAATAGGAGGTTTTCTAGAGTAGCAGGGTCATTGATGTTCACCCCACTGACCTCTGCGAACCTCTCCTTCAACTGGGGGGTTTGGTTGTTTACTTCCGCCCCCCCGCCATGCTCGACGAACTTGGATGCAGCAATGGAGTAGATAGCCCAATCCAATGCCACTGTGTCCTCTGGTGCCGAGGTCCAGTCGCTGTACCCTAGGAGAGCAGCCCTAGCAGGCGTGACCGTTTCACTTGGGGCTCCCATTCCTGCAATCAGAACCGGCCCTATGTCGCAAGTCAGAGCAATACAGTTTCCATTACCGTCATTTGCATTGTAGAATGCATTTTTTATTGGGGTTAGATCATGATCCTCAGCAACAGTCCACATGCTAGTCTGTCCCGTTGGATCAGAATATGCACCAGCAGCAACACCCAGCTCAGCACTCATATTGCCGAACCTGCCTCCTCCAGACGCCGCGGCCATTGCCTCTATGTCCTCAGATGCCCAAATGCTCGGGGCCCTGTTAGAGAGGTCGAATTCGATCATCTGAGCAGCGAACATGGCCTTGGCGAAGATCTCCCCATACTCGATTCCACTCCCCATTCCAGCTATCCTTTGGGTGTTCCAGAGGATGTTAATCTGGTTGACTACAGTATCCCCTGATACCGAGGAGTGCTCCACCCCATCGTCATCCGTCCAAGTGCAATCCTCGCACCACTCGAATGTCTCGTATCCCGAGTATGTGATCGAGCCCTCTTCGTAGTCGAATTCGATAATCTCTCTAGTCGTGTTCTCGTAGTAGATGAATGGGCCGACCTTTTCGTAGGTCGGCTCAACCGTCGCGTCTGCCAGTATTGCCTCCAGATTG
>JAZANL010000060.1:0-2697 GCA_036251765.1 Thermoplasmatota archaeon | reverse complement strand
GGCAACCTCTCCATGTCGCTCGCTCTGCCAGAGTGCAGGGGAGTCTTCAATTGAATGGGCCGGGAGTCGTGAATTCACTAGTTAGACGCCCAGGGTGAGCCTGCCGACGTCACGCAGGCCCGGGGCCATGCCGACCACCAGCATCGCCACCCCTATCAGCATCCTGAGGTGCTGCTCCCTCCTCTCGAAGTTGAGGCTGTAGAATACGTAGTAGATCAGCCCGCCCAGCGCGACCTTGACCAGGGCGAAGAGCCAGACCCCCTCGTCCAGCATGCCGTGCTCGATACCGAGCTTCTCGTTGACCCACAGTCCGGCATCGATGACTCGCTGGGAGGCCACGTGCTTCTCCCCAAGGCCAGGGAAGCCGTCTATCCCTATCCATGTGGCCAGACCGTCGAGTATCTGCCCCGCCACCGCTAGGAAGACGAGGGGCTGGGCCATTATGGCACGTGACCTGAGTGGCTCGATGACCCCCTTCGCCGGGAATTCTTCCGCTGAGGCGTTCCTGTATTCCTCGTCTGTCATCCCCGGTGGCAGTATTCCCGCCACCAGCCCCTGTCCGGATAGCTCCGAGACCGCGTCTCGCCCTTGTGAGTGCATCCAGTAGCAGACGACTGCAGGCACCCCTATCACGACCACCAGGGGCCAGAGCCGGTCGTTGGCTGGTGGGGAGTCGATGGCGAACGAGGCCAGGGCCCCGAAGAATATCAGGGACCCACCGACACCGGTCAGGTACACCATCCGCTGGACGTTAGAGAAATGCTCCGAGAGGCCCCCTGAACGGAAGGTGAAGGCTATGGCGGCGATCACCCCGATGAGCATGGGCCACAGGCTCAGGTCGCCGACCTTCCCGGAGATGGATGACGCGTAAACTGCGAACTGTATCAGGATGAGTCCCGTCGCCAGCGTCTCGAGGTCGTTGTCCTTCGAGAGCCCCTCCCTATCTGCACGATCGATGGAGAGGCCCGCTGCACCTGCAAGCACGACCCAGAAGGCCGCTTGGAAGTGGATGCCGGGGCTGACGAAGTATGGTGCCAGACCCGCACCGAACATCTCCGCGTCCTCGGCGACCTCGCCGAACACGGCCCATGTGATGAACGGGAGTAGGGCTAGCACGGAGGTGTCGGTGGGGTCTATCCCCAGCCCCCTGAGCCATGCCGAGAGGGCCACTACGAAAAGGCCCAGGACTATGGCATAGGTCATCGTGTTGACGGCGTTGTATCCCGAGTCCCCGGTGGATTCCCCCCTGATCTGGTCGATGAAGTACTCGTTCAGCGAGTCAGACAGGAAGTTCTCGATCCCCGCCCACTCCAGTCCCAGTCCGAGGAACACCAGCATGAAAACAGCGATGAGGGCGTTGTTCGCCCATGTCTCGTATTGATGTGGCTCGTCGAGAGGGTTGTTCACGTGCTCACGAATGGCCGTTCTCCCTTATGCGTGACGGTTGCCTACTCCTCTCCGAAGCTGACGCTCTCGTCTTCCTCCAGCTCCAGTGGCCCCTCTTCCGCCATCCTCTTCCTCGCCTCGGAGAATCCGGGTACCATCGACTCGAACGAGTCTGGCGAGACCGAGCTCTTGTCCCTGAATGTCTCGAGGTTCTTGGAGCGGAGCCTCTGCCTCCTCTTGTCCTGCTCCAGGCCGAAAAGGACGGTGCTGTGCTCGGAACCACCCAGAATCCCCTCTATGGCTGGCGTGGCGAGGGAAAGGGCGTCGTTCCCACCCAGGACCGCCACGGTCGACCCGTAGACAGCGATCTCGCAGCCGGACATCTCCTCGATGAGGGTCCTTATCCTCCCGTTGGTCCCTATGAGCCGGCTCCGCATCCTGCGGGTCTGGTTGGGCTGCCGTCCCACCCACTCCCTGATGTCGTACATCCTCAGGAAGACGTCGTCATCGAGGAGCTGGACCGCCCTCTCGGGTGAGAATCCTCGGCCTATGGCGGAAATCACGTCTGGGACCTTCATCCTCCTTATCGGGTCTGGGTCGCCCGTCCACGAGATGGATACGTCGCCAGTCTGGGAGTCTATGCTCAGGCTCCCGTCGCAGGCCTCCTCGATCATCTCCCGGGTCTTCCCAGACTTCCCTATGAGCACCGCTATCCTGTCCTTGGGTACCCTGCTGAGGTGCTCCATGTTGGTTCTGCGACGGTAACTACCGCTTTAATCCACGCTAGTAGGGTCGGACAGGTCCGGAACGGGTCCGTCCAGAACCCTCACCAGGCTCTCTGCCACCTGGGCCTCGTGACCCTTCCGGCCAGCCCATTCCACCAGCCTAGTCACGTCCCTGACAAGGAACTCCTTTGCGCTCGGATGTCGGGTGGTCACGGCTTGCCCAGCGTCGATGACCCACGGCAGACCCTCCTTCCACAGGATGTTGTACTCGCTGAAGTCGGCATGCACGAGGTCGCATGTCTGCCAGATAACGGCGACGATCTCGAGAAGGTCCTCGAACACCTCGGACGCGTTGTCCACCTCTATGTCCTTCAGTCGGGGGCTCGGCGCCTCCTCGTCGCCGATGAACTCCATGACGAGGACGTTCTTGAGGTTGAAGAGTGGCTCCGGGACCCTGAGTCCGCTCTTCCTCATCCTCTTCAGGTTCCTGAACTCCTTGCGCACCCAGATGTTGACGAGCTCCCTGTGCCGCCTGGACAGGCCGGAGAACCTCGGGTCTCCGTCGATGTACTTGGCCAGGCCCTTG
>JAZANL010000059.1:0-15273 GCA_036251765.1 Thermoplasmatota archaeon | reverse complement strand
CTACGACAAGCTCCCAGAGGTCAACGGCGAGCTAGTCGGCTCCTGCTCATAGGTAAGTCGAGAAACGTAAGGCCGGCGGCGGCCGCCACCAGGCGGCTGCCGTCGAGCCCAAACAAACCCGGTAGTGAGATGCCTACGGCAGTAACTGGCAACTGTCATAAGGCCCGGGACAAAACGCCAACCGGGGAGTAACTGTGAAGCTGCACGAGTTCGTAGTCCGCCGACTACTCCTCCTAGTTCCCGTGATGGTCGGGGTCGCAATCTTCACCTTCGCAATAGCGCATATCATCCCAGGGGACCCCGCTGCAATACAGTGCGGAGACAAGTGCGGACTCGTGGTGGATTACACAGAAGATGGGACTCCCATCACCGCCTATGAGGCCAACAGGATCAGACTGAAGATGGACGACCCTGTCGTGACACAGTTCGGAAGGTACGTCTCCGACCTCGCCGAGGGGGACTGGGGCGACTCCCTGACATACCATCGTCCGGTAGTTGATGTGGTAAGGGATGCTGCACCTATTACGCTGGAGATGTCCTTCTTCGCACTTCTAATTGCCTATCCTCTCGGCATCGTTCTCGGCATCATCAGCGCCGTCAGGCAGGACCAGATGTTCGACCACGTGTCCAGGTTCTTCGCCATAGCATTCGTCAGCCTGCCAATCTTCTGGTTCGCGATGATGCTGCAACTCTACCTGGCGACGGGGACGGAGAACGGAGGAATATGCGATCCGATATTCGGCACAGATGGGGGATGCTTCCCGATATACGGCAGGCACGACCCTAGTTACACCTACCCAGAGGACGGGTTCTTCTCCTTCTACCCCGCGGGGGGGACCGGCTTCCATCTCGTGGACAGCTGGTTCGTCTCTAGCGACAAACTGGCAACCATGCCAGAGGATTTCAACTCAAGGGGGGAACTGTTCAAGGACACCCTGGTGCACCTCGCCCTCCCATGCACTGCTCTGGGAGTCGCCTCTGCAGGCTCTCTTCTCAGGTACATGAGGGCAAGCCTTCTGGAGGTCCTGAACGAGGACTATGTCAGGACGGCCAGGGCCAAGGGACTCTCAGAGTTCAGGGTAGTTGTGGTGCATGCATGCAGGAACGCACTGGTTCCGATCGTGACGATACTGGGGTTCTCGATTGGAGGCGCCATCGGAGGGGCAGTCCTCACTGAGACGGTTTTCGCATTCAACGGAATGGGCAGGGTCGCAGTGACATCGATCCAGTACCTAGACTTCGCAGTCATCATGGGGGTGACTCTGATTACCTCCGTAATCTTCCTCCTATCCAATCTAATCGTTGACATCGCCTACGCAATAATTGATCCAAGGGTGAGGCTAGAATGAAGGGCTGGGAAGAGGGCGAATTGGACAGGCTTGAGAGCCGCAAACGACTATCTGAGGCATTATCCCAGTTTCGCAGCGACCTCAGTCGAAGTTGGAAGATATATCGCAGGTCACTGCTGGCGATGATGGGACTTATCATGGTCCTTTCAGTCTCGATGGTCGCAATTCTTGCAGACAAGATTGCCGTGGAGCACCCATACAGGGATCTAACAGACACTGAGGACAAGTGGTTGATAGACTACGAGCCACGCAGGGTCGCCCCCTTTTCAGAGGAATGCGACTGGCACGAGCAGAAGATCATCTCAGACCCCAGGGTAGCTGATTTTTCCGAGACTGTGGTCGCCCAGTCTGACGACAAGGTAGGGGACAACATAGCGGACGGCTACTACCGTGAAACTCTGTCAGTGGTCAAGATCATCAAGATCGAGGACTACCAGGGATACGATCTGAACTACTCCCTGATCACCATAGACCCGGACAACTCGTCACTGCTCATCCTCTCCGAGGAACTATACGAGAACAAGTCCCTCAGAAACGGGGTTTGGATTACCTACGAGTTCGACAACGAGGAAATGCACCACTGGTGGCTACCAGACGGCTACGACGTGTGCATCTTCGGGACAAACGACCAGGGCCAGGACCTGTTCAGCAAGGTCCTGTACGGGTCTCGAGTCTCGCTGAAGATAGGGATAACCGTCGCAGTCCTAACCGTAACTATCGGCACTATAGTGGGTAGCATAAGCGGTTACTTCGGAGGTAGGGTGGACGAGGTGATAATGAGGATATGCGACATTTTCTTCGCAATCCCGGGCTTGATCCTGGCCATGGCATTCGTAGCCGCAATGAACCAGATTACCAGCTTCACCATCCCAGTTTGGCTGGGCGTCCTGGTTCCGATACTGGTGATGGCCTCGATATCCAGCACATATCTCTCGTCGACCGTCCCCCTGGAAGACCGTGCCTCTGAACGCTCAATGTCATTCCTGACGAAGAACAGGGGCATCATCATCGGCATACTCGCGACCCTGTTCTTCGTAACCAGCCTCCCTCCTCTGGCATGGTCCGACTTCTTCGGATACTCCCAGAGCAGGTCCTGGCGCATCCTGTCTGCCCTGCTTATCGTATCCATCCTGGCTGGCGTCTCCCTCGCCGACAGGAGGTTCTTCCTGGACACCAGCTTCGACGGAGGGTGGACTAGGATCAAGGGATCGCTCGACTGGACCAACCCGTGGAGGTATCTGACATTCAGGACGATAGCCGTATTCGTATCGCTGGCCCTCCTGTTCAGCTTCTCAGGCACAGAGGGTAGCGAGATAGTCGTGATCAAGGACTTCGACAGACTGTGGAAGGTACAGGCGGCTCTGATATTCACCGGATGGCCGGGATACGCGAGGCTGATCCGAGGCCAGGTTCTGTACGTCAAGGAGATGGCATTCGTAGAGGCCGCAAGGAGCGTTGGCGCACCCTCCGGGAGGATCATGTTCAGGCACATCCTCCCCAATGCATGGGCACCGCTGCTAGTGGCATTCACCCTAGACATCGGAGGGACAATACTCTCCGCATCAGGACTCTCTTTCATCGGACTTGGGGCCGAGCCGGGGACCGCGGAGTGGGGCATTCTGATATCTGAGAGCAGACGGTACTTCCTCGACTCCCCCTGGCTGATGCTATATCCCGGGCTAGCCATAGCCGTCACCGTTCTCGGATTCAATCTTCTTGGGGACGGAATAAGGGACGTAGTGGATCCCAAGAACAGGAGGTGAGATGGTGGCGAAGAAGATAATTGAGGTAGAGGGACTTAGGGTCCACTTCGATACGCTGGATGGTCCCATAGAGGCCCTCCAATCCGTCGACCTAAGTGTCGAGGAGGGGCAGATCATGGGCCTAGTGGGGGAGTCAGGTTGTGGAAAGTCCGTTACATCCCTGGTGTCAATCGGGCTAGCTACTTGCGAGGTTGACGAGGGGAGTGTGAAGTACCAAGGGGAGGAGATGCTGTTCAGGGAAACCCCGGAAAACGCCAGGATCCAGAGCATCACAGACCGCCTAACGGTCTTCGGGGTCCTCGCCTCGATAGCCTCTTTCTTCGGGATCATCCTGATCGACCCGATCCTATCGGGACAGGCGCTCCTGGTCTCGGCTTCCATAATGGCGATATCTTGGATGGTGGGATTCGCGACAAAGGGAGAGTCCAGGAAGCACCAGAAGTACATGAGATGGGTCAGGGGGAACGAGATCAGCATGATCTTCCAGGAGCCAATGTCTGCTCTGAACCCACTGTACACTATCGAGAAGCAGATATCGGAGGTGATGAGGGAGCACGGCAGGCTAGTTCAGGCAGAGACTCCCGTTTCCCGCAGAATCGGGCACGCCCTGGCAAGCCCAGCACTCCTCGTGAGGAAGTCCTTCCTTACGTTCCCACGCCAGTCCATGGTGGTCACTTTCGTAATGGCCGTTGTTTTCGCCGCCCATTTGTGGGATTCCACGGATCCATTCATCTCATACTTGTTGTATCCAACCAAGGTCATCACCGTCCTAGTACTAACTACGATGGGACTCTTCATGGATGCTATTGATTCGGACATGGTTATAGAAAACCCATTCGCCATGACTGTGATTGAGGCATCCATTGGGCTCTTCGGATTTATCCTCCTAATCGTCATAGATGTCATAATTATGCCTTACTATCTTAACCGAAGGCCAGATCCTCTTCGTGAGCAGTTACTCGATTATGTGGGTCGAACAACTCTGACACGCAAGATAATTCAGAATATCCCGCTCCTTCTAGCCTCATTCATAGTGATCTTCCTAATGTTCTGGATGCCACTCTCAGCGTTGGCAGGAATCGTCGTAATATGCTCCTTGCTGGCCCTGCCTGTGATCATGTGGGTGGACTTCCTGGTCCTCGACCCGGCCCATACGAGGCAGGTTGAGGGAATCCTAGGTGACGTCAGGATACCCAATCCAGAGTCAGTCGCCAAGATGTACCCCCACGAGTTGTCCGGAGGGATGAGACAGAGGGTCATGATCGGGATGATGATGGCCTGCGAGCCAAAACTCCTGATTGCGGACGAACCCACAACCGCCCTTGACGTCACGATCCAGGCGCAGATACTCAAGCTGATGAAAGACCTAAGGGACAAGAAGGGAACCGCAATACTGCTCATCACCCACGATCTCGGAGTGATCGCAGAGATGTGCGACGACGTCACGGTGATGTACGCAGGGAGGGTTGTAGAGAGGGCCCCAGTCGTGGAACTATTCGACAACCCCATGCACGCATACACCAGAGGGCTGATCGCCTGCACTCCTAACATGGAATCCATGCGCGGCTCGGTGCTTCCAGCGATCCCAGGCCAGGTGGCTACTCCCTCGGAGTTCGTCAATGGGTGCCGGTTCTGCCAGAGGATGGAAAGGGACGGCGAGACTCTGCAAGTCAGGCCCGAAATGGTGGAGATCGAGGATGGTCACTGGGTAGAATCATGCCCGATTTGCCTGGACGAGTCGCAGGATAGGTGGGAGTGAGATAATGGCAGGAGATAATCTGATCGAGGTGAGGTCTCTAAGGAAGTGGTTCCCGATAAAGGGCGGAATGCTTTCTGCGGTCAGGAGTCACGTAAGGGCTGTGGACGGGGTAGACCTAGACATCAGGAGGGGCGAGACCCTCGGGGTAGTCGGGGAGTCAGGCTGCGGGAAGACAACACTAGGGCGCGTTCTGATGGGCCTCATCCCAATCACCGACGGCACAGTCAGATACTCCGGCAAGGACATTCGCGATATTCCGAACAAGGAGATCAGGAAGAAGATGCAGATAGTCTTCCAAGACCCAGGGGGCTCCATGAACCCAAGGATGTCCGTTAGGTCGATTGTGGGAGAGCCACTGCAGGTTAACGGAATATGCGAGGGGGTAGAGCTCACCAAGAAGGTCGAGGGGCTATTGGAGTCAGTAGGTCTGAAGAGGGAGCACATGAATCGTTTTCCTCACGAGTTCTCTGGTGGGCAGAAGCAGAGGATTGCCCTCGCTAGGGCCCTTTCACTCGACCCCGAGTTCATTATGCTGGACGAGCCGACCAGCGCACTGGATGTCTCAGTTCAGGCCCAGGTCCTCAATCTCCTGGAGGAAATCCAGAGCAACAGGGACCTGACTTTCGTATTCATCTCCCACGACCTAGCAGTTGTTCGCCACATCTCTGATAGGGTCGCAGTCATGTACCTGGGCAAGGTCGTGGAGCTGGCCGATGCTGACGAGATATACCGCAACCCTAGACACGCCTACACAAAGGTCCTGATTTCGGCCATACCGAACCCGGACCCTAGCTCCAGAAGCGATAGACCCCCTGTAGAGGGGGACGTACCCTCTCCTGTCGACCCCCCTCCAGGATGCGCATTCGGACACAGGATGAAGCACCCTGAATGGGAGAAGAGCACAGAGATGGACCTCTCCCTCAGGGAGGTCTCCCCCGGGCACTGGGTACAACCGTGTCCGTGTTGCACGGAGGACTACACGGAACCTAAGACCCCTCCAGACTGGGTCAAGGAGGAGGAATGACGGAATCCACGGACGGAAAGGAAGGTCCAGCAAAACCTCCTACCTTCGATAGTAGGGGTGAGAGAGAGTCATCCTTCTGGCGTCTGAAGCGATCCTCGGACCGATGGCGAGAGAACCGACTCAAGAGGGTCCTAGCTCAAGAGGAAGAGACCGTTTTGACCACTGCCGGCAGGATGTTTTACGTTACGGCCTGTCTTTTGTTCGACGGCCTCGTTCTTACAGAGATCCCTGTCAGATTGGGAAAGACCCCCTTCTCATGGATGATTTTCTTTCTTATTCTGGTAGTGGTAGTGCGGCTCCAGAAGAGAGCGTACGAGAACTGGTTCGCAGTCGACATCACTCAGATTGACTTTGATCGACATTGATGGGGAAGAGATCGGAGTCGACCCTCTCGAATCTCCTGAAGGATGGGACGATCAATCCAGCCATTGTCGTGAGAACCATGAAAGAGACGGCAACAGAGAAAGTAGTTAGGACATTCGTCTCCTCAATCATCCAACCCCCAATTAGTGGGGAGAGGGGAATGAAGATCAAGGAGCCTATAGCATCAAGAGAGTTCACTCTACCTCTAAGATGCTGGTCGACGCTATCAGACATGGTCGTCCGCCAGATCACCCCCAAGGTCCCTCCTAGGACTCCTTCCAGCAACACGAAAACAAGTATCAATAGGAATGGGATAGGCATTGCCCACATCAGCATGCACCAAGCTATCCCCCCGATTAGCACGTAGAAGACCAAGCCTCTATTTTCTTTCGAGACAGGCCTGATTCCACCAATTACCGAACCCATCATTGCACCGGCCGCACCAACCGCTCCGAACACTCCAAACTCCTTGGCACCAAGTCCATTGTTCTCGATGATGAATGGGATGCCAATTTCGATGGCAGAGTCTCCAATGTGCCAGATCATGAACATCGCTATCCCCGCGAAAAGCCAGGGTTGGGTCTTCACGAATGACCATGCTTCAGCAACCTCTTCGCGAAGGTCCCCACTCTCTTCTCTATCAACCGAAATCTCAGGGATAGTCCAGAGCACCAGCGCGCTGAACGCGAAAGTAACTACATCCAAAATTAGGCAAACCTCGATCCCCCATGCAGCAACGGAGAATCCGCCAATCAGTGGCCCTAGCATCCATGCCCCAGTCATAGCCACCCCCCTGATTGCATTGGCCTGGGGGAGCAATTCCTCCTCTACAAGATCCGGAATTAGGGCCCCGATAGCTGGAATTGAGAATGCTCCCGCACCTCCGGTAAAGAATGCGACAACAAGCAGCGTCTTTATCTCTCCAAAACCCAATAGTAGAATTGCAACAGCTATGGTGACCAAAATTGCTTGAGCTATGTCTGCTACCAGGGCAACTGTTCTTCTAGGCATTCGGTCAACTACCATCCCCCCATACAGCAGCAGAGGCAGATGGCCGAGGAAATAAGATGTGAAGATCAGCCCGTACTCCTTAGGACCCCCTATCTGTGCTACTGTCCACCCCATGCCAATGAAGAAAATAGCAGTCCCAAGCATGTTGATTCCGTTTCCAATTACAAGCCTCCTAAATTCGGGAATGGCCCATGCCGCTGCCATCCCCATGGGACCACTTTTCGAAACCCTACTATTCAATGCCATACGTTCACGTTTAGGGAAAAATGACCTTTACCCCTTTGTTCAATTGAGCGAAAAAAATCATTTTATTTTATAATAAAATAGTCATATGAATATTATTTATTTTAAAATAATAGTATTTGACTAATAATTTGATAAATTGTAAACAAAATAATCAAAATATTACAGATATAATGTTCAAACGTTCAGACTATAAACTACCTTTTCCCGGGGAGGGAGCATGGCAACTAAGTCGAAATTAGAGTACATATGGCTGGACGGATTTGAACCAACACAGAGTTTGAGGAGCAAGACAATGATAGAGACCGATTTCTCGGGAAAGGTCGAAGACTGCAAGATGTGGTCATTCGATGGCAGCTCGACTCTCCAGGCAGAGGGAGGTTCATCGGACTGCTTACTGAAGCCAGTCGCAATCTATCCTGATCCGGATAGGATAAACGGTTTTCTGGTAATGTGCGAGGTATACAATGCAGATGGAACCCCTCATCCAACAAACGGACGTGCAACCATCGATGAGGACGACGACGATTTCTGGTTCGGCTATGAGCAAGAGTACTTCTTGTGGGACCCGGAGACCGATCTCCCACTTGGATTCCCTCGAGATGCAACCCCCCAGGGGCAGTTCTACTGCTCTGTCGGTGCCGAGAACGCATTCGGAAGAGAGGTAATTGAGACTCACCTAGACATGTGCTTGGAGGCGGGCATCAATGTCGAGGGCATCAATGCTGAAGTTGCCGTGGGACAGTGGGAATTCCAGATTTTCGCAAAGGGGGCCAAGAATGCCGGAGACGAAGTCTGGGTCGCAAGGTACCTGGCAGAGAGGAACGCCGAAAAGTATGGCCTAACTATAGAGTGGCACCCAAAGCCTCTGGGAGCAACCGACTGGAATGGATCAGGTATGCACGTCAACTTCTCAGATACGACACTGAGGACTTGTGGAGATGAGGCGACATTCAACAAGGTATGCGATGAATTCGGCAAGAACATAAAGAAACACATGGATGTCTATGGAGCGCATAACGAACAGCGCCTGACCGGGCTTCACGAGACCCAGTCAATCCACGAATTCTCATACGGCGTTTCAGACAGAGGCGCATCGATCCGGATACCAATTGGAACCGTCGAAGACGGGTGGTGCGGGAGGTTGGAAGACCGCCGACCCTCTTCCAATGGCGACCCATACAAGATCGGAGCCGTTGTAATTTCCACTACAAAGGCTGCATACAGCTAGTCTACTTCGAGAAACCCACCTTCCTGCATCATGCCCCACACCAGGGCGAAGGCAGGTGAGAAAATCTCACGTTTGGAATCGATCAGACGACCCACATCCTCTTTGGTAAACCACCTAATCTCTGATATCTCTTGCTGATTTACGCTGAAAGGACCATCGTTCAAGGTCCTGTAAACCCACGTGAACTCATTAGCAGTTTCTTCGCATGCATCTATCTTGAAGATCCTCTCCGGAGTCTCGAAAAGGTCAATCCCAATCTCCTCCTTGGCCTCCCTTAGAACGCACTGGTCGTACATCTCGCCACTGTCGACGTGCCCGGATACGGAGGAATCCCACCTCCCTGGGAAAGTGTCCTTCTCTGCTGACCTCCTTTGCAACAGAACTCTCCCACGTGAGTCGAACACTATCAGATGAGTCGACCTATGCAGGAGTCCTAATCTATGCACTTCTTCCCGACTTGCACTTCCAACAACCGAATCCGAATCATCCACAATGTCGAAGATTTCGTCCGTCATCAGGACTCCTTTCTATTTCCAGCAATTGAAACTACTTCATCCGCACATCCCCATGACAAAGTTACACCTGCGCCACCGTGACCATAGTTGTGAATGACCCTGCGCCCACCGATATCTTCCTCTTCCAACCTAACTTCCGTCCTAGAGGGCCTCAATCCCACAGTGCCGCCTACAATCTTGCTTCTATCGAGATCGGGCCAGACCGCCTCCACTTTGGCGAGTATCAGATCATTGTCCTCTTCCCGAATTTCTAGGTCCCAGTCATCGACCTGTGCGGTCCCCCCAAGCACTGTGACATTGGTCCTGGGGATTGTGTAGGTCAAAGTATCAGGCTGCTGATCAAAATGACCAATGCCCGGATCTTGCTCGATGAAGATTATCTGTCCCCTAGCCGGCTTGACTTCTTCGTCGTTGCATAGCTCTCTTGCCCCTAGTCCCACACAATTAACAATGATTTCACCATCCACTTCTTTCAGGCTCTTTACAACACCCCGCTCGAAGGTGCCTCCAAGCTCTTCGAATCTATTCTTGAGCCATGGCATGTACAACTTCATGTCGATTGCCGGGGCCCTGAATTCCCAACCGAATACATATCCATCGGGAATCTCCTCACTCTCCAGTATTCTGAACGCAGCTATATCTTCATTCCACTGGGGCAGGTCAACCACGCTCCTCAAGTATTCCCGCCCGTCTATCATCCGAACACCGGCTTCGGGGTCACTTTCGCAAAGTGACTCGAGAACATCGTAGGTCACGATCCCCCAAGTGTCAGCCCTATCGGCTGGCTTAACCAGAAATGGGTACCAAATTGCTGCAGCCACATCAGACACCGTATCAGGACTGAACTTATCCGAGACGATATGTGCTTGATGGCCATTCTCCAGGAGTCTTATCCCGGAGGTCAGTCCTGAAACACCTGCCCCGACTATTGTACAGTGCATGCCCCGATACACGTCTGGCTTATGATTAAACTCCAGAAATATACTCCAATAAAGACCCGCCAGTTTCTTCAGTACAGACCCCTTTGCAGGGGTATGCCAAAGGTCAGGAGGCCGAAGAAGGGATGGGCCGTCCCAAAGACTCGTAGGAGGATTCGGGGAAGGGGCGCCAGTACTAAGAAAAGGAGACTCCCTAGGTGCCCATCGTGTGGTGAATGGAGCATGAAAAGGGATGAATCCAGAAGTGAGACGTTCTGCACATCATGTGGGGTAATTGGATAATGGTAAACCCCAATATTGCAACCCCTCTTCCATGTATTGCCACAGTGATGAGGAACCGCACCGGGTGCTCCGGGCACCGCGAGTGATGGGCGATCTGAGTGGCACCGGGTGAAATATGCAAGATCAGAGGGTGTACATCGACGAGATGGGGAGGATGTACCGGATCAAGGAACCGACTCCTCTCAGCGAACCTCCGAAGAACCTCAGGATTGCAAGAACTAGCAAGCCATGGTCGACTTATCTCAGAATGCTTGGTACGGTAATCCCCGCCTTCTTCCTGATGTACGTACTCCTCTTCCTTGTAATAGGACTAATCAATCTTGAACCCGCCATTGTACTGATCTCTGGAATATGCAGTGCCCCTCTTTTATTCTTCATATTTAGTCTGCATAAACCACGACTTGTCCATGTCCAACTAGCGGTTCCTGATGAAATGGGTTCCGAAGCCCACGCCATATCTGCTGGGGTTTCTTTGTTTACTCCGATGAGGACCAAGTTCTCGCGATTCCTAGTCAAGGACGACTCAATCCTGGACGTCCCCCCCACCAGACAGCTATGGGGGATATTCTCTGGCGTAATCTTACTCGGAGCCTCAATTAGCGCTATGCTATATTCAGAAGTCGAGTCTCTCGAACTAATTGCTGTGCTCGCATTCATTCTGATTGGAATACCGATTTGGTTCGTAGGTTTCTCCCTCCCGGTCCTGGCATGGTGGGGAACTTCCCACAAGTCACTCGGGCTTCCTACTCGGAGGAGGGATGCAGAGGCATGGCTAATGGCAGGAATGGCTTCCGCATTCCCGGCCTTCCTCTTCAATTCATTAGTCGCTCCGAAGATCACCCCTTTAGACTCCGATTACTGGATCGAGTTCTCACTTCTTGCAGTCTGGGCCCCTCTGTGCGAGGAGATTTTCAAAGCAATGGCCGTCGCAGTATTTCTTCCTTACATCAAAGGTCCCAAGCACGGCTTCCAAGTTGGATTCACAGTCGGGTTGGGATTCGCATTGATAGAGAACTTCCAATATATTGGATTCTCATTACTCGGGGGCCCTGTTGGACTGAGCTTCACCATTCTCGTCCGAGGAATAGGCTCAATTCCAGGTCATGCAGTATGGACTGCAATTTCCGGAACCGCCATTGGTTGGTTGGCCTCTGATAAGGAACTCAAAGCAAAACTCTCTTGGAAGGCCCGGTCAATGGCAATTTCAGCAATTGACATCGCCGAGGGCATGGGTTTCGACACTGACGGTGATGGGGACCTCTCGGGATTTGATGGCTCCCGGCCCACTATCGAGGAGGCAGTTAGGCAGGCATCCCGAGAAACCGAAGAAAGCAAGCCATGGATGATACTGGGGAATGAAAATCACGAGGCGAATGCGACCGATTCAGAACTAGGGATCGGCGACTTCTCCCTAGATTATGAGAAGAAACCGGTCATTCGTAACCTAGCAGGTATCCACACCCCCAGGGGAGTCGCCCCGGCATTGGTGCTCTCGATTGCCGGGCACTCATTTTGGAATGGGAGCTCCTTCTTGTCATACTCTGCCACCGAGTCTCTTGGAATGGGGGAGTTTGAGTCGACCTTGGCGGTGTTCTCATGGATTATTCTCCTGATTTCCTCCGTACTGTTTGTCGCTCGGGGCGTCATAAGGGGCGTAAACTCCCTCGAGTAACATATCTGCCGGAAAACTCACCATTAATTGGCAACTATTCCGAATCTTTCATGACCGCAGTGTGAACGACATCCTGTCAATATGGTTGAACTAGGGGACGATCTGACAATCTCGATAGCCCTCGTTTCGGGTCTTCTTCTAATCTCCATGACGAAAGATCTGCTCGACAATGGTGGACTACTAGCAGCCTTGGTTGTTGGACTTACGATTTCTCTACTTGGCCATTGGACATGGCTTGTTGTTCTAATGACGTTCCTCATAGTCGGCTCTCTAGCCACAAAATGGAGGTTCGAGGAGAAGGCAAAGATATCCGCAGAGGAAGCCAATGATGGGGTTAGGGGGTGGAAGAACGTCTTGGCCAACGGGGGGGTCGCAAGTCTAGTTGCAATTGGAAACTTCTTCATAGGGGGTCACGAATGGTCTTACTTCCTCCTCTGTTCAGCAGTTTCTGTTGCTGCTTCGGATACACTCGCCTCAGAGATAGGCAGCCTAGATCCCAGGACTCGAATCATTACAACACTGGAAGCCGTCCCAGCTGGAACGAACGGGGGGATGTCACCAACGGGCACCCTTGCCGCATTTTACGGGGCATTACTAATCGCTGTAGTATCCTCCATTCTTGGGGCAATAAACGGGGACAGGACCCCTCTAGCAATTTTCTTTCCAGCCGTCATTATGTTTGGATGGATCGGGTGCCAAGTCGACTCTATCCTAGGGGCCATTCTTGAGAACCGGGGATTCCTAGGGAAGCATAGTGTGAACTTCATTTCCACACTTTGCGGTTCCCTAATGGCCCTATTCGTAGCTACGAGACTTCTGTAACATGGAGACGAAGGATTGAACATTCAGTTTGAGGCAGAATCTAATGGTGGAAAAGATGCATTCGGGAAGGGTGCCACTGTTGGTCTTCACAATACTAGTGGCAACTCTGATGGCATCTTCATCAGGAATAGCCCAGAACCAAACTGCCTACGATGGCCCAGGATTCGACTTTGAGTATCCCGAAAACCACATGCTATTCCTAAAGGGGGTGGAGGAAAACCAGTTCTTGGACAGAAACTGGACTACCGTCACCGGACTACCCTCCGGGAGTGCGACATTTTCCAAGACCAGCTCATTCACCCTTCCAACGATAGTGGATGCATTCTCTTCCCCCACCCAAGAGCCATTCAACTTCGAAGGGAACATTTCCGTCAGGATGTTCGCTTCTTTAGAGTCGGCCAGTGATATCTGCTCCTTGTCGAACATACCTCTTGGAGGCCCACTAGGTTCAGAGACGCAATTCTCGGTTTCTCTCAGTATGGGGGGTATTTCTGCCATTTCTAACTCCTATACGGAGTCAATCGTGATGAGCAAGGATCGCACTGACCCCCACGTCTTCGAAGTCAGAGTAGAAAATGTGAACATCTCTATGAATTCAGGTGAGCAAATTAGATTGTCTATCCAGGTTAGACACGAATGTGCAGTCTCTGGAACTCTATGGTGGGGGACATACGATGCTAGAACGGGCGTAATTTTCGACGGACACATTGTCGAGACGGAGTTGGATGTCATAGTGGATCAGAATCGTATGGCAAGAATTGAGTTCACACCCTTTTCCCCATGGGGCGCGTCCGACTTTTCAGCCCAGTCAATAGAGCTCGTCGGACCCATGCCATGGTCTGAAATGAGACATGGAAAGCACGAAGAATCTACTTGGGTCGACCACTTCGAGCTTCCACATGGATTTTCCAAGGGCGAAGGGAACAGAACAGTTCTCAATTGGATTACAGCCCAGCCACTAGTACCCGGAGATTACATGCTCGACGCTTGCCTGGTGCTTTCCGACCAAGACCCCGGTGAAACTTGCCATTCGTGGGTTCTATTGAGATTCAGTGTTCCTGCAGATGAACCTCCCATCCTCGGTTCCGCAGCCGCTGCAGCACTTGTCTTCATGGGAATGTTTGCATGGGTGGGGGCCTCGATGAGGGGTGCGCAACTGCCATTGCCAGCTTATGGTGCGATCCTTCTCCTAGCTATTGCATCTTCCGCGACTGCACTCAGTCTACCGGATATAGACTCTGACAACTATAGGGAAGGCGGCGCTGCACCAAATTTCATCCTACTTTCCCACAATCCAGACTCTGGAGCAGGCTCCCTCTCTGAACTCTTGGAAGACTCGGACGTGGCAGTGATTGGCCTGTTCACTCCGGGTTCCCCCAATGCAAAGAGGCAGATGACGGACTTCGAATCAGCCGAGAAGGTTCTGGCGATCGACGGTCTTTCTGCCTCATTCGCACAGATTGCCACTGGGGAAGATGTGAAGGCATACAATTTGGATGAATTCTCCCAGGAGCTAAATGGCTCATGGCCTCTTTTGCTAGATGACGGAACGGTGGGAGAGTCCCTTCCGAGCGGCCCTACCGATTCGGTCTTCGTCATCGACTCGGCTGGCTTCATTTCTGCTTGGTCACCCGGATCGATGTCTCCTTCGGAAATCCAATCGGCTTCCGAGGGAGCATCATTCGGCTCGGGCAAATCCCCACTGGTCCTCCTCTCAATGGCTGCAGGGCTCTCTCTCCTGCCCCTTCTGGTCCTATCCATGCCCAGTGAGAAGAATTACGAGGCACCCGAAGAGGCACTGATCCCCGGTGCGGGGATTTTCATGACTATGTGGGGGTCATCATTGGGATTCTTAGCATGGGCAGCCCCAATCGCGATACTCTCTGCATTGGGACTTGGCTCTCAGTGGATAATTCTCGAGATAATTCTGTCAGTTATTTTGGTCTACCATGGAGTATCGATGCTTACTAGAGGCAGGGTTTTCGAAATCGAGCACCTGTCTCGGCTAATCCACTCCAGGATGGGGGAGAAATACAGGGACTGGAGGGGGAACAAGAGATTCTCGGAAGACGTCTATCTTGGATTATGGCTCGCATGGCTTTCCTGGCTAATTGAGCCCTCTATGATTGCACAAGGTGTTGGTTCCATGGCCAGATCAGGATTTCTCGGCGTAGCTTTGTCCCCATTCATGCTGTTCGGATTCGGCGTCTCGGCGGGATTGGTGATAGCGATATTGCGATCCATCCCCCTTTTGATGGGGAAGTACGCCACAATAATCGGCTTGCTAAGCGTGGGAATACG